>JAFAAX010000009.1 GCA_023426345.1 Actinomycetes bacterium
GTCCAGGAGGTCCTGGAGTCGCGGCTGGTGGCGCCGTTGGTCGCCGAGGACGCCCGCCAGCGCGAGGTCGTGGGCGCCCTCGAGCGTGCGGCGCGCGTCCCGACCCCCGCGCCCCGGGGGCGCCTCAGCCTCAGCCGCTGATGGGGGCGCCGGGCACCCGGTCAGTGCTGGCGGTACGGCTTGCGCTCGCCTCGTGAGCCGCCGAAGCGGCGATCCTCGCGGTCGAAGCGGTCGCGCCCGCCCTCACGGCGGCTGTCGCGCTCGCCGCGCTGGGGGCGCTCATTCCAGCGGCCACCGTGCTCATGAGAGTCGCGACCCCGACGATCGTCGCGATCGTCGCGCTCGCCCCGGGAGTCCCGCTCACCGCGGTCGAAGCGGTCGCGCCCATCCCCGCGGCGGTTCCCGCGCTCGAAGCGGTCGCGCCCCTCGGACGAAGGGCCGCGGTCCTCGTGGATCTTGAGCGCCCGGCCCGACACGCGGGCGCGGCCGATCCGCGAGGTCGCGTCCTCGGAGAGCTCGCCGGCGATCTCGACCAGCGAGAACGTCGGGTAGATGTCGATGCGTCCGAGGTCCTTGCCGTTCACGCCACCCTCGCCGGTGATGGCGCCGACGATGGCGCCGGGGCGCACCCCGTCCTTCTTGCCCACCTCGACGCGGTAGCGGTGCCCGAACCCGGACCCCACCGGACGGGACCCGCCGGCGCGCCGTCCGCGCCCCTCCCCGCGGTCGAACCGCGGGCCCCGCTCATCGCGGTCGAAGCGGTCCCCGCGGCCGGTCCGGCCGCCCCGCTCCTTGTCGCGATGACCCTCGAAGAAGGCGTGGAGGAACTCGCCGTTGTCGTCGAGGACCTCCTCGTGGCGCTGGCGCCCGTGGCTGCGGCGTTCGTCCTCGGCGCGCTCCGCGGCCGCGGAGGAGCCCCGGTCCCCGACGGCCCGGGCCAGCAGCGCCGCCGCGATGTCCTCGATGGACAGGTCGGAGGCCTCGTGGAGCTCGGCGAGGAGCGTGTGGTAGAGCTCGAGGGAGCCCTCCGGGCCGGCGGCCCGCTCTGGCACGCCGTCCAGCACCTTGCGTGCCCGGAACTCGGCGACCTCAGCGGGGGAGGGGATGCGGACCTCCTCCATCGGCGTGCCGGTGAGACGCTCGATGCGGCGCAGCCGGTACTGCTCGCGCGGCGTGAAGAAGGTGAGCGAGCGGCCCTCGCGTCCCGCGCGCCCGGTGCGTCCGATGCGGTGGACGTAGGCCTCGGCCTCGCGCGGGACGTCGTAGTTGACGACCAGCCCGATGCGCTCGACGTCCAGCCCGCGCGCTGCCACATCGGTGGCGACCAGGACGTCCAGGGACCCGTCGCGAAGGCGCTCCACCATCCGCTCGCGTTCCTTCTGCGCGACGTCGCCGGAGATCCCGGCGGCGCGGAACCCGCGGTTCGCCATGTCGAGAGCAATGTCCTCCACGTCGGAGCGGGTGCGGACGAACACGAGCACGGCGTCCGCGTCGCGGGTGGACAGCACGCGGGCCAGGGCCGCGGACTTGTAGGTGAAGGGCACGACCGCGTAGGTCTGGTGGATCGTGTCGACGGTGGAGGACTCCTCCGACACCGCGATCTTCAGGGGATCGCGCAGGTGCGTGTTGGCGACGCGCTCGATCGGGGCGGGCATGGTCGCCGAGAACAGCGCGGTGAGCCGCTCCTTCGGCGCGGAGGAGGCGATCGTCTCGACGTCCTCCGCGAAGCCCATGCGCAGCATCTCGTCGGCCTCGTCCAGGACGAGCATGCGGACGTGGGAGAGGTCCAGCGCGCCGCGCTCGATGAGGTCGATGATGCGGCCCGGCGTGCCCACCACCACCTGGGCGCCGCGGCGCAGGGCCCCCAGCTGGGGGCCGTAGGGCGAGCCGCCGTAGACGGCGACGATGTCGACGTTGCGGGAGCGCTGGGCGAAATCCTCCATGGCCTGAGCGGACTGCATCGCGAGCTCGCGGGTCGGCGCCAGGACCAGCGCCTGGACGTCGCGCTCCGACGCGTCGATCCAGGACAGCAGCGGCAGTCCGAACGCGGCGGTCTTGCCGGTGCCCGTCTGGGCGATGCCGACGACGTCGCGGCCGTCCAGCAGGGCGGGAATGGCCTCCGCCTGGATCGGGGTCGGAGTGACGAAGCCCATCCGGGTGACGGCCTCGAGCAGCTCCTCGGGCAGGCCCAGGCCGGCGAAGGTGACGGCGTCGTCGGGGACGTCCTCATCGCCGTCCTCGGGGGTGTCGTCCTCGTCGTCTTCGAGGTCGTCGCCGCCCTCGTCCTCGTCCTCGGGGGTGTCGTCCACGGTCTCGTCCGGGTCCATCGACGAGGGCGTCCCCGGTCCCGCCGGATCGGCGGTCTCCGATGTCTGGACGTCCGTCGGCTCGTCGTCGGCCGGGACGCCCGCGGGCGGCTCCTCGGTGATCGGCTCGGCGGGCGGCAGGGTCTCGATGTCATCAAGCGTGGGCACAGTGGTCCTCAGGTGTCGTGTCTGTCTCGAAGCCGGGGCGTCTCGCCCGGGCCGGGCCTCAGGGGGGCCTTCGGCGCGGCCCTCTCACACACCAACACTCACCGGCTCGGAGCCGGTCACCATCAACATGGGGCTGCGCCTCATCGCGGACCCCACCTTAGGCGCTGGCGGAGCCGCCGGTCAGCACGCGGGGGCCATGAGATCGCTCACCCCCGCGCTGGCGGAGAGTTCGCGGCCCTGTCTGAGGAGCCGGGGCCGGGCCGGGCGGGGAGCGCCTCCCAGGAGTGACGAGGGCGACGCCCTGCCGGGGTGGGTCGGTTCTTGTGGGCGGGGCGTGCGCGCGGGCGCGGGCCCGGGGCGGGAGCACTGGGCGCGAGCGCGCTCACCCGCGGGAAGGGTGTGATCTGCGTCTCTATCCGGGAGGGGCGGGTGTTTTCGGGGGTTTGGCGCCTCCAAGTGCCCATGGGCGTTGGGACCATGGGGCATGGAGGACTTCAGCGAGACACCATTCCCCGGTGGGGGGTTGTTTGCGGACCTGATCGAGGAGGCCCGCGAACGGGTCGCCCCTGCGGTCGATTCCGTGGCCTCAGTGGGAGTGTCGCACGGCGAGCTCGTCGGCCTGGTCGCGTCCGTGGAGGAGCTCGGGCGGACGATGGACTCCCTCCGGGTGCTGCTCGCGGGCGCGGTGGGTGAGCGGGCGGCGGACGGATGGGACCCCGAGGGGACGGGGCTGCTCGCGGTCACCGGGTGCGCCTCGGCGAAGGAGCTGGTGGCACGGGCCGCGGGAGTCTCGATGCGCGAGGCGGGATCGCGGGTGCGCCTCGGCGGGCAACTGCGACCGGGGCGCTCGCTGACGGGCGAGGTCCTGGGATCGCGTTTCCCGGTGGTCGCCGCGGCGGTCGGTGCGGGCCTCCTGGGAGTCGAGCAGCGTCGGGCGATCCTGCGGGTGCTGGAACCGGGGGTGGAACGCGGCGATCCGCTGGTGGTCGCGGAGGCGGAGCGGTGCTTGGTGGCCGCGGCGGTCGGCGGACGAACGCTTCTCGCGCACGGTGAGACGATGGCCCGCCTGCTGTCCCCGCCGGGCACCCGTGGCGCCGACGACGCCCACGCCGACGCCGGCGCGCAGGAGCTGGAGGCCCTGGTGGGCGTGGCGCCCACGGGCGTGACGGAGGGGGGATCCCGGGTTTTCGCCCCTCCGATGACGGTGCGCGACCTCGAGACGATGGCCGGGGTGTGGGCCCTGGCCGTCGATCCTGACGGCGCGCGACCCGATGAAGCGGAGGTCATGGCGAAGCGCGGGATCACGGTGGGGCGGCTGAAGGACGGCCTGGTCCCGATCCGGGGCAATATGATCCCCGAGGTGGCGGCGCAGCTGCAGCGGCTGTTCGACGCCACTCTCAATCCCCGGGTGGAGGAGCCCGCTGGCCCGACCGTCGCCGGCGAGGATCCTGGTCCGGACGCCGCCGGGCGAGGGACGGGGGACGACGCCTGTCCCACGGCCGCAGGGGCCGTGAACCCGGCGGCTCGTGACCGGCGGACTCCCGCTCAGCGGCGCCACGATGCACTGATGGCGATCCTGATGGCGGCGGCGGGCGCGAAAGATCGTCACCTGGTCCAGCGCGGTGCCCCGGTCCTGGTGGTGACGGCCAGCGCGGAGGATCTGGGTGCGCCTCAGGGCGCGCACGCCGTGGCATTCCTCCAGGGCGGCCATGAGGAGGCGGACAGCGGCGTTGACATCCACGCGGCGATCCACGCGGGATGCGCGGGCGGGATCCAGAAGGTCCTCCTGGACGGGGATGGCGTGGTCCTGGGATCGACGTCGAGCCTGGAGCGGGTGTTCACGGACTGGCAGAGGAGGGCCATTCTGGACCGGGACGGCACCTGCGTGATCCCGGGCTGCGAGACCCCGGGGACGTGGTGTGAGGTCCACCATGTCCGGGAATGGCAGGACGGCGGGCCCACTGACGTCGGCAACGGCGTGGCCTTGTGCTGGTTCCATCACCGCTTCCTCCACCTCCACGGCTGGCAGATCCGGATGCGCGACGGCGTGCCCGAGGTCAAGGCGCCACCCTGGGTGGATCCGGGTGGCGGGTGGATGCCCGGTGGCATGAGCCAGCATCGGGCGCATGAGCAGGTGCGCCGCCGGGTGGCGGCCGCGCGTGCGGGCGCGTCGAGGGGCATGCGCGCGATGACCGGAACGGACGGTGGTGCGGCACGCCCTCTGCGGATGCGTCAGTGAGGCTCAACGGGCGCCACCTCAGTCAAGACACCAGCGAGGCGACGGCGCCGGTGGGGTGCCGACGTGCGAGGAGCGCGGCCTCGGCCCGCGGGGGAAGCCGTCAGGCCCGCGGTGGGATGCGCGACGCCGCCCACACGGCGAGCGCCGCGAGCGCCCACGCGATGGCGCCCGCCGGGGCGTAGGGCAGCCACGCGGTCCGCGCCCACAGCGCCAGGGCGATCGAGACGATCGCGAGCTCCAGGGCCGACCCGCCGTTGTCCGCGACCTGCAGCCAGGAGCTCACCTTTCCGTGCTCGGCGCGCGGGGTCATGCCCAGCGTGAGGTCGGACAGCGTCGAGTGCACGAATCCGATGCCGAGCTCGGCCAGGAAGATCCCCACGATCCCGATCCACTCCGGCATCCCGGGCAGGGCCAGCAGCGCGACGGGGAGCAGTCCGACCGCCATGCACGTCGTCCCGAACAGCGGCAGCCGCAGGCGCGCGCGCGGATCGACCACGCGCGCCTGCGCAGTGGCGCCCACCGCCCACGCCAGGGAGCCGACGGTCACCGCCAGGGCGGCGTGCGCGACGCTCCACCCGTGGACGCGCTGGAGGACCAGGGGGATGAAGGCGCTGGCCCCCGTCAGCGCCCCCATGGCCAGGAAGCGCGTCGCGATGGCCGAGGGCGTCCCGCGCCCCAGCCGGAACGCCCCGGCGGGGACCAGCCGGGGAAGCATGGCGACCGTGAGCGCCAGCCCAGCGGCGGCCAGCGCCCCGAGGGCCCATCCGCTCAGGGCGCCGGCCAGCTGGAGCAGGAGGATGCCGAGGCCCGCGCCCAGCCCGGACAAGGCCAGGGCGCCGATCTGTCGCCGGGAGGCCGGGTCGGTCTGCTCGACGGCCTCGACGCCCATCCGCCGCAGCAGGGGCGCCAGGGGGATGACGGCCACGAGCGCCGCGGCGGGCACGGCCCCGAAGACCCAGCGCCATCCGAAATGGACGGCGATGAGACCGGCGATCGCGGGCCCCACGAGCGAGGGGAACACCCACGCCAGGGAGAAGCCCGCGAAGAAGGTGGGACGGTGCCGGTCCGTGGCGATGGCTCCGACCAGCACATACAGCGGGACGATCACCATGCCGCCGCCCAGGCCCATGACCAGCCGCCCGGCGACGAACAGCCCGACGTGCGGGGCGCTCGCGCACAGCAGCAGGCCGGCGACGAAGAGGACCATGCCGACCACCAGGACGCCGCGCGGCCCCTGGCGGTCCGACAGCATGCCCGCGATCACGGTGGAGAGCAGCTGGGCCGCCATCGCGGCGCCGGAGGCGACGGAGAACCAGTTCTCCGCTCCCAGCTCCGCGACGACGCTGGGCATGATCGTGGTGGTGGCCAGCGACTCGAAGGCGCTGAGCGTGATGAGCAGGACGGACCCGACCATCAACGCGATCTCGGTGGCGGACCAGGGCTCGCGTGCTGAGCCGCGCGCGGCGTCGGGCGGCGGAGAGCTCGGGGATCCGCCCTGGTCGGGGAGGGGCATGGGGCTCATCGTCCCACCGCGCGGCAAGGGGCCGCAAACGCGATCCCGCCTGGCCTCCGCCCTCTCCGGGCTGGGGGAGGAGAGGCCCGGGCGGGCACCGGGCGCGCGCCTCCGCCGGGCGGGCATCGGGCCCGCGCCCGCCGGAGGCCCCTCTCTCGGGCGCTAGACTGTCCGGGCGCCCGCTCGTCTCGCGGGAAGGCACCTGACGAAAGGAATACCGTGCTGCGCACTCACACGATCGCCAGCCTGTCCACGGACCTGGCCGGCCGGACCGTCACCCTGGCGGGATGGGTCGACCGCCGCCGCGACCACGGAGGGGTGGTGTTCGTGGATCTGCGCGATGCGTCGGGCATCGTCCAGGTGGTCGTCCGCGACGAGTCCGTGGCCCATGAGCTGCGCTCGGAGTACGTCCTGCAGGTGACCGGCGAGGTCTCGCTGCGCCCGGAGGGCAACCAGAACCCGAACCTGGCCACCGGCGCCCTGGAGATCCTGGGCGACGACATCACGATCCTCAATCCGTCGGCCCCGCTGCCGTTCCAGGTGTCCTCCAACGCGGAGGACGCCGGCAACGTCGGGGAGGAGACGCGGCTGAAGTACCGCTATCTCGACCTGCGCCGCGAGCCCGAGCAGCAGGCGATCCGGCTGCGCTCGGAGGTCTCGCGCGTGGCCCGCAACGCCCTGTACGACCATGACTTCGTCGAGATCGAGACCCCGACGCTGACGCGGTCCACCCCCGAGGGCGCCCGCGACTTCATCGTCCCGGCCCGCCTGTCCCCGGGCTCCTGGTACGCGCTGCCGCAGTCCCCGCAGCTGTTCAAGCAGATGCTGATGGTCGCGGGCATGGAGCGCTACTTCCAGATCGCGCGCTGCTACCGCGACGAGGACTTCCGCGCGGACCGCCAGCCGGAGTTCACCCAGCTCGACATCGAGATGAGCTTCGTCGAGCAGGACGACGTCATCGCGGTCGCCGAGGACGTCCTCCAGAAGGTCTGGGCCCTGATCGGCTATGACCTGGCCACCCCGATCCCGCGGATGACCTTCCAGGAGGCCATGGAGCGCTACGGCTCGGACAAGCCGGACCTGCGCTTCGGCCAGGAGCTCGTCGACCTCACGGAGTTCTTCCACGACACCCCGTTCCGCGTGTTCCAGGCGCCCTACGTCGGCGCCGTCGTCATGCCCGGGGGCGGCTCGCAGCCGCGCCGCACGTTCGACAAGTGGCAGGAGTGGGCGAAGGCCCGCGGGGCGAAGGGCCTGGCCTATGTGACGGTGGGCGAGGACGGGACGCTGGGTGGGCCGGTCGCCAAGAACATCTCGGACGCCGAGAAGGCGGGCCTGGCCGCCGCCACCGGAGCCCGTCCCGGCGACTGCCTCTTCTTCGGCGCCGGCGAGCCCGACAAGACGCGGGAGCTCCTGGGCGCCGCGCGCCTGGAGATCGGCAGGCGCTGCGACCTCATCGACCCCGACGCCTGGGCGTTCACATGGGTCGTCGACGCGCCCCTGTTCAAGCCGTCCGGCGAGGCCGTCGCCGAGGGCGACGTCGCGCTGGGCCACTCGGCCTGGACGGCCGTCCACCACGCGTTCACCTCGCCGAAGCCCGAGTGGCTGGACACCTTCGATGAGGACCCGGGCCACGCGCTGGCCTACGCCTACGACATCGTGTGCAACGGCAACGAGATCGGCGGCGGCTCGATCCGTATCCACCGCCGCGACGTCCAGGAGCGCGTGTTCACAGTGATGGGCATCGGCCCGGAGGAGGCCGAGAAGCAGTTCGGATTCCTGCTCACGGCCTTCAAGTTCGGCGCGCCTCCGCACGGCGGGATCGCGTTCGGCTGGGACCGGATCGTCGCCCTGCTCACGCGCTCCGAGTCGATCCGCGACGTCATCGCGTTCCCGAAGTCGGGCGGCGGCTACGACCCGCTCACCGACGCGCCGGCGCCGATCACGCCCGCCCAGCGCAAGGAGGCGGGCGTCGACGCGACGCCGCGCAAGCGGGGCGAGGCCTCCGCTGACGAGGGCGCCGCCGCCGCGGCGGCGGGAACGCCCTCCGCGACCGCCTGACTCGCCGGGGCGCCCGACCCACCGGGCCGGTGCCGTGACAGGGAAGGGGCAGGGCCGGGACAATAGGGCGCATGACTGCGCATCCGTCTCCCGCCCTGCCCCTTCCGGCGCACCTGCGCCCCCGCCCGGCCGGGATCCCCGCCGAGGACCTCACCGAGACGGGCGAGCGCTTCCGGATCCAGGTGCTCACGGAGCGCCTGGTCCGCGTCGAGTGGTCGCCCACCGGCCGCTTCGAGGACCGCCCGACCCAGATGGTGGTCACGCGCGACCTCGCCGCCGGACGCGGGCCCGCCGACGCGGAGGCGGCGTCGCCCTCGTCGGCGAGGATCACGCGGACGACCCGCGCCGACGGCACGGAGCAGATCCTCGTGCGCACCCCGCATCTGACGCTCACCTACGACGGAGAGGACTTCACGCCCGAGGGCCTGTCCGCGGAGGTCCTCGACGGGGACGGCTGGGGCGGCACGTGGCGGTGGGGGCAGGAGGATCTGCCCGGCGAGCTCCACCAGCGCAACCTCGGCGGCACGGCCCGCACCCTCGACATGTGCGACGGGCGCGTCCCCCTGGACCCCGGGATCCTGGACGGGCGCGGGATCACCGGGCTCGCGGACACCACGGCGGCCCTGACGCCGGACGGCTGGATCGAGGGGCGCGAGCCCGGCAGCCGCGACCTCTACGTGTTCGCGGCCGGCGCCGACTACCGCGGCGCCCTCGCGGACTTCTACCGCCTGACCGGCGCGCAGCCGCTCATTCCGCGTTTCGCGCTGGGGAACTGGTGGAGCCGCTACTACGCGTACACGGACAGCGAGTACCTGGCGCTGATGGACGAGTTCCGCCTGCGCGGCATCCCCCTGTCGGTCGCGGTCATCGACATGGACTGGCATGTCACCGAGGTGCCGGCCGGGCAGGGCTCGGGGTGGACCGGATACACCTGGAACCGGGAGCTGTTCCCGGATCCCGAGGCCTTCCTGGCGGCCCTCCACGAGCGCGGGCTGGCGACCACGCTCAACCTCCACCCGGCCGACGGGATCCGCTCCTTCGAGGACGCCTATCCGCGGGTGGCGGCCCGTCTGGGCATCGATCCCGTCTCGGGGGACCCCGTGCCCTTCGACCCGGCGGACCCTGCGACGATGCTCGCCTACCTGGAGGACGTCCTGCACCCCCTGGAGGAGCAGGGGGTCGACTTCTGGTGGATCGACTGGCAGCAGGGAGCGCTCACGCGGACGCCGGGGCTGGACCCCCTGTGGATGCTCAACCACCTCCAGTACCTCGACTCCGCGCACCGCCACGACGGGCGCGGTCTCATCCTCTCGCGCTATGCCGGGCCCGGATCGCACCGCTATCCGGTGGGCTTCTCCGGGGACGCGATCATCACGTGGGACTCCCTGGCGTTCCAGCCGGAGTTCACGGCGACCGCGGCCAACATCGGCTACGGCTGGTGGAGCCACGACATCGGCGGGCACATCCAGGGCGTGCGCGACGGGGAGCTGCAGACCCGGTGGGTCCAGTTCGGCGTGTTCAGCCCCATCATGCGGCTGCACTCCACGGACAACCCGTTCACCGCGAAGGAGCCGTGGCGCTTCGGGCCGCGCGAGTGCGCGGTCCAGGAGGACTTCCTCCGGCTGCGCCACCGCCTGGTGCCCTACCTGGCGTCGGAGCAGCAGTGGGGCCATGAGCACCTCCAGCCCCTCATCCAGCCCGTCTACTGGGAGGATCCGCACGGGGCGGGAGCGCGGCGCGTGCCCGACGAGTACCTGTTCGGACGCTGCCTCCTGGTCGCGCCCGTCACACGGCCGGCGTCGGCGGTCACGGACCGGGCGCGCGTGGACGTGTGGCTGCCGGAGGGGATCTGGATGGACCTGTTCACGGGCGTGACCTATGACGGCGGGCGCCTGCTCGCGATGCACCGCCCGCTGGAGACGCTGCCCGTGCTGGCGCGCCCCGGCACCGTCCTGCCGCTGGCGGACCCGGCCGGCGTCGGCGTTGGCGAGGGCGACCCCGCGGGCCGGCTCCGGGGACCGCTGACGTGCGCGATCCCGGACGCCGTGGAGGTGCTCGTCGTGCCGGGCGCGGACGGCGCCTACACGCTGGTCGAGGACGACGAGCATGGGCACGTCGCCCGCACGACGCTCGCCTGGGACGACGCGGCGCGGGAGCTGACGGTGCAGGCGGCGGACGGGGACGCCGAGGCCGTGCCCGCCCGGCGGTCCTGGCGGGTGCGGATGGCCGGGAC
>JAFAAX010000120.1 GCA_023426345.1 Actinomycetes bacterium
GAACGGGATCATCGAGCTGCACCGCCGCCTCGCCCGCGGCTTCCGCAACCGCGACAACTACCGGCTCCGCATGCTCCTCGCCGCCGGCGGACTCACCCCATGACCCCCACCGAATGTCCGAAGAGCCATCAGACCGGACCGGAAGAAAGGAAAGAGACATGAAGGCCGAACAGCTCGGAATCGCTCGCTTCAAGGCCCGCAAGGAGCACCACGACGAGGTCGAAAGGGGCGTTCGCAAGTTCATGGACTACGAGGTCGCCCACCCCGAGATCTACCACTACAGCTCCACCCGCTACTACACGATGGACGATCCGGAGGACCCCGAGAAGGAGTACTGGATGTTCACCGACCGCTTCGAGGACTACGACGACTACGTGACCTCCCTGGCCAACGCCGTCAGCAGCCCTGACAACCAGGAAGGCCTGGAACTGATGGCCCAATCCCTGGCCTTCAGCGAGGGATTCTTCGTCAACGGCAAGCCCGCCGTCGAGGGCGGACCCTCCCAGATCGAGCACTGGACCGAGGTCCCGTCCCTGCGCGTCGACGACCAAGGGCACTGAACCCCGAACACAGAGATCAGTTTCTGCGTCAACACTCACAAGGAGACGAAGTCATGACTGAGCAATCAGCAATCAGCAACGCGATGGAAATGGGCAACAATGTGAGATCAGTGTTTGTCTCACCCAAGCCGGACAATGCGGGACGCCCCAATCTTCCGATGTTCATCGACCCCGTGGCCGACCTCAAGCCCCAGACGGGTGTGATGGGCGACTCCTGGTTCCTCGGCTGCAACCTCGATGCCGACGACCGGGAGTTCGGACTTCAGATCCACTACGTCAAGAAGCCGATCGGCCCAGGAGTGTCGACCGTCGCGCTGTCGGACATGGTCATGTCCCGCTACCTGCTCGACGACGGGAAGGATGGGGACCTCACGGAGACCAGCGACGGGTTCGCCGTGTCGAGCGACAACATCACGTGGTCCGCGAATGCCGGGGAAATGCGGGTGCAGGGACAGATCGGGTCGGGCGAAGCGTCGTTCGATCTGACCCTGCGCCGGAAGGGCCCGGTTCTGCCGTACAACGGCACCGGCCTCTACCCTCTTCTCGACAATGAACTCGCCACCTACCAGTTCGCGTTCCCCATCTTGGACACCGTCGGAACGGTCACCGTGGACGGGCGCAGCTACCCGGTCACCGGCAACTCGTGGTTCGACCGGCAGTGGTTCGGACTCGCGAAGGCCGAGACGCTGGCCTCCGGTGACACCCGGTGGAACTGGCTGGCGATCCAACTGTCCGACGACACCATCGTCGCCGTGTGGAACGCCACCGGGAAGCGGGAGCGCACCTGGGCCAATATTCTCCATCCTGACGGCACCCTGACAGTCGCCGACGTCGAGCAGTTCTCGGAGAACCTGACCGGGACTTGGGTGAGCGCGGAGAGCGGTGTGGTCTGGCCGTCCGGGTGGAACGTGATCATCCCCGGCCTGAACGCGAAGCTCACCGCCACCTACACGTTCGAGGGCCAGGAGACCTTCGCGAACTTCCACCGGCTCGAGGGCGTCATCCACGTCCAGGGGACCTTCGCGGGGCAGGACGTGACCGGACGGGGATACGGAGAGCTCGTGGGGGACCCGCAGATCAAGCCCCAGCAGTAGGCGGTGCGGTCGCCGAGGAGTGCGGGTCGCCTGGCAGGCACAGGCGGCTCCACGACTCGCCCGACGATGCCTTCACGGCGATCATGCACTGCCGCTGAAGGACGGGCACGCCACCATCGACGGGTTCACCCGCGCCCTCGCCATGGGACCGATCACCCCATGGTGAGGACCACCCGGCCCAGGAGGCCGCGCTCCTCGGCGCGCGCGTGGGCGGCGCGGACCTCCTCCAGGGGGAACATGGAGTCGACGACGGGCCGGACCGCACCGCGCGCCCATGCCTCGGCGACGCAGTCCATGTCGGCGGCGTGCGGGACGTCATTGACGAAGCGGGTGCGGGCCCCGCCGAAGCGCGCGGAGGCCCCGATCTGCCCGAAGGCGCGGACCGGATGCGCGAAGTCCGCAGTGACCGTGAGCATGCGTCCATTGGGGGCCAGGCGGGCGCGGAATGGCTCGAATCCGCCGGCCACCATGTTGAGGATGACGTCGAACGCGCCCAGGCGGGCGTCGGTGGCGGCCACGGCCCGGTAGTCCTCGACCACGTCCGCGCCCTGGGCGCGCACGCCCTCCAACGTGGCCCCCGACGCCAGGGCCGTGACGTGGGCCCCGCGCGCGTGGGCGACTTGGACGGCCATAAGCCCGACCCCGCCCGCTCCGCGGATGAGGACGCGCTGACCGGGCATCACCCGCGCCCGGTCGACCAGGGCCAGCAGGGCGGTGGTCGCCGCGATCGGCAGAGCGCCCGCCTCCACGGGATCCAGCCCCTCGGGCACGCGCGCGACGTCGCGCGCGCTCATGACGACGTAGTCGGCGTACGAGCCGGCGCCGAATCCCGCCGCCCACACGAGCTCACCGACGCTCGGGGAGGAGACATCCGCGCCGACCTCCTCGACGGTCCCGACGACGTCCATCCCCAGTGGCTTGGGCCATCCCGGGGGCATCGAGCTGAGGATGCGCGCGCGGCCCGACCGGGCCTGCAGGTCCCCGCCGGACACGGAGCCCGCGACCATCCGGATGAGGACCTGCCCCTTCTCCGGGGCGGGGATCGGAACCCGGACGATCTCCAGGAACTCGGGGCCTCCGTAGCGCGTGAACACCGCGCGCCTCATCGTGCGTTCGCTCATGGGAGTCCCTCCTGGGGAGCCTGCGCCGGGCCGGACGTCCGTCCCTGGGGACCAGTCTGGCCCTGCGCGCCCGCCTCCGCACGCGCGCGATCGACGTGCGGCGGCAACATCACCACCGACCCCCGCGACCCCGCCTCCGCACGCGCGCGATCGACGAGGACGGCCCCGCGTCCCGCGGGGCACCCCCTCATGGGAGGTCTGGTTCTGTGAGGGGGCGTCGCCCTCGTCGATGGCACAGAAGAGGCGCGTCGGCGACGGACCTCGCGCCGAGACCCCAGATATCGCCGGGCCCTCCGTGAAATGTGAGGCGTCACGGAGCCGGTGGCGTCGTGACGCCTCTGATTTCCGCGCCCGCCCGCCCCGCGCCCGCCCGAGCCACCCCCGGCCTCACCCCCGAGGACGCTCGCTGGTCCGCGGCGGTGCCGCGATGAGTGGCCAGAGCAGGACGGCCAGGTCGCGCGCCCACGTGCCGGGGACGCCGTCGTGCAGGGCTCCGGAGGCGACCAGGCCGCCCAGGACGAGTTCGAGGATAAGAGGGTAGTTGGCGTCCGCGCGGAGGACCCCGTCGGCGACGCCGTGGGAGAGCAGGTCGGCCAGGGCATCGACCTCGGGGCGGATGACCTGCTCGCGCCACGCGGTGGTGGCGGGGTCGGTGCGCACCAGCACGTCGCCCAGGAAGGCCGGGCCGACGCGGTCGGTGAGCGTGGTCTGGAGGACATGGAGGGCCCGCTCCAGGGTGCCGACGGACATCGGCGTGTCCGGAGGGACCTCGTGGAGGACGGCGGACCCGCCGACCTGCCGGGCGACGGACTCGAGCATCTCGATCCGGTCGGTGAAGCGGCTGTAGAGCGTCGCCTTGCTGACCCCGGACGCCTCCCGGACGGCGTCCATCGTCACCGCCGCGGAGCTGCCGGAGCTGTCCCAGCGGGTCGCGGACGTGGTTCATCACGATCTGCCGAGCTACCGGATCTTCGGCGTCGAGGACGCCCGCCAGGCCGTCGAGCGCAACATGGAGGCGGCCATCCATGCCCTGTCCACCCTGGAACCCCGCCCGGCGGACGACTTCGCGGCCATCGACCGGACCATCCTGGACCGCTTCGAGGCGGGCGTCGTCTCCGACGAGGTCGTCCGCGCCTTCGCCCTGTGCATCTGGCAAATCCGCCAGCGCTACTTGGAGATCTGCTAGGACCTGATCCTGGTGGGAGATATCGTCCTGGACGGCTCCAGCGTCCTGTGGCAGTTGGGCCGGTGTCAACCTGCTGCGGGGTTCGAACGGCTCCTGAAATCCACAACAGTCCACGTGAATTGACTGAGAATCCACATCTCCATAGAGTCCCTCTCGTTAGGAAAAAGGTCCCAAAGACGGGCCTCAGGGGGAAGGACATCGATGCTCGCCCAGGATCGGCAGCGAATGATCGCCGGACTGATCGCTGATCAGGCCTCGGTGTCGACCGTGGACCTCGCCCGTCAGTTTCAGGTGTCTGTCGAGACGATCCGTCGCGATCTGGTCGCGCTGGAGGAGAAAGGGGTGCTCAACCGGGTCTACGGCGGCGCCGTGTCCATCCACCGCCAGCGGAGCGCCGAACCGTCCTTCCCGGAGCGGATGCTGCTGAACCGTGAGGCCAAGGAGAGGATCGGGGATCTGGCGGCACGCCTGGCGTCGCCGGGGGAGACCGTCTTCGTCGATATGGGAACCACCTGCTCGATGGTGGCGCGTGCGATGGCCCGCTCCTTCCGGGGGACCGTCGTGACGCCGTCTCTGCTGGTCGCGCAGGAACTGGCCGAGATTCCTGCGGAGCAGATCGGCACCGTCCTCGCTCCCGGCCACCTGCGCTCAGGGGAATGGAGCGTGACGGGCGCGGCGACGAGCACCTTTCTGGCGGACATCCACTACGGGACCGCATTCATCGGGTGCGGCGGAATCGATGCCGAAGTCGGTGTCACCGATTTCGGCTTCGAGGACGCGCAGGTCAAGCAGTGCGCGGTGAGGAACGCGGCGAAGACGTATGTCCTCGCAGACTCCTCCAAGCACGGTGTCGTCGGCAGCTACTCGTTGATGCCGTGGTCGGAGATCCACGGACTGGTCACAGACACCACGCCCCCGCGAGGGCTGGTCCGGGCTATCCAAGAGGCGCGGACTCGGGTCTATCTCCCAGAGCAGGGACACCCCGGTGAGGAGTCCGGTGGGTGAGCGGGACCCCCGGAGAGGGTCCTTCGAAGCGGTACGAGGACAGCCGCGGCACCCCATGATCCGACGGCGTCCGACGCCAACGGAGTTCGGGACGGAGTTCGGGAATCTCGAAGAGAGCGAGGCGCGCGAGCGTGTGGTTGACAAGGAATTCTGAATCGGCTGGAGAAGAGGAGAAACGATGACAACTGGGCAACGCGACTACGACGTCGTCGTCATCGGTGCCGGCGTCATTGGCGCCGCCGTGGCTCGTGAGCTGTCCGCCTTCGACGCCCGGGTCGCCTTGATCGACACCAGAGCCGATGTCGGTGAGGGAACGAGCAAGGCGAACACTGCGATTCTGCACACCGGGTACGACGCGCACCCCGGCACACTCGAGGCGAAGTTGGTCGCGAGGGGGTACCACCTCCTCTCCGACTTCTGCGATCAGACCGGGATCAGCCATGAACGCTTGGGAGCAGTCCTGGTCGCCTGGAACCAGGAGCAGTTCGAAGCCCTTCCCGGACTCCAGGAGAACGCTGAGAAGAACGGGTACCACGACTCGGTGCTCATCGACCGCGACAAGGTCTTCGAGCTGCTGCCCCATGCGGATTCCTCAGCTCTGGGTGGGCTGTTCGTCCCGGGCGAGTCGATCATCGATCCGTGGTCCGTGTCGGTGGCCTTCGCCACGGACGCCGTGAACCGCGGCGCCGAGTTCATCCCGGACGCGCGGGTCACGGGTCTCACGGTCCAAGATCGCCTGACGACGCTACACACCACCGCGGGTGACCTGAAAGCCCGGTGGGTGGTCAACGCCGCCGGGCTGGGTGCCGACATCATCGATGGGTTCTTCGGATACGACAGGCTCAAGTGCCACCCGCGGCGTGGACAGCTCATCGTCTTCGACAAGCTCGCAGCACGCCTGGTCGACCACATCGTCCTTCCCGTACCGACCAGGTTGGGCAAGGGCGTCCTGGTCAGTCCGACGGTCTTCGGCAACGTGATGCTCGGACCGACGGCTGAAGACATGGAAGACCGCACGGACACGTCGACCACCGAAGACGGGCTCGACTTCCTCAAAGAGAAAGGGGCTGCGATCATCCCCGATCTGCTCCACGAGGAGGTCACGTCCACCTATGCGGGTCTGCGCGCCGCGCACAACCTCGACGACTATCTGTTGGAGGTGGATGCGTCCCAACGCTACGTCATCGCCGGGGCGATCCGCTCCACCGGGCTGACGTCGTCGATGGCTGTCGCCGAGCACCTGCTGAACAAGATGCAGGAAGCGGGGTTCGACGCTTCGCCCAAGGACACGCTGCCCGAGCCGCCTGCGATGCCCACACTCGGCGAGCGTTTCACGCGTCCCTACTGCGATGCGGACCTGATCGCGAGGGATTCCGAATACGGCAAGGTGGTCTGCTTCTGTGAGCGCGTGACGCGAGGGGAGATCCGTGACGCCTTCAACTCGACAGTGCCCCCTCGAGATCTCGAAGGACTGCGACGGCGCACTCGCGCCATGAACGGGCGCTGCCAGGGATTCTTCTGCGGCGCAGAGATAGCCGAGCTGCTCGACAAGCATTTGGAGGGAGCAAAGTGACTGGCAACGCGACAGACAGCGTTCTCACCCCAGCGGTCGCGATCATCGGCGGGGGGCCTTCAGGTTTGCGCGCTGCTCGGGAGCTCGCCTCGCGGGTCGATGGCGATGTCGTGGTGATTGAGCGCGAACGCACCGCCGGGGGAATACCCAGGCACGCCAACCACCCCGGCTACGGCATGCGTGACCTCGGACGATTCATGACCGGACCCCACTACGCGCGTCGCCTGGTCCGCGACGCCGAGCAGGCGGGCGCCAGGATCCTCACCGAGCACGATGCCACCGGTTGGGCCGACGACACCGGGCTGGAACTCACCTCACCCCAGGGCAGGCGCGTTCTACGACCGGGCGCACTGGTCCTTGCCACCGGAGCGCGTGAGCGCCCTCGTCCGGCGCGCCTGATCCCCGGCGACAGGGGGGCGGGCGTCTACACCACCGGGCAGTTGCAGCAGCAGGTCCACCTCAAACACCAGAAGGTGGGAAAACACGCCGTGATCATCGGAGCGGAACTGGTGTCATGGTCCGCGGCACTGACACTGCAGGAGGCCGGCTGCCGGACCGAACTCCTGGTCACGAAATACCCGCAGGCCGACTCCTATCGGATGTTCGACAAGCCGGGGCGGCTCCTGTTCAGGACGAAGGTCGCCGTGGCGTCGCGAGTGGTGTCCATCGAGGGCAGTCCTCGCGTCGAAGCGGTCATTGTCGAGAACCTCATCACCGGTCGGCGCTGGCGCGTGGACTGCGACACCGTCGTCTTCACCGGAGACTGGATCCCTGACAACGAACTGGCGAGGATGGCAGACCTCACGATCGACGCCGCCTCCCTTGCGCCAGAGGTCGACGGGTCCCTGCGCACCTCGAGACCCGGGGTGTTCGCGATCGGGAACCTGGTCCATCCCGTCACGACCGCCGACCTGGCGGCGCTTGACGGGCGGCATGTGGTCGATGCCGTCGTCGGGCACCTCAACGGGGAGCATCCCGCACCGGGGGCCTACTCCCTGGTCGCTGAGGCGCCTCTGCGCTGGATCTCGCCGTCGTCCATCAGACCGGGCGATCCTGCCCCGTCCCGCGACCGGCTCGTGTCATGGACCGACGAGCTGATCCCTTCCCCCGTCGTCACGGCCACACAGGCCGGACGCGAGATCGGGCATGCCCGGACGCCGTGGCCAGCGGCGCCCGGCCGGGCGTTCCTCATTCCGGCGGAGATCCTCCGCCACGCACAATCGGCTGAAGGAGACGTCGTCATCTCAGTTCGCTGAGCGTTCACGGACGGACCACTATCAGATCCACCAATTCGATCCGCCCGACACCACCGACTCGATACAGCAGCTCGTGACTCAGCAGTCCGATTCCGTAGTTCGAACCAACACAACATGAGCGGCATCGCGAAGGGGAATGGACCCCTCGCGATGCGAAGCTCACCCTCTTGGAGCCTTCGCGGCGCGCGTGCGGTCGCGGCGCCGGGTTCGCCCCCGCCTCCCCTGCACATGATCGTGCCGAGGGGAATCGCGATCATGCCTCACATCAAGACAACGGAGTTCCTCAATGTCCTCATCATCGGTACCCTCTGTGAGCGCAGACGATGTCACGCGCTTCGGCTACAAGGAGGAGATGAAGCGCGAGCTGGGTCCCTTCCAGTCGTTCGCCATGTCCTTCGGTTTCGTCTCCATCTGTACGGGGACCTTCACCAGTTACCAGTCCATGCTCCAGACGTCAGGCCCCGCTGGCGTGTGGACCTGGCTGATCGTCATCGTCGGCCAGCTGATGGTCGCGCTGGTCTTCGGCGCGCTCGCCGCCCGGATGCCGGTGTCGGGATACTCCTACCAATGGGTCTCGCGGTTGGCCAACCCCATCCTCGGCTGGATCATGGGATGGGTCTCCTTCACGTTCCTCGCCGTCGTCGTCGTGTCGGTGGACTACACGATCGCCTCCGCGATCCTTCCGAATCTGCTCGGGTATGAAGGCACGAACCTCAACGCCTGGGCGATCACGGCCGTCGTCATGGCCAGCCAATCGGCGATGGTCATGTGGTCGACGCGCGCCACGCAGAAATTCAACAGCGCCGCAGTCATCGTCCAGATCGTCGGCATCGGGGCGATCGTGCTCGCGCTCTACGTCCTCGGATTCGCCCGCCACGAGTTCGACTGGTCCATGGTGTTCAACACCGGTGGCATTCCGAGCGACGGGTACTTCAGCTTCGGCGGTCCGGCGAAGGTGGGCCCGTTCATGATGGGCACGCTTGCCGGCGCCTTCACCATCGTCGGTTTCGAGTCCGCCGCGAACATGGCCGAGGAGACCCGCGATGCCGCACACGTCATCCCCAAGGCGATGCGCCAGGCCGTCATCGCGCTCGGCATCATCGGCTTTCTGTTCGTGTTCGGGGCGACGGCACTCATCGACGACCCGGTCGCGCTGGCGGATTCGCCGACTGCCCTGGCCGACGTCATCACGAACACCCTGGGGTCGGTCGCCGGCAAGATCCTGCTGGTGCTCGTTGTCATCGCGGTGTACTCATGCGGTCTGACCATCACCGTGTCGGGATCCCGGCAGGTCTGGGCCATGAGCCGCGACGAGCGGTTCCCCGGGTGGCAACTGCTGCACAAGGTCAATCGAACGACCAGCACCCCGGTGAACGCGGCTCTCTTTATGCTGATCGTCTCCGAGGTGATCCTGCTCGCGTTCGGATTCTCCACAGGGGCCCTGTTCTCGCTCTTCTCCGCAGCCACGCTTCTCCCCGCTCTGATCTATGCAGGGACTGTGCTCCTCTACATCGTCAAGCGCAAGGATCTTCCGCCCTCGTCGGGCTTCACCTTGGGGAAGTGGGAGGCTCCCGTCCTCGTCATTGCCAGCGTGTGGCTGGTGTTCGAGCTGCTGATCTTCCGGGACGCCTCATTCGCCGCGGTGTGGGCCTACGTCGCAGTCCTGTTCGCGATCGGCGCTCTGTACCTGATCTACCTGCTCGTTCGCCGCGGCAAGTCGGGACTGGCGATGCCTGAGCTGCACGACATCGATCGGGAGCTCGACACGTTGGGGGAGGCCAAGTAGATGGGTGCGATTCTCGCGATCGACCAGGGCACATCGGGAACGAAGTCGATCATAGTCGGTGAGGATGACACGATCCTTGCCACGGTCGAGCAGCCGATCCGTCCCCGATACCTGCCCAACGGAGGCGTCGAACAGAATCCTCAGGAGCTCCTCGACTCCGTGTGGTCAACCGCCCGCCGGGCGGTCGAGCAGGCCGGGGTCCCCCTGGAGGCCGTGACGCTCACGAACCAGGGGGAGTCGGTCCTCGCCTGGGACCGTGCCACCGGCCGCCCGCTCAGTGACATCGTCGTCTGGCAGGACTCGCGTGCCCAGGGAATCTGCGACGAGCGGCGCGACCGCGCGGACATGATCGCCGCGCGCACTGGGCTGGTTCTGGATCCCTATTTCACAGCGCCCAAGATGTCCTGGGTGCGGCGCAACGTCACCACCGAGGGCGTCATCACCACGACCGACACGTGGATCCTCTGGCAGCTCACGCACGAGTTCGTCACGGATCCCTCGACGGCCTCGCGATCGCTGCTGAAGGATCTCTCCCAAACGGCATGGGATCCGGAGCTGCTTTCCTTGTTCGACCTGGACGGGGAAGCGATGCCTCGGATAGTCCCCAACGATGGGATCATCGGCACGACGCAGGCGTTCGGAGGCAGCCTTCCCGTGGCGGGAGCCGTTGTCGATCAGCAGGGAGCGCTTCTGGCCGAGTCCTGCATCCGGCCCGGCGACGCCAAGTGCACCTTCGGCACGGGAGCATTCCTCTTGGCACATGCGGGAACCGCTTCCAAACCGTCAGCTGCGGGACTGTCGGAGTCGACCGCGTGGGTCGTGGACGGTGAACAGTCATACTGTTATGACGGACAGGTCTACACGGCGGCATCAGCCGTTCGGTGGCTGCAGGGGCTCGGCTTTATCGACGAGGCGGCGGACATGGACGGGATGGCGTCTGAGGATACCGGCGGCGTCGTCTTCGTTCCGGCGTTGGCCGGGCTGGCCGCTCCTTGGTGGCGCAGCGATGTCGGAGGCGCATTCGTGAACATGACATTGTCGACCAGTCCCGCGGACCTGGTCGGCGCCGTGCTCCAAGGGATCGCTGCCAACACGACGGTCCTCGCCGGACTCGTGGCAGATGATCTGGGGAACGCGATCTCCACGCTCCGCGTCGATGGAGGCCTGACGCGCAGCAGGTTCCTCATGCAGTCGGTCGCGGACCTCGCCCAGACGGAGGTGGAGACCTACGCGTCGCCGCACGCGACGCCGCTGGGCGCCGTCGCATTGGCTCGCAAGGCTTTGAACCCAGGTCGAGCGCTGGCCGAGTGCATCCCCGCCTGGCATCCTTCCGAGGTGTTCACGCCCCAGTGGAGCACCGATCGGGCGGACTCCTTCATGGAACCGTGGCGGGCGACCGTCAATCGGTTGCTGGCCGGGTAATGCCGATGAGCCGCGTGGTCTTCGACTTCGACGGGGTGTTCTCGACCCGGGACTCCACCATCGAGTGGATGCTCGCACGGATGCGGGAGGAATCGGCCGGCATTCCGCGGGCGCTCCCCTGGATTCCGTGGGCGGCGGGCACTGTCGCAGTGGGAGACCGCACGGCGCCGCGGGCGCGGTTGACCAAAGGGCTTCTGGCTCGCGTCACGGGAAGGTCCCCCTTGGCGGAGGTGGAGCGAGAGCTTGAGGATTGCGGCCGTCGGCTCGCCCGCGATGAGAGCTTCGTGCGCGGTGCCGCTGTGGAGGCGTTGGGCGACCATCTTGAGCGAGGCGATGACGTGATCGTCGCCTCCGCGGGCATGGCTCCTCTCCTCAACGCGTGGTTCAGCGAGCGGGGTCTCGACGTCGACGTCTTGGCGTCCATTCTCGGCGAGGATGCGCAGGGCCGAGTTCGCCTTCTCAACCATTGCTTCGGCGACACGAAGATCGATCGTCTGGCCGAGAGGGGATGGGAGAACTGGGACATCGTCTACACCGACTCGACGCACGATCTTCCGTTGATGCGCCGCGGCGCGCATGTCGGGTTGGTCAATCCCTCAGCGAGGATGCTCAACCGCGTGGAGGGGATGCTGCCGCGAGGCACCGAGATGAACGTCCTGCACTGGAGGTAGCGTCGAGGCCGGACCTGGGGTTGGGCTTGTGTGCCAGCGCCGCGGTGGTCGAGGGCCTGCTCGCCCTCCCTGCCCTGATATGTAGGTGTGCGGACCCCTCCATCGACGAGGGCGCCCGCGTGGCTGGGCGTGCGGGGCCGGAGTCAGTCTCGGCCGTCGGCCGGGTCGCGGGCGGTCTGCGCCGCTGGGATCGACCTGGCGCATGTGTTGCCGCACATGCAGATTGACTCCTAACGTGCAGGACGGCTCCTCACGTCGGGTCAACGGACCCGCGAAGGGGCGCCGTCGGAGCGCGAACGCGCCGCCAGACCTCGGACGACAATGCGGAGGGCGTGCTCGGAAGTCCGGCGCCCGGGTACCAAGAGGCAGGAGACGTCGCGCTCCACGGAGGACGAGGGCGCCCCCTCGCGGAACTCGGGGTCCCGTGAGGGGGCGTCGCCCTCGTCGATGGGGCTCAGTGGGCCCCGCGAGGATCAGAGGTGGGCGGAGCCGTCGCCCGGGGCGGGGTAGTTGACCTCATAGATCATGTCGCCGCTCTCCGACGTCGACCGGCCGTCGGCGCCGGTCAGCGCCAGCGTGCCGGTGGCGTAGTAGCGCATGTAGGAGGGCTTGATGCCCATCGCGTCGTAGGCGGCGCGCTGCTTGTCGCCCGCCAGGCCGTAGTGGTCCTGCGTGGTGGCGCCGTACATGTCGCGAGTCTCCAGGATGTCCTTCCACGTGATGTCGAACTCCGCGGTGGTGTCGCCCTCGCGGAACGTGTAGTGACTGTGCTTCGGATAGTCCTTGTCCGTGACGTCGTCGTGGTAGGTCTCCACCTGCACGTCGGCGTCGGAGCGGTTGTCGAAGACGACCTTTCCGGACTTGTCCAGGACGCCGAAGATCGGGACGCGGGTGTATCCGAAGCGGGCGTTGGTCACGAAGTCGTAGATGACGACCGTGAAGTTCTCGGTGTAGAAACGGCCCCACAGCCAGTGATGCCAGGCCATCAGGGGATTGATGCTGAACCACTGGTGGTCGTGGTAGCCCTGACCGGAGACCTCCCACGTCTTCCCGCCCGCGGTGACAGTGCCCGTCACCCGGTGGCGGGGGATGGAGAAGTCCGTGTAGTAGAAGTCGTTGCCGGCGTCGTCGGTCAGGGAGACCGCAGCTGTGCCACCGGCTCGGTAGGGTTCCACCAGCGCGTGGTAGTGCAGTTCGACGCCGATGCCGTTGACCGGTTCGACGTGGACGTCGTAGTCCTTGAGGTCGCCGATCGCCGTGTGGGGGCCGAATCGGACGTCGCAGTGATCGGTCGCGATCGAGGAGTCCGCGGCGGGCACCTGGATCATGTCGACGAACTCCTGGCCGTCGGGGGTCGTGATGTTGACGTTGAGGTTGGGGGCGTCCTCGTCGCCCGCGCCGGTCATGCCGATCGGCCGGAACCCGACGACGGTCGTCGTCCCGTCCTCCATGGTGGCGTCGAAGTACCAGACCTCCATGTGGCCGGGGGTGGCGGTGTCGCGCCTTCCGTCCTCCCATTGCTGGACGACGCCGGGGGCCAGTCCCATCTCCGTGAGTCCTCCGGGCGTGTCTTCAGTCGTGCGGTGCTCATGATGCTGCCTTTCTGTTCGTGTGATGCGTGATGCGTGATGCGTGATGCGTGATGCGTGGTGCGGTGTGCGCGTAGTGCGGCGCGCCCGCGCCGATCGGCGTGTGGTTGTCTGCGGCAGGCGGTGCGGGGGTCATGCCTGGTGCACTGTGTGTCCCGCGCCGCTTGTGAAACATCAGTGTAGCGCTACAATCGTGTATTGCAACCGTGGAATTCGCTGGGAATGTGAAACGGGTTCGGAGCAGGTCGGAAAGGCGTGGCCCGGAGGCCGGGAGGAACAGAGAGGGGCCGTACGATGAAGGTCATGACGGGGAAGGCGACGGGGGAGATGGTCGACGGGCGCTCGCGGGCCCGTATCGCGACGGACCGCAAGATCGACCGGGCCGTCATGCAGATCGTCTCCCAGGAGGGCCCCTCCGCCGTCACGATCTCCCGCGTCAGCGAGGTCTCCGGGGTGGCCCGGACCACCCTGTACCGGCGCTACGACGCCAGCGCCGACATCCTGGCCGATGTCGCGGGGCGAATCGCTCCCCTGGATGCGGTGGAGTCCAGCCTCGACCTCAAGGGATTCGAGCAGCTGCTGGCGCAGCTCCAGGCGGTCTTCCAGTCGGAGGGGATCCTGCCTCTGGTCAGTCACATCATCAGCGCGGACGACTCCTTCAAGCAGGAGTGGCGCTCGCGGTTCATCGGCCCGCGGCTGGGCGGCCTACGGGGCTTCCTCGACCGCGGCGTCGCGCAGGGGGCCCTGGACCCGCACGTCGACTGCGAGCTGATCGTCGAGTTCATCGTCGGCAGCGCCATCGCGGAGGGCGCGCTGCACGGGCGACCCGGTGACGACTGGGCGGCGCGCGTCGCCCGCGCGCTGTGGCCGATGCTGGTGGGACGGGTCTGCTGAGTTCCAGCTGAAGGATCAGGCAGACTCTGCTGACCGAGCTCTTGGCTCCCCGCTGAGGAAGCGCTAGCATTGCTGTCATCCTGAGGAGGTGGGGCTGATGTCAACATTGACCATTCGAAACGTCGACAACCGTACTCATGACCGCCTTCGGGAACGGGCGGCTCATCACGGGCGTTCCGTCGAGGCCGAGGTCCGGGAGATTTTGGATGAGGCCGCCGGTCGACCGGAGGTCAACTTCCTCATCGCGCTCCACGGTGAGGTCGCCAAGGTGGGAGGGATCGATCTCGACCTTCCTCCTCGGACTGATCTGCCGCGTGAGGTTAACTTGCCATGATCGTGGCGGATACGAACGTGATCTCTGAGTTCATGAGGGATCTGCCGGATTCTCGCGTCTGGGCGTGGGCTGAAGGCGTCGCAACGGGAGACTTGGCGATGAGTGCGGTGTCCATCGAGGAGATCGAGTACGGAATCGGGCTGGTTCCGCAGGGACGTCGGCGACGTGAACTGGAAGCGGCATGGCGAACCGTCGAAAGGGGCTTCCGGGAAGCTGTCATTCCCTACGACGGTGACGCCGCGCGGGCGACGGCGTCGCTCTTGGTCGAGGTTCGCTCGTCAGGACGTCGGATGTCGCGTGCGGACGCGCAGATCGCGGGGACTTGTGTCGCCTCTGGCTACGCTCTGGCCACGAGGAACATCAAGGACTTCGCAGCGGTGGCCGGCCTGGAGATGGTCAATCCGTTCACGGTCTGAGCGAAGAATGGGGGTCGGGATGGACGTCCCGCTGCGACGCTGTTCAGTGGCTACGCCCTCAGGCCCTGCAGGTAGACGTCGATCAGCCAGGCCTGGTGCTCGGCCAGGTCAGGGACGGCGACGTCGGGCAGCGGCCGGGTGATCAGGGCGATCCCCATCTGGAACTCCGTGGCGGTCAGGTCGCGGCGCACCACGCCGGCGCGGGCCGCGCGGTCGATGAGGTCCTGGACGGCGCCGAGCAGATCGGCGCGCTGGGTCTGGAGGTCCTCCGACAGCCCGTCCCCGGTGACGAACTCGCGGGAGAACGCGGTGACCAGGGCTCCCGGATGCAGGTCGGCCAGCGCGCGGGCGAAGGCCTCCCACCCCGCCGCCGGGTCGCGGTCGACCAGGGGCCGATAGCGCTCGACGATCTCCAGGGCGCGATCGCGGAATGACTCCAGGACGGCGAGCACCAGTTCCTCGCGAGTGGGGAAGTTCCGGTAGAGCGTCGCGATGCCCACGCCGGCGTCCTCGGCGATCGCACTGAACGGCACGTCGGCGCCGTGCGCCGCGATCTGGTGCGTCGCGCCGAGGATGATCGCCTCCCGGTTCGCACGGGCATCCGCTCGCATCGTGTTCCCCTCGCTTCCCCTTGCGTTCCTCTAACTGGACGAATATACTCCATTACGAGCGGAGGAAAATCCTCCACTTCGGGAACTAGACGTGTCCGCCACGTGGCACCGCAGGTGTCGATCCGCGGACTGCGTCCGGCTCTCCACAATCTGCAAGGAGACATCATGTCCGACCTCACCTACACGGTGACCATTGACGGTCAGCCCTGGCGCGAGGAGCAGCTCAAGCGCTTCGAGTACGATCGCACCCTCCATGTCCTCCACGAGCTCAAGCTGTTGGGCGTCGCCATCAAGGATGGCGACCAGGAGCTGTCCGACATCGACATAAACTGGCTGGAGCCCGAGAAGGCCGAGCAGATCTCGCTCGACACCCGCGCCTCCATGGGCGAGCAGAAGGTCCTGGAGGTCTACAAGGACGTCCTGGCCGATTCCGCGCGCCGCTGGAAGGCATACGCCGCGGACTACGACCCGGCGAAGGTCCACACGGCGGAGATCGTCATCGAGGCCCACGGCGTCGGCTTCCAGGAGACCATGGCAATCATCGGCGGGGCGGCCTCCGAGCGCGAGGCCCTGTCCACCAACCCCGAGCACTACATCATCATCGGGGACATCGACTCCGGTCAGCGCGGCATGGAGGCGTTCGGCATGTTCGGCGAGCCCGTCTACATGCACGGCGTCGCCAGCCCCGAGGTGCCCAAGGGCCTGCCCTTCGAGCGCGACGAGTCGTTCCCGATCGGCATGTTCGGCGAGATGGCCACCAAGGACGACGACACGAACTTCCACGTCGGCGCTCTCCACCAGTTCCGCCCGACCGACGACGGCTTCGTCGTGAAGTCGATCTTCGTCGCCCCGGGATCGTCCCCGAAGGCCATCGCCGAGGGCCACAAGATCCACTTCGCCCTGGAGATCGTTAACTCGATGAAGATCGCCTACGCCATGAAGCAGAAGGACGCCGCCGAGGAGGCGGCCCTCATGTCCGCCGCCCCCGCGGGCTCCTCGTCCGCGGTGGACGGGACCTGGAACGTCGAGGCCCGCGGCCAGCAGGGCACCTTCGACCTCCACGCCGACGGCGACACCCTGACGGGCCATGTCAAGGTCATGGCCGTCGAGGCCGACATCCAGGACGGCGCGCTCAACGGCAGCAGTTTCACTGGAATCGTCGAGGCCCATGGCCCCGCCGGCCGCGTCAAGGCGAAGCTGTCGGGCACCGTCGACGGTGACTCGCTCACCGGCACTCTGAAGGTCGGCATCATGAAGACCAAGATCACGGGCACGCGCGCGTGACGCGTGCCCATTGACGAGGACGGCCCCGCTGACGCGGGGCACCCCCCTCGCGCTGGTTAGAACGGCGCGAGGGGGTCGCCCTCGTCGCTGGTGGGCTCGACGCGTCACTGCGGAATCCGGGGGATGAAGGGGTCCAGGTGGTCGACGATTCAGGCTGCCCTGGTCATGATGGCCTCGGCGTCCTCGATCCCCCGGTCCGCTTCCGAGCGAGTGGCGCTGGGACGGTCCGGGGTCGGGTACTCGGAGTTGTTCCGAATGCGGCGCATGGCGGAGAACCTCGTGACCAGGTGACCCAGGACCGCGCTGAACTGAGCCCTCGCAGCATCGGACACTGACAGATGCCCGCCGGACGTGGTGGGTCGCAGCCCTTGGACAGCCAGGATCGCTGTGAGGGACTTCCTCGCGGCGTCGTAGGCCAACTGAAAGGCGCCGGTCGAGTCGGTGTCGACGATTGCCCGGGCGGAGGACAGGTGGCGCGTGGCTTCCTCGAGAAGCCGGTCGGCGGTCGACCGGTCCGGGGCCACGAGTTCGAGTTCCCTCCGTTCGAGCATCGCGTCGATGTCGGCGCGTCCGCGTTGTCACGTCGGGGTCATGACTGTGTTGCGATCTCGAGTTCCACCAAGGGCCGCGACCGGACGGTGGAGACGAATGCCTCTGATGGGTCTGACCATTCATCGGGGGTGATGGCGCGCGCGTTGACCTCTCGCCCGAGTGCGTCCTGTGCCCGGTCGCAGGCGGCGTACAGGGCGTCGATGTCGATGCGGTTCCCGACGGCGAGCACGTCGATGTCGTGAGGATCGGCTCCACTGGATCCGGCGAACCGGGCCGCCCACGACCCGTAGATGTAGGCGCGCTCCACACCCTGGACCTCGGCTAGGAGGGGTCCGAGGACCGCTGGCGGCCCGTAGGCCCGTGTCAGGATCTCCTGCAGGGGGCGGAAGTAGGGGTGCTCGGTGTTGGCGCGGACAAGGCGGGTCCTGCCCACTCTGCGGTCGGTGGCGAACCCGGCGCCGACGAGTCGGTCGACCTCGCGGGACACCGTCGGCAGGGAGGCCTGGGCGGATCTCTCGAGTTCTGCGAGGGAATGCTCCGCCACCGGGTCGAGGAACAGCGCTCCCAGGATCGCCCCCTGTGTGTTGGAGCGAAGCAATGGGGCGAGGGAAGGAGCAGAGGGTTTCATTAAGTGAAAGATATCATACGGTTATTGCAATCGACGAGGATGGCCCCGCTGACGCGGGGCACGGGAGACGGGAGAGGACGGATGGGGCGCGACGACGTGGACATCGAGGTGACGATCGGCGGGCGTGAGTACTCGGCGGGCGAGCTGGCCGCGGTCGAGATCGCGCGCAGCTACTTCACGCTGCACGAACTCCACCGGCTGGGGGCGGTCATGCAGGACCGGAGCGGTGTGGGGCTGTCGGACCGGGGGATCGACGCGGTTCCGCGCTCGCGAGTGCGCTCGGTGCTGCTGGATAACAAGCTGCGGCTGGGCAGGCGCCAGATCAACCGCATGTACCGCGGCCAGTACCGCGAGGCCGACGACATGTGGCATCGCCTGGTCGTCGCGTCCGATGGAGACTACGGGCGCAAGGTCGCGCGGACGCACCTGGTCGTGACGGGGCTGACGGCGGGGAAGTGCGCGCGGCTGGCGGTGTCGGCGACGGCGCGGCTCGGGACGCTGCTGACCGCGATGGAGCCGGATCATCTTGATGTCGGGGCGACCCACGTCACCGAGGTCATGGGGATGTACGGGCGGCCCACACAGATGCGGGGCCGGCTGGGCGTGGAATCCCCGATCCCGTTGGCGGCGGACCACCCGGTGCGCCTGGTCGGGGCGTCCTCCCTGGTCAGTGATCCGTCGTTGGTCAACGCGGTGGCCGTGCATCAGATGGAGTGGATTCCCGGCGGGGTGGACATCCTGGCGGCCGCGTGTTTCCCGTCGGCGGCGCCCCAGGAGCTGGTCGACGGGCACGCGGTCCACATGGCCATCGAGTTCTCGAACCTGTTCCGCGTGGGATTGCGGATGTAGCGCGGGGCGCGCTGCTGGCACCCGACTGCCGCCTGCTGCCTGCCGCCTGCCCCCCGCGCGGAATCCGAGGCGTCACGGTCCGATCCGTCGCGTGACGCCTCTGATTCTGCACGGGCCCGGTGGAAATGAGAGGCCTCGCGGCTCGTTGGGCGCCGTGACGCCTCTGATTTCGCGTCGGCTACCCCTGCGACCGCACCCACGCCGGAACCGTCGACGGATCGACGACGAGGCTGCGCCCGGTGCGCCGCAGCGCGTGCCGGATCTTCGCGACGACATGGGCCGGGTCGTCCAGCTCTCTCCACGTGAAGCGGACGACGATCCAGCCCTTCCGCTCCAGTTCGTCCTGGCGGAGGGCCTGCGCGAACATCGCCTCATCCTGGTCGGCCCGGGTGCTTCCGTACTTCTCGACCCCGTCGAACTCGAGGGCGATTAACAGCCCAGGGATGGGTCAGTAGAGCCTCAATTGTCCTGGAATACAGGCTCTGGAAGCGCCACGGAAAACTTGTGGACTTCTCTGCGGTCGTCGTTGTTCCCGACTACACGCGAGACAGGAGAGAATGGCTGGAGTTGATCTCAGCAGATTGTTGTCACCACGGGACCGCGCATCTTCATGATGAGACGCGGGGCCACAGACTCATCGCACACCTGGTGACTCTGGACACCGTCGATGACGTCGCACGTGGATTCAGCCGCGTCTCCGAGTGGTGCATTGACATGGCCGGTAGGATCAGGGACATGAAGGAGGCGGACCTCTCATGAGCACTGCCCAGAACCTTGATGAGCTCCGGAAGCGCGTCGTCCGGCAAGTGGCCTTCGGCGACGTGGAGCTCACCGTCACTGACGACGAGGGGAAGATGCCGATCGTCGTCGCGCTTGCCGGCGAGCGGCTGGCTGTCCTGGTCGGTCGGGTGGCAAACGCGGGTGGAAGCGCGAACGTTTTCGTCGGTCGCGGGGACGAGATGTACCAAGTCTCGGCCGTCCGCACAGAATGTGCTCGTGGCGGCGATCAGGTTGACCGCCTTGCTGTCCCCTCGGGAGCCGACTCGACTGTCGGGATGTTTGTTGATGCGTTGGTCTCCGCTCCTCGCGGGCTCAACCTGAGCATGCCCAGGCCGTATCCCGAGGGCGACTCGATCCGCGCCAGCCAGCTGCGCGAGCTTGCTGCGATCGGCTGACGTCTCCCGCTTTCACTTTCCTCGGTCGGGCAGCCTCAGAGGACCACGAGGAAGCCGAGCACCGCGCTCGCGACAGACAGGAGTCCCAGGACCAGCTGGAACGTGAAGGGCTCCTTGCGGCGGATGTGCGTGGGGATGGCCCCGACCATGACGATGGCCAGGCCGATGGCGGCGATCGGGGTGAGGATCGGGGCGAGGCCCGTGGCCCGGGGCACGATCAGCCCGACGGCGCCCAGGATCTCCAGGATGCCGATGGTCTTCACCAGGCCGGGGGCCATGTCGCCGGCCCAGCCCATGCCGGACTCGACCAACTTGTCGACGGGACGGAACGCATGCATGACACCCGCCCCCAGGAAGACGAGGGCGAGGACGATGTTGAGGATCCACAGTGCGATGGTCATGACGATTTCAGTCCTTTCGTGACGTGTCGTCGGCGCGGCCGGAGGTGGCCTGCTCCGCGAATTCCCAGACCTTGGCGGCCTGGGAGAGATCCTCGGCCATGGCCGGCCTGTCGAGCAGCGTCGGGCTGCCCTTGAGGTGCGAGGGCCCGTCAGGCCCGATGTAGGAGCCCGCGGGCAGATCGGCCGTTGCGGCATACATCGAGCACAGCGCCCCTTGCTCGGCGCTCTGACCCAGCAGCCTGGTGAGGGCCTGCATGGGGGCGTCGAGGACTTTCCACGGCGTCGGATTCGACAGGCTGGTGGCCGCCCAGCCGGGGTAGGTGAGCTGCACATCGGGGACGTCGTCCCCCGCGCTCGCGCGCTGCGTCAGACGCCGCGACAGCTCGGCGCCCCACAGCATCACGGCCAGCTTCGACTCCCCGTAGGCGGGGAACCGCTTCCAGGGGCGGTGATCGAACCCCGGGTCGTCGAGGTGCAGGGTGCTGTCCTCGTACACCGAGACCGCCGAGGAGACGATGACGATGCGCCGTCGGACCTTCTCCGACACCAGACTGGTGAGAAGGAAAGGCCCGAGGAGGTTGGTGGCCAGGTCGAGTTCGAACCCGTCGGCTGTCACGGTGCGGCTGTCGGCCAGAACACCGGCATTGTTGACCAGCACGTCGATCGGCGGAATTCTCCCGGCAGCGTGTCGGACACTGGCCAGCGAGGCCAGATCGATCGTGAGGACGTCGGCGTCGGGCAGTTGGGCGGCGACCGCCTCACCGGCACCGGTGTTGCGGACGCCCAGGATCACCCGCGCTCCCCTGTGGGCCGCGGCGCGCGCGGTGGCCAGGCCGACGCCGCTGGTGGCGCCGGTCACGAGCCAGGTCTGTCCGGTCAGGTCGGGGCCGACACCCGGTGTCGAGCCCATCAGACGTCGAACCTCGCGGCGATCCGGCGCCCGGGCTTGGACGACATCACCGACCCGAAGACGCGCCCCCAGGCGGGGACGACGGCCTCCTGGGGGCGCCCGCGATGGTGCATGCGCCAGAGTCTGTCGGCCAGGTCGTCGGGGTCCACCAGCATCGCGTCGGGGATCTTCTGTCCGGATTCCCTGGCCGTCTGATGGATGGCGGAGTTCTTGATCAACGAGGAGATGTACACGCGTCCGACGAACACGCCCCGGTCCTCCAGCTCCAGGCCGAGGGCCTGGAGGTAGTTGCGTTGGGCGGCCATCGCCGGTCCGGGGCCGCTCATGCCGGGGGTCCCCGTCAGGGTGGTGGCGCCTTGGGCAGTGAGGATCGCGCCGGCGTGCTGGTCGAGCATGTGGGGGAGGAACGCCTGGATCAACCCCACGAAGGAGTCGACCAGCAAGCGCTCCGTGGCCTGGAGGCGCTCCACCGTGAGCTCCGCGGCGGGCACGAACGCCGAGTCGGCCGACACCGGAGCGTAGTAGAGGACGTCCGGATCGCCGGCGTCGGCGCGGATGCGGGCGGCCAGGTCCGCCATTCCGGCGGGATCGGACAGGTCGCCCGGAACGGAGAGGGCCCGGATCCCGTCGGCCGCCAGATCCTGCGCGAGCGCCTGGAGCCTGCAGGTCGCCGGGCCACCAACACGACCTCGTATCCCTCGCGCCCATAACGGCGGGCAGCCGACCGGCTGAGGCCGGGTCCGGCGCCGGCGATGACGATGGTGGGCATGATGACCTCCTGGAAGGGCGGAGCGTCCGCTCCTCTGGTCGGAGGCGGACGCCGCCACTATTATCAGTACAGATGTACCGGTTGGGCAAGAGGAATCTCGCGGAGGGGGAGCGCATGGCGGCATCGCGTCCGGGCAACGCCCGCGGGCGGCGCCGCCGCCTGGAGATCCTCCACGCCGCCGTGCGCGTCGTCGCCCATGGGGGAGCCGGCGCCCTCACGCACCGCGCCGCCGCCGCGGAGGCCGGCGTGTCCCTGGCCTCGGTCACCTATCACTTCCCCGGCATCGCCGATCTCCGCCGCGAGACCCTGGCCCACGCGGCCGACGTGGTCGGCGCCGAGTTCTCCGGGACGCTGATCTGCCCGACCTCGGCAATACCCGACGAGGGCGACCCGCCCGGTGGCCCCGCGCTGTCCGGCGCGGAGCGCCGCGTCGATCAGGGCGCGCTGGCCATGGCGCTGGCGGAGGAGTGGGCGCGGATCGGAGTGGAGCACCGGGCGGAGTTCACCGCGCTGTTCGCCCTGTTGGTCGAGGCCCTTCACACCCCCGAGCTGCGCACCCAGGTCGACGACGTGCTGGCCGCGCCGACCGCCATGCTCACCGATGCCGGATGCGTCCCCGACCTGGCCGACGGCGTGATGGGCGCCCTGATCGGACTGGCGCTGACGGCGCTGGTCCGCAGTGCCCCCGGGACCGCGGGGGAGGGCGAGGACCCCGCCACGGGGTCGCCCTCGTCGATCGAGATGGTCGAGGACCAGACGGAGGCGGCGGTGGCGCGCTTCCGGAACAGCGCCGCCGTGCTCTTCTCGAGGATGGGCGGCGAAGGAGGAGCATGGACGCGCTGACGAACATCCTCATCGGAATCAGCGGCATCGGATGGACGACGGTCTACCTGGTCACCATCTACCGGGGATTCAAGGACCGGGCCAGCGGGATGCCGCTGATCGCGCATCTCCTGGGAGTTCCTGTTCAGCATCGTGTTCCCGTCGCCGTGGCAGATCCAGCAGGCCGCGAACCTCGTGTGGTTCTGCTTCGACGTGGTCATCGTCGTCCAGAAGTTCATGTACGGGCGCAAGGAGTTCCGCCTCCTGCCGTTCCTGGGCGTCGTCTGCTTCGTCTACGACATCGCCTACATCGTGCTGCTGGTGCGCCAGTACCGGCGCGAGGGGCTCACCGTGCTCACGCGGCGGCCGGTGGTCGACGCCGAGCACCGGCCGGCGTCGCGTGACACGATGGTCTCCGCCGTCGCTCCGGATGCGCCGGGGCCTCGTGGAACAGAGCAGGAGGAGGCGGAGCCGGCCGGTCCCGCCCTCGTCGATCAGAGCATCCGAGAGGAGCGCGCCCATGAGTGAGCATGCACGCCTGGCCGACCGGCCCGAGGATCTCCAGCGCTTCGGGTTGGGCGCCGCCATCGAGTCCTGGGAGGACGGCCTGCGCACCGACCCGGCCGTGCCGGGCCAGTACGAGTGGTGGTACTTCGACGCGCACCTGGACAACGGGGCGAAGCTGGTCGTCGTCTTCCACACGAAGGACGCGACGGCGGCGGGGACGGGGTTGTCTCCGCGGATCCAGATCGACCTGGACCTGCCCGACGGGCGCACCCTCAACCTGTCCCACGCGTTCGAGCGCGAGGGCTTCCACGCCGCGACCGACCACTGCGAGGTGTGGATCGGCCCGAACCACTTCTCGGGCGACCTCCGCCAGTACACGATCATCGCGACCGTCGACGACGTCACCGTCGAGGCCCACCTCACCGGCCAGACCGAGCCCTGGCGCCCCGGCGCCGGCCACATCTTCTACGGTGACGACGAGCAGCAGTACTTCGCGTGGCTGCCGTCCGTGCCCTATGGGCAGGTCCGGGTCACCTACCGCGTCGGCACCGAGGCTCCCGTGACCGTGCGCGGCAACGGCTACCACGACCACAATTGGGGCAACGTGTCGCTCACCAGCATCATCAACCACTGGTACTGGGGGCGCGGCGCGGCCGGCCCCTACACGTTCATCACCGCGCAGATCGTCTCCGACAAGAAGTTCTCCTATGACCCCGTCACGGTGTTCATGCTGGCCGAGGACGGAAAGGTCATCGCCGACGACCAGTCGCGCGTGACCTTCGCGAAGTCGCGCGTCTCGGGCGACCCCGTCACGGGCAAGCCCGTCGCCGACGACACGTCCTTCACATTCGACGAGGGCGGGCCGGGCTCCGGTTACACCGTGTCCTACCGCCGCGAGCAGACGATCGTCGCCTCGAAGTTCGTGGACGGGCTGTCCGGCATGAAGAAGCTGGCGGCCCGGTTGATCGGCTTCGACGGCGCGTACCTGCGGTTCTCAGGGCAGATCACCGTCGAGCGGACGGGCCCGGGCGCGGAGTCCGTGTCCGCCCCGGCCATCTGGGAGTTGATGTACCCCGGGAGGACGCGCCGGTCCGACCGGGCCTGACGAGGGCGGCCCCGCGTCCCTGGGCGGTGCAGGAATGCGCGGTGGGAACGCAGCGGTGAACGTTGCGACGTCACTTTCCCGCGTCGGCGCCCAGGGAGTCCAGGACGCGCGCGACCTCGGCGAAGGCGTCGTCGACGGTGAGGCCCTCCGCGCGCGAGAGGTGCATCGTCGTCGAGATCGCCGTCATGCCGACGTCGATGTAGACCACGGCCCGGCGGCGGGCCTCCTCGGGATCCAGGCCGCGGGCGACCAGGCGGTCGGCGACGGCGGCGCGGCCCGCGCGGCGGATCGTGTCCGTGAACCCTGCCATCCCGCGGGCCAGCTCCGGGGAGCGGCGCATGACGTCATGGAGCAGTTCCCGGTCCTCCGCCCGGCCCTCGCGGTCCCCCCGGACCAGCGACCGGGAGACGGCCAGGACGGAGTCCCACGGGTCCTCATCGGCGGGCCTGGCTGCGAAGGCGTCGATCAGAATCTGCGGGAAGTCCGCCGACAGCCCCAGGACGGCCTCCTCCTTGGTGGGGAAGTAGTTGAAGAACGTGCGGGGGGACACGCCGGCCTCGGCGGCGATCCGGTCGGTGGCGACGGCCTCCAGCCCCTCGTCGTGGACCAGCCGCAGGGCGGCCCGATGCAGCGCCCGCCGGGTCTGGCGCTTCTTCTGCTCGCGCAGGCCGCAGGGCGGCTCAACGGCCGTCGGGGAGGCGTCGTCGCGGGCGCGGGCGACGGCCGGGGCCGGGTGCGCGGCGGATGCGCCTGAGCGCGCGGTGGTGGCGCCCGCCTGGGCAGGCCGCACGGCGCCCGCCCCGGCCGGCCGGGTGGCGCGCGCCCCGGCAGTTGTCGCCATCTGTGATCGCCCTCCAAAAATCATGCAGCCTCCGCAATCTTGCAGTCGCTGCATCAAAGAGTATCATCGTCTCCGTCGCCGCGGATCGCCTCCGCGGCATCAGTCATTGTGAGAGCACTTGTGAAGCAAGGACCAGGTATGAGCACACGGACAGCGACAGCGGGACCCCGCCACGCGGGGTCGCCCTCGTCGATCGACCAGGACGGCGCCCCCCGCGGGCGCGCCGGCGCGCGCGAGGCCGCGGACGGCTTCCACATGAGCCCCGCCCAGCGCAACATCTTCATCGGCCTGCTGCTGGGCATGCTGGTCAGCTCCATCAGCCAGACCATCGTCGGCCCGGCGCTGCCGCGCATCGTCGCGGAGCTGGGCGGGATGGAGCACTACTCGTGGATCGCGACGGGCGCCATGCTGGCGTCGGCGATCGTGGTGCCGATCGTCGGCAAGCTCTCCGACATGTGGGGGCGCCGCGGGTTCTACATCGCGGGCCTGATCGTCTTCATGATCGGCTCGATGATGTCGGGCTTCGCGCAGAACTTCTGGTTCCTGGTCGCGGCGCGCGCCGTGCAGGGCCTGGGCATGGGCGCGCTGCAGCCGCTGTCGCAGACGATCATCGGCGACATCATCCCCGCGCGGAACCGCGGCAAGTACCAGGGCATCATGGGCGCGGTGTTCGGCGTCACGTCCGTCCTGGGCCCACTGGCCGGCGGGTGGATCACCGACAACATGGGATGGCGCTGGCTGTTTGTGCTGCCCCTCCCCTTCGGGTTGATCGCCCTGTTCGTCATCGCCCGCTACCTGCACCTGCCGAAGACCGCCGCCGCCGGGGCGGCCAACCGCTTCGACCTGGCTGGCGCGCTCACCCTGGTGCCCGCGCTGGTCCTGATCCTGCTGGCCACGACCTGGGGCGGCAACACCTACGCGTGGTCGTCCCCGACCATCATCGCGATGTACGCGGTCGGCGCCGTCTTCCTCGGCCTGTTCATCTGGGCCGAGCTGCGCGCCGCGAACCCCCTGCTCCCGCTGCGCCTGTTCAAGCAGAACGTCTTCACGATGTCCGTGCTGGCCACCTTCATGCTGTCGGTCGGCATGTTCGGGGCGATCATGTACGTGCCCGTCTTCGCGCAGGTCGTCTTGGGGGCGTCCGCGACGAACTCCGGCGTCATCCTGATGCCGCTGTCGATCGCCATGATCATCACCTCGATCGTCGTCGGCCTGCTCATCACCCGCACCGGGCGCTACAAGGCCTTCATGATCTCGGGACTCGCGATCCTCATCGCCGCCTACCTGCTGCTCACCACGCTGACCGTCGACTCCTCGAAGCTCGTGCTGTCCGGCATTCTCGTCATCATGGGCTTCGGCCTGGGCCTGTCGATGCAGGTGTTCACCCTGGTCGTCCAGAACAACGCGAAGGCCGCCGAGATGGGGATCGCGACGTCCGCCGTCCAGTTCTTCCGCAACCTGGGCTCCACGGTGGGCACCGCGGTCCTGGGCACCGTGATGAGCTCGCACCTGCAGGGCGACATCTTGGCGCATCTGCCCGCCGACATGGTTCAGAAGCTGGCCGCGTCGGGTCAGAGCGTGGACGCCGGGTCGGTGCTGGACACCTCGAAGGTCGCCCAGCTGCCCGCGGTGGTCGCCGACGCCGTGCGCGCCGGCATGGCGGACTCCATGAACACGGTGTTCTGGACGGCCCTGCCTTTCGCGGTCCTGGGCCTGGTGTTCACCCTGTTCATCAAGAACGTGCCCCTGCGCACGACCGTGGGCGACGCCGCGGACATCGCCGAGATGGACGAGCTGGAGGCCTCCGTGCTGGTCGGCGCGGCTGCCGCCGGCGCCCTGCCCGTCAGCTCCTCGGCCGGCGAAGGACCGGCCGGGTCAGATGCGAGCCGCGCGGCTGCCGAGGCGCCGGCCGGGACCGACGAGGTCCGCTGATCCGACGCGGCTTGGCCGCACTGAATGGGGGTCTCGGCGCGATCGTTGTCGCCGAGACCCCCATTTCCTGCGTCAGGTCGCCGCAGGGTCGCGCGAATCAGGGGCTTCGACGCGGCGTCCGTCGCTGAGACCACTGATACCTGCTCGGTCGACGAGGGCGGCCCCGCGTCCCGCGGGGCGGGCCCCCTCGCGCTGGTCACCCGGGCGCGAGGGGGTGTCCCCGTTGAAAGAAAGAAAGATTGCCTCCCACGAGACTGTGAACTACAGTTGGCAGACGGTGGAGATCGTCAAGAGTTCGGCCTTTGACGAGTGGTTGCGGGGGCTCAAAGACCGGCAGGCCCGTGGTCGTATTCTGGTGAGAATCGATCGGCTCGGCGCCGGTCATCCGGGTGACGTCAGGCCGGTCGGCGCGGGCATCTCTGAACTGCGAATTCACTTCGGACCCGGATATCGGGTCTACTACTCACCACGCGGCTCTCGACTCATCCTGCTGCTGTGCGGAGGGGACAAGACAAGTCAGTCGCGTGATATCGAGCAGGCACGCCGCATCTTGCAGGACTGGAGGAGCAATGGGTGAGACAGCAGAACGGTTCAGTCCCTATGACAGCGCCGACTACCTGAATGATCCGGGTGATGCAACCGCCTATCTGGAGGCCGCGCTTGAGGATGGTGACGACCCGACGCTCATCGCGCAGGCGTTGGGGGTGATCGCACGATCCGGCAATCTCAGCGAACTCGCTCGCCGCGTCGGTATGAGCCGCGAGGGGCTCTACAAGGCGCTGTCTGCCGACGGAAACCCCAGCTTCGCCACCATCGTCAAGGTCGCCGGTGCATTGGGCCTCAAGCTCCACTTCGAGCTCGTCGGCTGATGGCCTGACACTGGCGAGGGCGGCCCCGCGTCCCGCGGGGCGGGCCCCCTCGCGCTGGTCACCCGGGCGCGAAGGGGGCCGCCCTGGCCAATGGAGCAGGAGACAACCGTTCTCGGCGGGAACGCCGTGCCTCGACAAGGTCGCCATCGGACGAGAGGTGCGGAGGGCGCTCACACCGGCCAGGCGCGCAACAGGTCCTGGGCGCTCAGGGCCAGGTCCGCGGTGGCGGGAGCGCGGCCGTCGGGGCTGACGGCGAGGAGCCTCGCGTCGCGGCTGCGGGGGACCGACTCGCGTGCGCGCGCCAGGTCGGAGAGCTCGCGGGCGGTGACTGCCCCGCCGGGGCGCCACTTGATCGTCCCGAGCGCGACTGTCCGCTCTGGCGACGCGGCGGCGACATCGACCTCGGTCTGTCCGTCGCGGGTCCACCACGCCGACACGCGTTCGACGTCGGCCAGACCGGGGAGGTCGGGAGCGAGCCGGAGGAGCGAGTCGCGTGCGACGGGCTCGATGGCGCGTCCTCTCCAGGAGGGCCAATCCCGGTCGAAGCGGGCGGTGACCAGGTCCGATCGGCCGCGGGCGATCTGTTCGACGCCCCGGCTGAGGTATCGGAACCAGAACCGCAGATAGGGGTCGCCGACCCGGTAGCGGCGAAGGCGCCCGTTGTCGGGGGCCCACGCCGGCGTCTCCTTCTCGACCAGGCGCTTCTGGTCGGCGAGGACGTGAAGGGCGCGCGTGGTGGCCGTCTGGATCCGACGTGTCGCGGTGTCATCCAGGCCCGCGGGAATGAGATCGTTGAAGCGGGGCGTGGCCACGTCGTTCGCGCCGATCGATTCCAGGACGCGGGCGGCGGACGGAGAGTCCGGGAACTCGGCGTCCAGGGTGAACCGGGCTGTCGAGACCAGGGGACTGTACAGGTCTCGGCAGGCGTCGTGGACGTAGCCACGGACGTCTCGGCCGCTGCGGGCCAGGTCGGTGACCAGGCGGGGGTAGCCACCGGTCACCAGGTAGGCGTCGAAGACCTCGACCGCCTCAGCACCGGGCATCGCCTGGGCGATCTCCGCCGGGTTGAGGGCATCGACGACCAGGGGCTGGACCCGTCCGAACAGGGGGCGCCCGTACTCGTTGAGGCGCTCCATCATGGCGACATCGGATCCGATGAGGATCATGAGGACCGGGAGCCTCTCCAACCGGCGGTCCCAGGTGTTCTGGAGAAGCCCCTCGACCCGGGGTTCGGACTGGATGGTCCACGGGAACTCGTCCAGGACGGCGATGACGGGCCCGTCGGTCGCGGCCTGCTCAATGGCGCTCAGCCATTCCCGCCAGGAGGAGAGGCGTGCCGTGGAGAGGACGGCCGTCCCGGGAAGCGGCCGCTCTGACTCGCCGAATGCGCGCGTCGCGTCGTCCAGCTGAGCGCGGGCATCGGCCCCCAGCGTGCCGACCGTGTACACGTAGGGCGTCCCGGAGCGCCGGACGAAACGGTCGACGACGGTCGACTTGCCGATCTGGCGCCGCCCGCGGACGGCGAGGAGCCGTCCGCGGCCATCCGCGGACACCGAGTCGAGATGACGGGCGAGGGCGCCGACGATGTCGTCGCGTCCGTAGAAGGCAAGCTGCGGACGGCGTGGAGACTTGGGCGAGGGCGCCGACTTTGCAGACATGAATGTATGATACATGCGTGTCTGTCTCACATCGTCTGGGGGGAGGCCTTCGTGCGGGGCGCCCCGGCGCGAGGCCGGCTCGCCGACCCTCGTGGTCCGCCGACTTCGGTGCTGTTCCGCCGCGAATTCGGTCCCGCCCGAATCGACGCGCGTGAGAGGGACTCGACCGTCCATCGTCAGAGCCCGGATGGGCGAATCTCTCAGGTCCGGATGGGCTCACCTCGCCGATCGACGGCGTCCAGGAGATCCAGACCGAGGCCCGATCTCTGCAACTCGTAGTAACGGACGCGCTCGAGGAGTTCCGCGTGGGCCTGTCGCCGTTCGCGGACGATCTCGGACACGGCATCCACGGCCGGGTCGGTCAGGCCGGGCTGCTCATCCGGCCAGGTGCAGCGCCCCCCGGCGGGCGGCCTCGACTGCGGCGCGCACGGCGCCCTGGGACACGACATCGCCGCCCAGGGTGGAGGCCACGATCTCGGGGGCGGGCAGGTCCAGCTGATCGGCGACCAGGTCCTGCGCCACGGCGATGACCCCGTCCAGGGACGCGGCGATCGCGCCGGACACGACGATCCGCTCAGGGTCGTACAGCGAGCCCAGCACGGCCGCGACGCGCGCGAGCAGCTCGCCCGCGCGGTGCTCGATCTCCAGGCCGGCGGCGTCGCCCCGGCGGGCCAGCGCCAGGACCTCCCGGGCCGAGACCTGCCCGGGCGCCACGCCCCGCAGCGGGTGGT
>JAFAAX010000165.1 GCA_023426345.1 Actinomycetes bacterium
CCTCGGACCGCGCCTGGCGGGTCGCTCACCGCGCCGCGTGGCCGATCTTGGCGGCCGACGCCGCCGTCGCGCTGTTCCACGCCCTGGGCTGCCTGGTCGCAGGGCTGGCGATGGGGGCCGACGGCGCGGCGTTCGCGCAGGCGCTGGTGGTGTCCGGGGCGGTCGTCGTCGTCGCGCTGTGGGTGGTGGCCTCCGCCGCCGGGAGGAACGCGGCGGCGCGCCTCGACACGTAGGAGGCCACCGGCGCTTGTCGCGGGCGGCGGCTACGCACGGGCGTGCACGCTCCACCTTCGCGGGAATTCCACCCGCACGAGCGCCACAAGCGCGGGATTTCCGGCCCTGGCTCTCGGACTGCTGGTCGCCGGGGCTCCTGGGAACCACCGGTCGTTCTCGGGCACAATGTCCCTATGGACACCGTGCTCGCAGTCCTCGCCCAGGCGGTCTGGGTGATCGTGGCGGGACTCATCCTGACCGCGATCATCCGGAGGATCCTGGCCGGTGTCGGCTGGCTGCGCAGCTTCCTCGTCTCCGTGGTCGTCATGCTGGTCGGACTGCCCGTCTCGGTGGTCCTGGGCCGGGCGATCGGGATCTTCACCCCCGACGGCCGGGTCGCGGTCAGCTGGTGGATCGCGCTGATCGTCAGCGCGCTCGCGTTCCTGTGGCTGTTCGTCGCGGCGATCTCGATCCTGGTGGTCGCCGAGGTCGTCCTCCCCACCGGGGCGGCGTGGACGCCGATGGAGGCGTGGCAGCAGACGGCGAAGGGACTGCGCCGCCAACGGCGCTACGCCCATCTCAGCTGGGTGATCGCGACGTCGGGGCTGTGGCGGTCGTGGCGCAGGGGCCCCGCCTCCGAGGGGTTCGGCGAGGCGCTGGTCGGGATGCTCGAGCGCTCGGGCGTCACGTTCATCAAGCTCGGACAGATCCTGTCCACCCGCCCCGACGTCCTGCCCCCGGCCGTCTCGCAGGCGTTGTCGACCCTCCAGTCGTCGGCGGCGAGGGTCCCGGCCGCGGACATCCGGGACGTCCTGCGCGAGGAATGGAGCGCCGATCCCGGCGACGTGCTGGGCTCCTTCGACGACGAGCCGTTGGCCGCCGCCTCCGTCGCCCAGGTCCATCGCGCGACGCTGCGGGACGGCACGCCGGTGGTCGTCAAGGTCCAGCGCCCCGGCGCGCGCGAGCAGGTGGCTGTGGACTGCGACATCGTCCTGCGCTTCACCGAGATGGCCGAGCGGCGCCTGGAGTGGGCCCGCGCGATGGGCGTCGCGGCGCTCGGGCGCGGGCTGGTCGCCACCCTGCGCGAGGAGCTCGATGACCGCGTCGAGGCCCGCAACACGCTCGCGGTGTCCCGCACCCTGGAGGCCCACCCCGACATCGTGACCCCGGTCGTCGACGAGCATCTGTCGACCGCGCGCGTCCTCGTCATGACGCGCCTCGAGGGCCGCGGCGTCCTCGAGGCGGCGCCGGACCTGCCCGACGGGGCCGGTCCGCGCCTGGCCCAGGACCTCATGGACGCCACGCTGGAGGGCATCCTGGTGCGCGGCGTCTTCCACGCCGACCTGCACCCGGGCAACATCATGGTCGTGTCGGCGCGCGGGCCCCGGCGCCGCGTCCCCGTCTCCGCGGACGCGCCCGAGGGCCCCACCAACGCCCACGAGGGCGGCTCCGGTGGCGCCGACCCGCTCGACGTGCGGCTGGGCCTCCTGGACTTCGGGTCCGTCGGGGTCATCGACGCGGAGACCCGCCAGCTGCTCGCCACGCTCCTGCTGGCCCTGGTCGCCGACGACGACGTCTCGGCGACGACGGCCGTGACCATGGCGTTCGACGTGACCGGGGAGGTCGACCCGCGCGCCCTCCAGCGCGACCTCGGGCGCATCCTCGCGCTGCTCGCCCAGACCCGGCGGGTGGACGCCTCGACGTTCTCCGACGTGTTCGCCGTCCTCCACGACCATGGGATCGCCGTGCCCGGGGACGTGGCCGGCGCGTTCCGGACGCTGACCTCGCTGGAGGGGGCGCTGCAGGCCCTGGACCCCGGGTACGGGCTGTACGAGGGGATGCGCCGGTCGCTGCCGGCGCTGGTCCGCGGACTGGCATCCCCGACCCGGACGGCGGGGCTCGCGGCATCGACCGCTCTGACGTCGGCGGCGATCGCCCGGCGCCTGCCCGCCCGCGTCGAGCGCGTCACGGAGGACCTGGAACGCGGGCGGTTCCAGGTCCGCACCCGCGCCTTCGCCTCGGCGGGGGACCGCGCCTGGCTGCGTTCCCTGCTGGACGACGCCGTCTCCGCCGTGTTCGCCGTCGTCGCGATCGCGTTGGCCTGCGTGTTCCTGGTCGTCGACGGCGGCCCGCAGATCACGGAGGCCCTGTCCGCCTATGACGTCGTCGCCGGCGGCCTGGGCTTCGCCGGCATCGTGCTGGTGCTGCGCCTGGTGGTCCGCCTGTTCACCCGCTCCCGATGACGCGGCGGCCCTGGCAGGCGGAGCAGCCCGCGAGAAGGCGCGGCATCATGGCATCAAGGCGAATGATGCTATCATGCCTCCATGAGGACGACGATCACCTTGACGCCGGAGTCCGAGTCGCTCATCCAGCGACTCATGCGCGACCGCCGGCTGACGTTCAAGGACGCCGTCAACGAGGCGATCGCACGGGGACTCACACCCAGCTCGAAGGCGATTGAGACGCCGACGTTCGACCTGGGACATCCTTCGATCCCGGTCGAGCGGGCGCTGCAGGTGGCGGGCGACCTTGAGGACGAGGCGCTGCTGGCGAAGTGGGATCTGGGAAAGTGAACCTCGTCGACGCCAATGTCCTCATCTACGCCGTGGACACCTCTGCGTCCCACCATCAGGCCGCGAAGCGGTGGCTCGACGACGCCCTGAGCGGCCCGGGTCCGGTCCTCCTGCCGTGGATCTCGTTGCTGGCCTTCGTTCGTATCGTGACGCATCCTCGGATCTACTCGTCTCCCGTGCCGGTCGATGTCGCTCTGGACGTCGTCGACCTCTGGTTGTCGAGTCCTGCGGCAGTCATCCCGGAGGGCACGCCCTCGACGGTGGGGGCGCTTCGGGAGCATCTCCGAGCGACGGGGATCGGTGGGAACCTGGTCAATGACGCCTTTCTCGCGGCACTGGCACGAGCGCGTCGGGCGACCGTCGTCACCTTCGACTCCGACTTCGGACGGTTCCCGGGCGTCGAGTGGATGACGCCGTCCGAATCCCCCGAGTAACGTCAGCGGGCGCGCAGGAGGGATCAGAGGCGTCGAGCCTCCGCACGGGTCGTGACGCTTCAGATTTCGGATGCGGACCTGCTGCGCCCCCGGTCCCCGGTGCCGCGTCCCCGTCTCCGCGGACGCGCCCGAGGGCCCCACCAATGTCCACGAGGGCGGCTCCGGTGGCGCCGACCCGCTCGACGTGCGGCTGGGCCTCCTGCACTTCGGGTCCGTCGGGTCATCGACGCGGAGACCCGCCAGCTGCTCGCCACGCTCCTGCTGGTGCTGCGCTTGGTGGTCCGCTTGTTCACGCGGTCCCGCTGAGTGCGAACGGCCGACGATCCGGGAATCGGGATCGACTACCGTCGGGGTGAGACCAGACGACGACCGAGGAGATCCCGATGGGAACGATCCACGCCTACCCCTTCATCCGGCGCTACCAGGGGACGGCCACCGACCATGTCGTCCACTTGCGCCGCGGATCCGTCGCCCACACCGGAGTCGGCCAGACGTTCTGGTTCGCGCCGAACTCCGCGGTGATCTCCGAGGTCCCCGCCGCCGACCGGGAGCGTCCGGTCCTAGTGCACGCGGTCACCCGCGACCAGCAGAACGTCACCGTTCAGGCCGTCCTCACCTACCGGTTCACCGATCCGGAGCTCGCGGCGGGGCGGGGGGGGTTTGGGGGGCCAA
>JAFAAX010000154.1 GCA_023426345.1 Actinomycetes bacterium
GGGGTGGAGAGCGGGCGGGGTGGGGGCTGGGTCGAGGGCTCAGGCGGAGGCCGAGCCTGTGGACAGACAAAGACGTGTGGATAAATCCCCGACCGATCGTGTCCACTCATATAGGATGTGGATAATGTATTCCAGTTGTGGATAACGTCGGTTCCTTCCTGTTCCTCTTGCCACCGAGGACGCCTCATGGAACACTTGTTCTATGGCTGATCGGATGCGTTCCCCACTTCCGGTCCTCACATGGGAGGACCGACGGGAGATCGCGCGTGCGTGGCTGGCGGAGCTGGCCGATGCGGACCGTTTGACGCGCCTTGACGATGAGGCCTTGGTCCGCGACCTCACCGAGCTTGCCGAGGTCGGGCGCCTCGCCGATGCCGGGCAGGGTTTCGCCGCGGGTCAGGTCGCTCAACGCTCCCGCAAGGAGCTGGGTATTCGTCGCATCTGCGCGACGCAGGGATTTGCCACTCCGGAGGAACTCGTCTCCCGGGTGAGCGGGTCCTCCAAGTCTGACGCCGCCCGTCGCATCCGTCAGGTCGAGCCCCTCCTGCCCGCGCCTTCGACGAGCGGGCAGGCTGCCGGAGCGGCGTTCCCTCTGCTGCGAGCCGCGGTTTCGGCGGGCCTGATGTCCCCCGACGTGGCCCACGTGATCACCCGCGCCTTGCAGCCGCTCCTCGACCGGGCGCCGGAGTGCGACCAGGCGCCTGGCGGGCAGGGGGCATCGCGCATCGTCGAACGGGTGGGCGAGGCGGAACGAACGCTGATGGTCTCCTTCCTCGGACGCGAGACTTTGGCGGCTCACGCAAGCGTGTTCGGCGAGCATGCCCGGATGCTCATGCGCGAGGCGGAGCATTCGGGTGCGTCCCGACGGGGGGCCTCGGTGGCAGAGCTGGCACGTATGGCGAGGTCGTGGCAGACCATGCTCGCCCAGGAGGCCGCCAAGAGTCTCCCCGATCATGCGCAACGGGCACGGGCCCAGCGCGAGCGCATTCAGGCCCGCCGCTTCTTGAGGATCTCGGCTCCGCAGGAGGGAACATGCCGCCTGGAGGCGGAGCTCTTGCCTGAGGTGGCCGCCCAACTCCAGCTCGTCCTCGACGCTTATGGGAGCCCGAAGGTCGATGACGCCCGACGCGGCGTCCAAGCCCCCGGGGCGCGCCTGTCTGCCGGCGGCGCGTTGACGGGCAGGAGCCCCGAAAGCGCGGACGCCGAGGACGGAGTCGGCGCTGCCGGATGCCCCGCGGGCTCGCGCGGGCGCCCCGTCCGCGAGGAGGACCGCGCGGCGGACCCGCGGTCCTACGCTCAGCGTCTGCACGACTACTTCGCGGGATTCGTGTCCCTGGCGGCCGGGCTGGACGGTGTGCCGAAGCCGGGCGGAGCGGCACCGACCCTCCTGGTCACCGCCACCCTGGACCAGCTCGTCGACCCGGAGGGCGTCGCTTTCCTGGCCGGCACCCACCACGAGGATCACTCGGCCCTCGACATCCGGGCTGCGCATCACGCCGGGTGCGCGGGGCGCGTGATGTGCCTGCTCACCGACCAGCAGGGCAAGCCCGTCAGCCTCACCGTGACCGACCGGGTCTTCACCGCCGCCCAGCGCATGCTCATGGCGGACCGGGATGGCGGCTGCGCGATTCCCGGGTGCACCGTGCCGGCCTCGTGGTGCGAGGCCCACCACGTCACCGAATGGGCTCGCGGCGGCCCCACCGGCGTCGACAACGGGGTGCTCCTGTGCTACCACCACCACCGCGAACTCGACCAACTCGGCTGGGACATCCAGATCCGGGACGGCTGCCCTTGGGTGAGGCCACCCGCCTGCCTCGACCCGCAACGCGAATGGCGCCCCGCCCAATCCAGCCTCCATCGTCACCACGACCACCTGCGCGCCGCTCGAGGACTGCCCCCGCCCGGTGTCGGTGGGAGGAGCGTGCCCGGTGCCGACGGGGAGAGTGCGCCGGGCTCCGACGGGAGACCTGTGTCCAGCGGCGGTGGGAGAACTGTGCCCGACTCCGGCGGGAGACCCGTGTCCAGCGGCGGCGGAACAATCCGGCCCGACTCCGATCAGGCCGCCACGACCAAAGCCACTGCTCCCGATCCGTCCAGCCTCCACCATCAGGACACGTTGTTCGCCCCCACCGGATGACCCGAATCGACCTCACCGGCTTCACCAGCGAGGTGAGCGCCCGCGTCCCCCTCCGATCGGAGAAGAAGCTGGCGGTGAGCCGTTCGATCTCGAAGGACGGCACGATCATCACCGCAGGCTGTCTGTGCTGGTGGCAGTGCCTTCGCCCGTGAAGCACCCGCGATCGTTCAGACCACCGACATGTCAGAGCTGCATAGAGCGGCGGCATGGCGGTGACCACCGGGCCCCGGACACCTTCTCACCTCCCGAGCAAACACCGCGACGAGGTCCTGCGCTTGGTGCGCGCGCCCGGCGAGCGCACGGACCGCGCCCCGAATGCCGAGGCCACCGAGACCACCGCGCGTGGCTCGGCGTGACCACCGCGCGTGGCTCGCCGATCAGAGGCGTCGGAGCAGCTCCCCATAGAAGACCGGGCCGCGGGCCAGTGACTCGACCTGGATGCGTTCGTCCAGGCCGTGGAGGGTTCCTCGCTCCTCGGCGGTCATGAAGAAGGGCGTGAACCGGTAGACGTGGCGGCTGATTCCCGTGAACCAGCGCGAGTCCGACGCTCCCAGCTGGACGTAGGGCAGCATCACGGCGTCGGGATGGCTGACCGCGAGCGCCCCCTCCAGCGCCTCCCACTGAGGGCCCTCCGCAGGCGACACAGGCGAGGGCTCTGAGGCGTCGAGGACGTCCAGCTCCATCGACGGGTCGTGGATCGTGCGCCTCAGCCGAGCGACCACTTTCGCGGTCGTCTCCCCCGTCTGGACTCGGACATTGAGGTTCGCGCCGGCCTCGTTCGCCAGGACGTTGGCCCCGAGCGCGCCCGTCAGGCGGGTGGGCGCCACCGTCGTACGCACCAGGGCCGCGGTCTCCGGGCCCGTGCGGGCCAGCACCTGCGCGATCGCCGGCGCGAGCCGCCGGGCCCGCGCGTACACGTCGGCCAGGCGTCCGCCGGCGTGGGGGGCCGCCCGCTCCAGCATCTCGATGACCGGCTCGGTGAGCGTCGCCGGCATCGGGCGGCGCTCCAGACGGGTGAGCGCGCGGGCCAGCCGGTACACGGCGCCCTTCGACGAGGGCGTCGACGCGTGCCCTCCCGCGTCGGAGGTGTGCAGCAGGACGTCGAGCGTCCCCTTCTCCGAGACGCCAACCATCGCCGTGCGCCCTCGAACGCCGGGCAGCGCTCCCTGGACGACGGCGCCGCCCTCGTCGAGGACGAGCCAGGGGCGGACCCCGCGCCGCTCGAGTTCCCGGGCGACGGCGTGGGCGGTGGAGCCGTGGGTCTCCTCGTCGCAGCCGAAGACGCAGACGACCTCGCGGGCGGGTCGCACCCCTTCGCGGACCAGCGTGTCGACCGCCTCGAGCACGCAGGCCAGGGCCGCCTTGTCGTCCAGGGCGCCGCGGCCCCACAGCAGGCCGTCGGCGACGCGCCCCTCGAAGGGCGGCACGGTCCAACCGGGGGCCGCGGACCCGGTGGTGGCCTCCTCCGGGTCCAGACCCGTGACGCCGACGACGTCCTGGTGGGCCATGAGCACCGCGGGCTCCCGCGCCAACGCGGGGTCGGACCCGCGCCAGGTGAGCAGCAGGGCGCCCTGGATGTCCTCGAGGTCCAGCTCCGCGAAGGCGGCCGGCCAGATGTCGCCCATCGCGGCGCGCAGCTCGGCGAAGGCCGGCGCCCCGCCCGACGGCCGGCCGTCCACGGAGATCGTCGGAATCCGGATGAGCCGGGCGAGGCGCTCGACGATCGGGGGGAGGTCCTCCCTCGACGAGGGCGACGCCGCGTGGGCGGTGGCGGGGTCCTCGGGCGCGGCGGCGGAACGGGGGTCGGGGGTCGGCGTCATGTCAGTCAGCAGTCTCCTGGTCGAGGGCGAGGTCAAGGCTGGGGGCGGACGAGGGCGAACCCGGGGCGGGCGAACCCGGGCCGGATGAGATCCGGACGCCCGCTCCGGCCACGTCGACAGCGCGACCCGGCCCGGCGGGGTCGGCCTCGTCGATGAGGGAAGACCCCGCGTCCTGCGACCCCTCGAAGGACCCCCGCGGCGCGGCGGCCAGGAACACGGCCGCGACCAGCGCGGTCACCGCGCACACGATCCACACGGTGAGGTAGCCGGACAACGACCCGGCCGTGCCGTCCTCGCCGGCGAGCGTCTGGTGCGACCCGGACAGCAGGGCGAGCGCGAAGACCGCGGAGGCCACCATGCCGCCCACCGTCTTCGTCGTGTTGTTGAGGCCCGTGGCCATCGCCGTGCGGTGCGGAGGGGCGGCGGAGGCGGCGGCCGCCGGAAGGGCGGCGATCAGCGCGCCGTTGCCCACCCCGATGAGCACCATCGCCCCCAGCATCGTGACGACCTGGCCGTGCAGTGCCAGCAGGGCGGCGTACCCGGCGGTGACCACGACGGTCGCCATCAACAGGGTGCGGCGCCCTCCCAGACGGCGGGCGACCGGCGACTGCATGAGGGCGCCCGTGAGCGTCGCGAGGACGTAGCCGAGGATCATGCCGGACACACCGATGCTGGTGAGGCCCAGTCCATAGCCGTACACCGCCGGATCCGTGCGCGCGAAGGTGGACAGCGGGCCCTGCGCGCCCAGCACGCCGACGCCGAACAGGAACGACGCGACGATGATCGGCCACATCTGGGCGCCGCGGACGACTCGGATGTCGATGAGGGGATCGGGGCTGCGCATCTCGTGGCGGACGAAGGGGATGAACAACAGCAGGCCCAGGGCGACAAGCCCCCAGGCCGGCGGCGAGCCCAGACCCTGGAGGCGCAGCACCGTCAGCCCGGTTCCGACCCCGAGCAGCGCGAGCGACAGCCACACCGCGCCGCCGACGTCCAGCGATCCGCCGGGAACCTCCGGCGCCTCGGGCACCCGGGTCGCGACGACCAGCACGACCACGGTCACGCACACGGCCGGCACGGCCAGGACCGCGGGCAGCGCGCTCGGGGCGAAGACGCCCAGCTGTCCGCCCGCCACGGCGCCGATGATGGCGCCGGCCTGCAAGGCCGCGACGATGATGCCCGAGCCCTTGGCCGTCAGGCGGTGGGCGGCGGCCGCCTCGCCGACGGGTCCTCCTGCTTCGCCTCGCGCCTGGGGGCGCGCCCGAGCGCTGATCAGAGCGACATCCAGCGGCAGCCACGCGACGTAAGCGCCCTGCACGGCCCAGGCGAGCGTGAACGTCAGGGAGGTCGGTGCCACCACCACCGCCCACGACCCGATCGCCGTGATCGCCGACGACCACAGCAGCATCCGCCGGTATCCCAGCGTGTCCCCGAGCTTGGCGAACACGGGCACGCACACGGCGGAGACCATGAGCTGGGCGGCTTCGAAGATGTTGACATCGGCATCGTGGATGCCCAGGTGCCGGGCGATGTCCGTGTACAACGGCGTGTAGTAGCCCTGCAGGATTCCGGACACCAGCTCGACGACGACCAGCCACCCCACCAGGGTGCGCATCGCGGACCCGAGGTTCATCGACATGGGGGGGACGCTACCGACACGCGGGACGTTCTTCACACGCATGTCAGCATCTGGTCAAGTCCACGCCATGCGGTCCGCCGTCGAAGGGCCCGGTGCGGTGCCCTGCCGGGGACGAGGGCGCTCCGGGGCGACGCCGCCCGGAGAGCCTCAGACCGCGGCCATCAGATGGCGGCCGCGGGCCTCACGGTCGGCGCGACTCACGGCGCGCAAGTGCCACAGGGCGGCGAGCAGGCAGGCGGGGACCAGCACGACGGCCGCGCCGAGCACCCCGGCGGACGGGCCGGCCACGGCCACCAGCGCCGCCAGCAGCGCGGCCGGCAGGACGC
>JAFAAX010000042.1 GCA_023426345.1 Actinomycetes bacterium
CGCCGGTCCCGCGCGGGCAGGAACGCCGGCCTCGTCCTGGCGGCCCTGCTCGTCGTGGTCGCGGTGCTCATCGCCTTCTGCTCCCACCCGCGCGACGCCGCGCCCTCCGGGACGGACCCGGCCACGACCGACCCCTCCGCCGGCGTCTCGACCCCGGGGCCGCGCCGCTCGCTCACGCCCTCGTCCGCGCCGTCGCCCTCGTCGTTGCGCGGCAACATCGCCGGCGACCAGGCCGCCCCCGAGCTCCTCGGCGCCGGCGCGCCTCCGCCGGGCGCGGGCTTCTCGCCCTCCTCGCCGGCGGACTCCGACGCCTGGACCGTCCGGTTCCCCGACTACACGGAGGGCCAGGACTCCGAGCTGGTGTTCTCCCACCTCCAGGACGGGTCCTCGGCGGTCCCCTCCTACCAGCAGGACGACCTCTATGCGGACGAGGCCTGGTGGGCGCTCACCGTCCACATCACGCCGCACGGGTACGGGGCGGACGACTACGCGGGGCGTTTCGACATCCGGCTCCAGGGCCGCTCGGGCCGCTGGTACGCCGGCGAGACGGTCGACTATCAGGAGTCGACGGTCGAGCGGACCGAGGTCTACGTCTTCGCGGTGCCCGACTGGGACCGCCCGGACGACCCGATCATCGAGGTGGCGCCCTCCGGCTCGTACCAGGGGACGACCCCCGTCTACATCGACGTCGGGTGATCCCGGGGGCCGGGCGCGGACGAGTCGGTCTGTACGCCGGGTTCTGTGCCGCGCCCCGTCGCCGGGGACGCGGTGGCGACCATCCATCTAGGACCTGCGTTGCCGCAGGCCTCCAGCGACCTACCCGCAGGCCTTGGGCGGGCCGCCCGTGACGCCTGCTGCTTGGTCTTGCTCCGGGTGGGGTTTGCCGAGCCGGCACGGTCGCCCGCGCCGCTGGTGGGCTCTTGCCCCACCGTTTCACCCTTACCGGGCCCGGTTCGCACCGGACCCGGCGGTCTGTTCTCTGTGGCACTGTCCCGCGGGTCACCCCGGGTGGCTGTTGGCCACCACCCTGCCCGATGGAGCCCGGACGTTCCTCGCGGGGCCCGCAGGCCCCCCGCGGCCGCCCGACCGACTCATCCGCGCCCACGAGTCTACCGCGCCGGACCGGCTCGGGCTCCCGGCCGACCGCGCCCGGACGGCGGGTCTCAGGCGGCGCCGCCGGTGCGGACCACCAGCTGGCCGGTCTCCTCCGCCCAGTAGAGCTCATCGGGCGCCAGGGCGGCGATCGCCCCCAGCTCGGCGGGAGCGAGATCGGTGGCCGCCCCGAGGGCGAGCCCCCCGCGGATCTCGATGACGGCCAGCGCGCCGTTGCGGGTCCGCGAGCGCTCGTACTCCGCCAGCAGGTCCCCGGGCAGGCGGGCCGCCAGGTCCGCGCGGTCCTTGAGGACCCGGCGCAGGTCGTCGTCGACGCCCCCCATGTCCTGGGTGAACCGCTCCTGCGTCGCCCGGACGTCCGCGGCGATGGCCTCCCCCTCCTCCGACATGGCCCGCCGGGCCGCCTCCGCCGCCTCGAGCCGCTCCTCGGCGTCGAGCTGGGCGTCCTCGAGGTCGGAGATCCGCTGGTCCATCCGCGCGATCTCGTGCTCCATCGCGCTCATGTCGCGCAGCGGGACCTCGCCCCGCTCCAGGCGGCCCTGCTGCAGCGTCCGGCGGGCGCGGACCTTGTCGATCTCGCCCTCCAGGCGCTCCGCCTCGCGCCCGATGTCGGAGATCACCGCGCCCTGGGTGATCGTCGCGCGGCGCAGGTCGTCGGCGCGCCCCGACAGCTCCGCGAGCGTGGCGTGGGCCGGATGGGAGTCCCGCTGGTGGCGAAGCCGGGACTCCTGCTGGTCGAGCCTCTGCAGGTCGAGCAGGAGCAGCTGATCCTCATGCGCCGCTTTCACCGATGTCCTCCCGTGGATGCCGTGGGTCGTTGCGTCTGGCCCCTATCGTAGGGACTCCGCGCTACCGTGGTCCCATGACCCTCCAGGACCATCCGACCCGATCACTGTGGATCGGGACCTTCCCCGTCGCCGGAATCGGAACGGAGGCGGGCCGGGGCGAGGGGATCTGGCGCACGTCGATCGATCTGGTGACCGGGCGGCTGGAGCCCGCGGTCCAGGTCTGCCGCACCCCCGCCCCGTCCTTCCTCGCCCGGGTCCCCGGGCGCGACGTGCTGCTGGCCACCGGGGAGGCCTCCCCCGAGGGCGTCCTCACCGCGTGGGCGATCGAGGACGGGGCCCTGCGGCCCCTCGCGTCCGTGTCCTCCCGGGGGGACTCCCCCACTCATGTCGTCGCCGTCCCCGGGCTGGCGCTGGTCTGCAACTACATGGACGGGACCGTCCTGGCCCTCCCCCTGGACGAGGGCGGCGCGCCCGCCGGGCCCGGCGAGGCGCTGCGGCACCGCGGCGGCGGGCCCGTCCGGGACCGGCAACAGGGCTCCCACGCCCATTCGGCGACGCTCACCTCCGAGGGGGGCTCGGCGCTCGTGTGCGACCTGGGCACCGACGAGCTCCGGCGTCTGCGGATCGGCCCCGGGCAGCGGCCCGCGGTCGCCGAGGACGGCGTCGCGTTCCGCTTCCCTCCCGGATCGGGCCCGCGGCATGCGGCCTTCCGCGCCGGCGGCCGGCTCCTCGACGTCGTCACGGAGCTCTCCGCCGAGCTGGTGACCCTGGAGTGGGACGGCGAGTCGGCCACGGAGGCGTGGCGCTGCCCGGCCCAGATCGACAGCCGGGGGCGCCGCGCCCTGCCGTCCCACATCGCGCCCTCCGCCGATGGGACCCTCCTCTACCTCGCGCACCGGGGCCCCGGCACGGTCGCCGTCTTCTCCGTGCCGGACGAGGACGATCCCGAGCCGCTGGCCGTCGGCGAGGTCCCGGCAGGCTCGACGTGGCCGCGGCACTTCGCCGTGGTCCCCGGGGAGGACGGGCAGGAGTTCCTGGTGGTCGCCGGCGAGCACGCCGGGCGCCTCGACGTCCTGGTCCGCGGGCAGGGCGAGGGGATGCCTCGCCTGCTGCCGGAGGGCTTCGGCGCCTCCATCCCCTCGGCGGCGTTCGTCCTCCCCGGGTGAGCGGCGGGGCGACAGCCCCCCTGACGCCACCCTCCCGAATTCGGTAACATGAACGTGCCGAAAATGAGGAGGAAGGCCATGTCACCCCACCGCGTCGTCATCATCGGATCCGGGTTCGGCGGGCTGTTCGCCGCCCGGGCGCTGGCCCGCGCCGACGTCGAGGTCACCCTCATCGCCCGCACCGGCCACCACCTCTTCCAGCCGCTCCTCTACCAGGTCGCCACCGGCATCCTCTCCGAGGGGGAGATCGCCCCGGCCACCCGCGAGATCCTCCGCGACCAGGGCAACGCGCAGGTCCTCCTGGGGCTCGTCGAGGACATCGACGCCGACGAGCGCCTGGTCCGCTGGCGGCACCACAACCGGGTCGAGGAGACGCCGTACGACTCGCTGATCGTGGCGGCGGGCGCCGGGCAGTCCTACTTCGGCCACGACCGGTTCGCGACCTTCGCGCCGGGCATGAAGACGATCGACGACGCCCTGGAGCTGCGCGCCCGTATCTTCGGCGCCTTCGAGCGCGCCGAGATGGAGACCGACCCCGGGCGCGTCGCCCAGCTGCTCACCTTCGTCGTGGTCGGCGCCGGTCCCACCGGCGTCGAGATGGCCGGCCAGATCCGGGAGCTGGCGTCGACGACCCTGCGCCGCGAGTTCCGCTCGATCGACCCCACCTCGGCGCGGGTCGTCCTGGTGGACGGCGCCGAGCGGCCCCTGCCGGTCTTCGGCGAGAAGCTGGGCGACCGGACCCGGCGGGCGCTGGAGAAGCTGGGGATCGAGCCGCGCATGGGGACGATCGTCACCGACGTCGACGACGCCTCGGTGACGGTCCGCGACGCGCAGGGGCGCACGGAGACGATCCCCTCGGCGTGCAAGGTGTGGGCCGCCGGCGTCCAGGGCTCCCCGTTGGGCGCCGTCCTGGCCGCCCGCGCCGGCGCGGAGCTGGACCGGGCCGGGCGAGTCGTGGTCGCTCCCGACCTCACCGTGCCGGGGCATCCGGAGATCTTCGTCGTCGGCGACCTCATGTCGGTCCCCGGGGTCCCGGGCGTCGCCCAGGGGGCCATCCAGTCGGCGCGCTTCGCGGTCGGCGTCCTGACGGCGCGCCTGGCCGGGCGCGCTCCCACGCGCGAGCGCTTCGTCTATCGCGACAAGGGCTCGATGGCGACGATCGCCCGCTTCAACGCCGTCGTCTCCCTGGGGCGGGTGAGCTTCGGCGGCTTCCCCGCCTGGTTCGCGTGGTGCTTCCTGCACCTCATGTACATCGTCGGATTCAAGGCGCGCGTCAACACGCTCCTGCACTGGTTCATCAGCTTCGCCTCCACGCGCCGTTCGGAGCGCACGACCACGAACCAGCAGCTCGTCGGCCGCCTGGCGCTGGAGCGCCTGGGCGAGGGGTCGTCGGGCCGCCTGGTCGCCGGGGAGCCCGTCGACCGCTGACGAGGGCGGCGCCCAGCCGGGTGGGCGGGCCCACTCGGCCGTCAGCCCCGCCGGCACGGCGAGAGCCAGGGCGCCGTCCCGCCCGAGCCCCACTGTGTCGCGCCCCACCTGCGCGGCGCGGCCCCCCCCCCCCCCCCGGCCCCCCCGGCC
>JAFAAX010000072.1 GCA_023426345.1 Actinomycetes bacterium
CCCCCCCCCCCCCCCCGCCCCCCCCCACCCCGGGGCGGCGCACGCCGCTCGGCAGACTCTCAGCGCGGGCTCAGCGCTCGACCTCGCCGCGGATGAAGGCCTCGACGGCCGCGCGGGCGGCCTCGTCGGGGCGCTGCTCCGGCGGGGACTTCATGAAGTACGCGGCGGGGGACAGCAGTGGGCCCGAGATGCCGCGGTCCAGCCCGATCTTCGCGGCGCGGATCGCGTCGATGACGATGCCCGCGGAGTTCGGGGAGTCCCAGACCTCGAGCTTGTACTCGATAGAGATCGGAACATCTCCGAAGGTCGTGCCCTCCACGCGGACGAACGCGAACTTGCGGTCGTCGAGCCACGGCACGTAGTCCGACGGGCCGACGTGGACATTGCGGGGATCCAGCTTCCCGCGCATGTTCGACGTGACGGCGTTCGTCTTCGAAATCTTCTTGGACTCCAGGCGGTCGCGCTGCAGCATGTTCTTGAAGTCCATGTTGCCGCCGACGTTGAGCTGGTACGTGCGGTCGATGCGCACCCCCCGGTCCTCCATGAGGCGCACCAGGTCGCGGTGGCTGATGGTGGCGCCGAACTGGCTCTTGATGTCGTCGCCGATGATCGGCAGGCCGGCGGCGCGGAACTTGTCCGCCCACTCGGGCCGCGACGCGATGAACACGGGCATGCAGTTGATGAACGCGCATCCCGCGTCGATCGCCGCCTGCGCGTAGTAGCGGTCCGCCTGCTCGGAGCCGACGGGCAGGTAGGAGACGACGACGTCGACGTCCGCGTCCCGCAGCACCTGGGCGACATCGACGGGCTCGGCGGGCGACTCCGTGATCGTCTCGCGGTAGTAGTCGCCCAGTCCGTCGCCGGTCACGCCGCGCTGGACGATGACGCCGGTGGGCGGCACGTCGGCGATGTGGATCGTGCAGTTCTGGGACGCCGTGATCGCCTCGGCCAGGTCCAGGCCGACCTTCGCGTCGTCGACGTCGAAGGCGGCGACGATCTGCACGTCGCGGACGTGGTAGTCGCCGAAGACGACGTGCATGAGTCCCGGAATGGTGTCCTCGGGCGAGGCATCGTGGTAGTACTGGATTCCCTGCACCAGGGAGGAGGCGCAGTTCCCCACGCCGACGATCGCTGTTCGGATGGGTGTCATGAAGGTGTTCTCTTCTCTTCTGTGGGTTCGCGGCGCTGCCACGCCGCCGGACCGTTCGGGGTCGCCCGCGTCAGATCGACGAGGGCGGCCCCGTTCGGTGGATCGGGGGCTCCACTGCGGGCGCAGGAGCCTGTGGAGCTGGCGACGCGGGTGTGGATTGCACGGTGGCGATGAGACGGTCGAGCCACGTGATCTCGCGGTCGACCACGTCGTCCTCGTACTGGCGCCGCACGAGCTTCCACGGGTCGTGCTCCTGGTTGCCGCGGGCGGCCCGCTTGGTCTCGCGGCGCTCCAGCACGCGGGCGCGGCGGTCCTGGAGCAGGCGCAGCCGCGCCGCCGGGGAGGCCTGGGACATCAGGCCCAGCGCCACGGCGAAGGACTCGTCGTCGCTGTCGACGTGCTCCAGCGACTCGGTGAGGTGGGCGCGTCCGGCCTCGGTGATCGCGTAGGTGATGTGGGCCCGGCGCCCGGGCTTGACGGGGGAGGCCTCGGCCGTGATCAATCCGGCCTCCTCCAGCCGGTGCAGCGCCGGGTAGAGGGAGCCGAAGGAGAGGCGGCGCATCGTGCCGACCGACTCGGACAGCCGCTTGCGCAGTTCGTAGCCGTGGGTGGGCCGGCCGAGTTCCCCCAGCAGCGCCAGTTCCAGCATCTCGGCGCGAACGCCCATCGTGGCCCCCTTCCGCAGCGTTTCGGCTCGACGCGTTCCCGTGGCCCGACGGCCACATGTCGACACGATATATCGACGCGCTACTTTATCACCAGTGGATGCGAGATCGGTGCTCTTTCGCCGCGAGATCGACACGGTCGCGGGCGGCGACGCCCTCGTGCGCCGTGGGTCCGTAGACTGGCGACGACCGACGGGGGGATGCGATGACGGATGTGGCGGCGCTGGCGGAGCGGATCCGCGAGGCGGTGAACCGTGTGATCTCGGGCCGGCCCGACGCCGTCGACGCCGCCGTGTGCACCCTGCTGGCGGGCGGGCACCTGCTCCTCGAAGACGTGCCCGGCGTCGGCAAGACGACGCTCGCCCAGGCGTTGGCGCGCAGCATCGACACGCGGGCCACGCGCGTCCAGTTCACCTCCGACATGCTCCCCACGGACGTCACGGGCGTCTCCGTCTTCGACCCGTCGACCCGGGAGTTCCGGTTCCACCCCGGACCCGTGTTCACCCACGTCCTCATCGGCGACGAGGTCAACCGCGCCACCCCGAAGACCCAGTCCGCCCTGCTGGAGGCCATGGGCGAGCACCAGGTGAGCGTCGACGGCCAGACGCTGCCCCTGCCCGCGCCCTTCCTGGTGGTGGCCACGCAGAATCCGCAGGACATGGAGGGCACGTTCCCACTGCCGGAGGCCCAGCGGGACCGCTTCATGGCCCGCCTCTCTCTGGGCTATCCCGCTCCGCCGGATGAGCTCGCGATGCTGCGGGCCCGCGGGGGCGCCGACCCGCTCGACGCCGTCGTCCCAGTGGCCACCGTCGAGGAGGTCATCGCCGCCCAGGCGGCGGTGGCCGCGACCCGAGTGTCCGACGCCGTCGCGCGCTACATCGTCTCCCTGATCGGGGCCACGCGCGTCCACCCCGGCATCGCCCTGGGCGCCAGCCCGCGCGCGACCCTGCACCTGGCCGCGATGGCCCGCGCCCGCGCAGCGACGCGGGGACGCGACTACGTGTCGCCGGACGACGTGGCGGCGCTCGCGGCCATCGTCCTGCCCCACCGGCTGGTCGCGCGCGGGCGCCACGCCTCGTCCCTGGACGCGCTGGGCGCGGCCGCAGGCGTCATCGAGGAGATCCTGGGCTATCTCCCGGTCCCCGGGCTGGATTGACGGTGGCACGCGCGCGCGGCCCGGCCGTGCTCCCCACCCGGCGCGGGTGGGGCGTGCTGGCCGTCGGCGCGGGGACGGCGGGCATCTGGGCGGTCGTGCGCCTCCACGAGGTCCTGCTGTTGGCCGTCCTGTGCCTGGCGGCCGTCCTCGTCGCGTGCCTGGAGGCGGGCGCGGTCGGCGTGTGGGCGCGCCCGACCGTCCGCGTCTCCACGTCGGACGCGACGCCGACGGCGGGAGAGCGGGTGGGCGTGGTCGTCGGCCTCCGCCACCGATTCCCCGTCGCCGTTCCCCTCACCGTCATCACCCGCGTCGATCAGGGCGTCCCCGCCCGTCGCGCCGCCACCGTCCGCCGGGGCCGCGGCCTCCGGATGAGACTGCGCATCGAGGCCGGACCTCGCGGGCCCCACCGGTTCGCGGTGGAGCGCCTGGAGGCCGAGGACCCCCTGGGTTTGGCGCGGCTGCGGATGCGCGCCGTCGGACGGACCGGCGTCGACCTGCTGGTCCTGCCCCGGCTCCTCGGGGTCGGCGACCTCCCGCGCACCGGTGGCGACGAGGGCGCCGAGCTCGCCCGACCGGGATCCGGCGAGCCCGCGGGCAACCTCCGCGACTACCGGGCGGGGGATCCCCTGCGTCTCGTCCACTGGAAGCAGACGGCCCGGCAGGGCCGGCTCCTCGTCAACGTCCCCGAGTCCGGCTCCGGCACCGTGCGCACCGTCGTGCTGGTCACGGACAGCGAGGCGCACGGGGGAGCCGGGCCGACGTTCGAGCTGTCCGTCTCCGTGGCCGCGACCCTCGCCCTGGAGTGGCTGGAGCGGGGCGAGGACGTCCAGATCGTCCTCGGATCCCAGGACACGGCCTACCGTCCGGGCGACGCCGACCGCGTGATGCTGGCCCTCGCGGCCGTCCAGACCGGTCCGAGCGGCGCGCTGCCGCCGCTGCGCCGAGACGCCCTGATCGTCACCGGATTCCTCACGCCGCGGATCCTGAGGTCCCTGACCCCTGACACTCAGGGGACCGTCCTGCTCACGCGCGCCGGCGCCGCTGCAACGGCGCCTCCGGGGTGGCGGATCGCCACGATCGGGGGACAGCCGGATGACTGACCGGACAGAGCCCCGGTGGCGGATCCTCGCCGCGGCTCTCATGGCGATCGCGCTCTTCGCGGTCGCGATCGACGGCCTCGGCGTCGTGCTGGAACCCGGCGGGTGGGCGCGGTGGGCGCTGGGCGTCGCCGCGGTGACGCTCGGAGGGTCGGCGGCGGCGCGCGCCCTGGTGCCCCACTGGAGGATCGGCGCCTGCGCAGTCGGACTCGCGGCGGGAGCAGTGGCGACCGGCGCCGAGGCCTGGTCGGCGGGCCGCCTGGATGACTGGCTGTCTGATCCGGCCCTCCTCATCCAGGGGGCCCGCGTCGCTCTCTACACCGGATCGGCGCCCGTCCCCGTGCAGGGCGGCCTCGTCGAGTTGACGGTGGTCGCATGCCTCGCGTTGTCGTGGCTATCGTGCCTGCTCATCGTCGGCATGGACGCACGCCTGCTGGGCGGGGTGGTGCCCGCCGCCCTGCTGGTGGTCGGCCCCGCCGTGACCTCGCACCGGACTCCGGGCGCCCTGCTGGCGGCGGCCGGGGCGCTGCTGCTGGCGCTGCTGTGGATCGGGGCGCCGCGGCGTCGGGGGGCCTGGCGCGGGCCCGTGGCCATCGCAGTGACGATCGCGATGGCCGCCGGACTCGCCGCGGTCCTGCCCACCGGCCGGGACCGCGTGTGGAACACGGAGGCGAACGCCGTCGGACCCCTGGCGGCCGGCGTCCCCGACGTCACGATCGCCCTGTCCGAGGACCTGCGCGACGCCGGCACGACACCGGTGTTCCGGTACAAGAACGTGCCGGCGGACCAGTCCGCGCGATTCACGCTGGCCGTCCTCACCGAGCTCGAGGGCGCGACGTGGCGTCCCGAGGACCGGACGGACCCCTCCGGGGCGGAGGTGCTCAATCCGCGATCGCCGCTGGTGTCCTCCGACCCCGCGGCGGCCTCGTGGAGCTCGTCCACCACGGCGGCCACCCGGATCCCGATCGACGTGGAGGGACTGGTGAGCACCTGGCTGCCCCTGCCCCAGGGCACCCAGCGGGCGATCCCGGTCAACGCGGGCGACCAGCACTGGCAGTCGGCGGACTGGCAGTGGGTGTCGGATACCCAGACCGCCCGGTCGACCGCGGCGATCACGCAGAGAGGGGACGGCTATGTCGCCCTCAGCTGCCCGCTGGTCGCCGCCCAGCTGCCGAACGGCTGCGCCACCCTCGGCGACGGATCGGCCTGGCCGATCGCCGACACCGGGTCCGTCTCCGAGATGGGCGAGTATCTGGATCTGCCCGACGGCGTTCCGGCGTCCGTCGCGGACACCGCCGCCACCGTCACCGCGAACACCGCGAACCGGGCGAGCGCCGCCGAGGCGCTCACCCAGTGGTTCCACGGGTTCGCCTACGACGAGTCCGCGCCTTACGCGCCCGGCGCCGATCCGTCCGACCCCTACCAGACCATGACGGCCTTCCTGGACCAGCGGCGCGGGTACTGCGTCCACTTCGCCACCACGTTCGCCGTCATGGCGCGGTCATTGGGCATGCCGGCCCGCGTGGCCGTCGGGTACGCGTCGCGCTCCGGCGGCCCCGGATGGAACACGGTGACGGCCGACGACCTCCACGCTTGGCCGGAGATCTACTTCGAGGGCGTCGGATGGGTCGCCTACGAGCCGACACCCGGCGGCGCGGGCGCCCGGGCCGACGCCGGCGCAGGCGCAGGCGCGGGATCCCAGCAGTCGGGAGACGATCAGTCGAGCGCCGCGGGTCAGACGGATCCCACGCCGGCGTCCGGTGTCCGCGATCCCGCGGAGGGCCGTCCCGACACCGGCGGTGGGACGCAGTCCGGTTCGGCGGCCGCCGAGCCGTCGGACCCGTCGGCGGCGTGGGGGCTGCTCGGCGGGGCGCTCGCCCTGGCGGCGGCCGCGCTTCTCATCGCGCCCGCCTGGAGGCGCGGGTCCCTCCGACGTCGGCGGCGCCGGGAGATCGACGGCGGCGACCACCCCGCCACCGCCGCATGGGCCGAGTTCGTGGATGCGGCCGTGGACCTGGGGATCCTGACCGTCCGAGCGGCGCGCCCGCCGGAAGAGGCCCGGCCCCGCCGGAGCTCCTCGTCCCTCAGCGCGCGCGGCCATGCGCTCCCCTCCCACGCCCCGGAGGCGATCGCCGAAGCTCTGGGCGCGGAGCTTCCCGCTGAGGGCGCGCAAGCCGCCCGCCTGCTGGCCGACGCGGTGGTCGCCGAACGGTTCGGGGACCGGACGCTCGACAGGACCGGGCGAGCCCGTCTCCGGCGGGACCTCGACCGCTCGGTGCGTGGCCTGCGGGAGCGCACGAGGAACGGCAGCCGGGTGGCCGCGCGACTGCGGGCGGCACTGTGGCCGCGGTCGGTGACACGCGCCCTCCGCCCGCACTGAGGAGGTCCGCCCATCCGGGCCCGCGAGGTCCGCCCATCCGATCGCCTATTCGACAGCGCCTCCAGAGACGGTAGACGGGCTCGCCCGCGCGGGTGATCTCCTCCAGACCAGCGAGAGGTCGCCCTCGGACGTGAACGTGTGGCGCCAATCGTCGACCTCGAACGCCGCGGGGCCGCGCAGGGGGAGGCTCTCATCGCCGTGCCGCAGGGACTCGACCGGCGGCGCCGTCGCGTCGGCGGATCGCTTGGCTCGGACGAGGAAGGCCGCCAGCGGCGGCCAGCATAAGCTGGCAGGCATGACCGATGATTCCGCCGCCCTGGCCGACAATCGCGCGAACTGGGACGACCGCGCCGACGTCCACGTGCGCTCCGCCTTCTACGATGTCGACGGGTTCGTCGCCGATCCGCGGGCGGTGAGCGCGGTGGTGCGCCGCGATCTGGCCGTCCTGGCGCCCCACCTTCCCGGTGGCTCGGTCGAGGGCCGCAGCCTCCTCCACCTCCAGTGCCACATCGGCACGGACACCGTCTCGTGGTGGCGGCTCGGCGCTCGAGAGGTGCATGGACTGGATTTCTCCCCGAACTCGCTGCGCCACGCCCGCGAGATCGCGGAGAGATCGGCGCCCCGGGGCCGGTCCGGGAGATCGGGGGTGACCTTCGTCGAGGGTGACGCCCGCTTCGCGTCGGCGGCCATCCATCGGCGCTTCGACGTGATCGTCACCAGCAGCGGGACCATCGTCTGGCTGCCGGACCTCGTGGACTGGGCCCGGTCGATCGCCGGCCTGTTGGAGCCGGGCGGCGTCTTCATGATCCGCGACGACCATCCGATGCTCGCCGCACTGGACTACGACCCCTGGCAGGTGACCGGCGATTACCTCAGCGGCGGGGGCGAGAACGTCTATGAGGCCGCGGACACCTACACCGACGGGCCCGCGAGGCCCGCGCACACGACGATCACGCACACGACGAACCACGAGTGGCATCACGATCTCAGCGAGGTCGTCACCGCCCTGATCGGCGCGGGCCTGAGGATCGAGGCGCTCGGCGAGCACCCGGCCATGGACTGGGCGCCTGTCGCCGGCATGGTCGAGACCGCCGAGGGCTTCGCGTTCGCGCAGGGCTCGCCGCGCATCCCCCTGACGTTCTCGATGGTGGCGCGGAGAGCCTGACCGTCCCTCCGGATGCCCGGCCGCGAGGTGAATGTGCGCGCGAGAGTGATGCCGTTCGGTGAAGGCGTCAACCAGTGAGGTCGAACAGGGCGTCGTCGGGCGCACTCCTTCCGTCGGTGTCCGGTCGTCGGTCATCGGAGATGAGCGCACTGCGTCCCCGCACCTCGTCGTGGATCCGGTGGGTGGACTGCTGTCCGCGCACCCACCGTTGCCGACGATCGATCGACGCTGGGGGTCTCACCCAGGGGATCCCGTCGCGCATCTGGATCTCCCACCCCAGAGCGCCCAGTTCGTGATGGTGGTGCCAGCACAGGAGACATCCGTTGGACACGTCGGTGGTCCCGCCATCCTGCCACTCGGTGACATGGTGGCTCTCGCACCACGAAGCCGGCACGGTGCACCCGGGAATGATGCAGCCGCCATCCCGGTCCGCCATGGCGCGCCGGTGGTGGACGGGGAAGATCCGGGACCTGGACTCCATGTCGATCACAGCCCCGCGATGATCGGTGACGACCCGCTGAATGCTGCCCGCGCACCCGATGTGGTGGGCGGTGGAGATGTCGATCGCACTGTCGGCCTCGTCATGGGTGCCCGCAAGGAACGCGACGCCATGAGGGTCGCTCCACTGGTCCAGGGTGGCCGTGATGACCAGGGTGGGAGCCGCGCCGCCCATGAGGGGCATCGCGTCGATGCCGGCGGCAATGGTGAGGAACGCGGCGAAGTGGTCGTGCTGCTTCTGGATGAACGTGCGCCGATCCGGGAGGAGGGCCTCCGTTTCGGCTCCGTCCTCGGCTGAGGTGTCACCGCGCCGGACCCGGGGGTTGCCGATCGCGTCCAGGACGCGCTCGAGTTGAGCGGCCACCTCGGGGAGGAGCTCGCCCTCGATCCGGCGCGTCCCGCCGACGAGGGGCCCGATCCTCAGACCCCGCCGGGCCACCTGCTGGGCGTGCTGGTCGGTGAGCCGCGCCGCTTCGGCGGGACTGTCGATCGCCGCCTGCCGGCCGATGCGCTGAGCCCACATGCGGGCGGTACGCCGCAGCTGCTCGACGCTGCCGGGTCCGGGACCGACACCGGTCGCGCGGGCGGCCTCCAGCAGCGGGTCCGCTGACGCACCGAACGCCGCTCTTCGGGTGACGAGCGCATCGGCGCCCACGGCGAGCGCCACCATCGCCCACTCGGCCTCCTCGGCCAGCCGATGCCCGTGTCCCAGTGCCGGGCGCAACGCGTCGGTGATCAGGCCGGCGATTCGCGTCGAGATCAGTCCCGCCACCATCCCGGCACGCACCACTGGGAACGAGATGGACGAGGGCGACGCTGCCGCAGTCCCGTCCCTCTCCGTCCCTTCGCCGGTCTTGCCCTCGGCGCCTGCGGACAACGGTGCCACGAGCGGTTCCGACAGCTGGATCTGCCGTGCCGCCTCGACCCGGGAGACCCCCGACACCCGCGCGACCAGGTCAGCGGGCGTCGTGAACCCCTGGTCCGCGCAGAGCCGGACCCCGTTCGCCGAGGTTGCCTGCGATCGCCGGGCGACGAGCCCCGCGACGAGCACATGCAGGGAGTCGGCCAGTCGGTTGGCCTCGCCCGCGTCGCGGAGGACCTCCATCAGCTGGTCGCCATCGAGCCGGTCCTGCATCGCGGGATCCGACAGCATCGCCAACGCACCGCGCAGCGCCTCGACTGCGGGACCCATCTGGGGAACCACAGTGGAGGCGAACGCTTGTGCGACTGACATGACATCAGGGTAGGAGGGGGCATAGGCATCTGCGACGGTCATGACGGCGAGAACCACGTCCGAGAGATCACGAAATGGTCACGATCTCCGGGTGCGCGTCGCGGGAGAATATGCGGGCGCTGGCAGCGGGGACAGTCGCGTCAGCCCGTGCGTCGGGCTCGCGCGCCCGTCCACCCGATCGCCGTCACACTCGCTCGCACGCCCGCCCTCGGGTCAGGAACTTAGAACGTCTCCTGCCAGGAGGTCCGCCACGGCCTCCTCCTCGACCGCGATTCCGCGCTGCTGCATCTCCTGCGCCAGCCGCGGGTCCCATGGGGAACCGGCGGCCGGGCCCCGCAGGAGGTGTCACCGCTCCGCCCGCCGCATGACCGGTCTCGCAGGCCCGCCGCGCGCGCTCGGCGACGACCTCCACGACCATCGAGTTCTCACAGACGCGGATGACGGCCCTGAGTGGCAGGGTTCCGACCCCGCCCGAGCGCACCTGGTCGAGCGTGAGCACGACGGGCATGGTCGCCGCCCGCATCGTGGCCCCGTCCAAACTTCCGCGCCCGTCGGGGGAACGCGTGAGGACGGACAAGCGTGATGCGAGGTTCCCGGCGAGGGTGGGGGCGATGGGTGAGTACGCGGTGGTGGGTGTGCCGCGGGTGGATGAGGGGGCGGCGCGTGACGTGGTGCGGGCTCGTGGGGGAATTGGAGGCGTCACGGTGCGGGCGGGTTCGCGACGCCCCAGATAGTGCACGACCTGCGCACAAATCAGAGGCGTCACGGGCCTGATCGCACTGTGACGCCCCAGATTCCCACGCTGAGCGGGTACGGGCTGGTTGTGGAGGTCGGGGACTTCGCCCCTTCACGCCCACCGGTATCGGCGCGTTCCTCGGGCTGACTCCCAGTGAGTACTCCTCGGGAGGGTCGCGCACCCCAGGGGGCATCATCCGGGCCGGTCACGCTCACGCTCGCCGCCTCCTGGTGGAGTCCGCCTGGCATCACCCCGACTACCGGGCGGGCAAGACACTACGCGAGCGGTGGGACAAGGCCCCCCGCCCGGTCGCCGTCCACGCGGACACGGGCAACCGGCGTCTGCACGCCCGCTGGGTCACCCTCACCACCCGCAAGAAGACCGGTGCCGCCAAGGTCGCGGCCGTAGCCCGTGAGATGGCCGGATGGTGCCACATGCTGGCGACCATGGACGCCTGAGCCCCCAGTCGTCACCGCCGGTCCACCCGGGGCGACAGCGTGTATGGGAGACAACCAGCGCTGCGACTGTGAGCACCACCCCAAGTGGCACGCTCGACTTCAGACAAGCCCTCACGTTCCCCCCCGCCGAAACGGCGTCCTGCGGCATCGACCCGCGCATATCAGACTGACCACGCGTCCCACACGGACACGCCAGCCCCAGCCACGGACCCCACGGCGACGACAGGAACACCCCGGAAGAACGGCCATCCCCCGGGGCGCTCCACCCTGCCACTTGACAGAACCCACCCACATATCAGTAGTGGCTGACCACCGTCGTCCCGATCGGGGCCCAGTCGTAGATCCACTTGGCCTCCGAGACGGGCATGTTGACGCACCCGTGGGAGCCGCCGGGCCCGCTCCACCCGAAGGAGGACCGCCAGGGCGCCCCGTGCATCGCGTAGTCGCCGGTGAAGTACGTCGCCCAGGGGACGTTGGGCGTCTCGTAGGGGGTGACGCCGTCGTCCTCCACGCCGCGCATCGTCTGCAGCGCGGTCTTGTAGTAGACGTGGTACGTGCCGGTTGCCGTCTCGCGTCCGGGACGGCCGGGCACCATCGGCGTCGGGCCGCGCACGATCGTCGCGCCCTCGAAGGCGGAGACCGTGGCGGTCGACAGGTCGATATCGATCCACTTCTCGCCTGGAGCGGCTTGATAGACCTGGTTCTCGGCGCCGTCGGCGATGAGACGGGTGTCGAAGGCCGGGTCCGTCTCCTGGTAGGCGATCTGGCCCGTGTACGACTGCCCGGCGGTGAGGGCCGCAAGGGTCTCCTGGACCAGCTGGTCCGTGTTGGACGCGGTGAAGCCCGGCGTCCCCTGGTCGGGGGTGGAGACGACGTCGCCGCGGGAATTGACGTTCTGGATGCCGGCGACCGGCTCGTCATTGGTGGAATCCGCCGTCCGGTGGACCCAGTCCGCGACCTTGTCCTGATCGAACACCGGCTGGCCCAGCCCGGCGGGTGTCGAGGCGTCGGCGTCGGCCTGTCCCTCGGAGGCCCCGGACTGAGCCGCGGCGCCGTCGCCGGCCCCGTCGGCCCCCGGCCCGCCCGACATGGCGGCGGCTTCCTCCTGGCCGGGCAGCGCCGCCCCGGTCCCGCCGGAGTCCGTCGCGGTGGAGGCGGTCGTCGGGAACGTGATCCACGAGGCCTTGTCCTGGGGCGTCGCCGTGTTGACGCTGACCGTGCCCTTGAGCGTGACGTCCAGGGCGACCATCGCGTTGGCGGCGTCCGCGACCGTCTGGGCGCCCTCGGTGGTGACGGACGGCTGGACATCGGCGACGTCCAGCGTCAGGGACTGCGGGGCCAGGGTCGAGGCGGCGGTGGCCGCGGCGTCGGCGATCGCGGAGGTGTCCACGCCCACGCCCGCCACCGCGGGCGTCACCTGGAACGTGGCGCCGTCCTCGCCCAGGGACACGGAAGCGTCCCGGGCTGGCTCGCCCGCGGATCGCGCGACCGCGTCGGCGAAGGCGTTGAGCGTGGCGTCGTCGGTGGTCGCCACCACGGCGGCGTCCTGGTGGGAGAAGAGCCCGCGGAGCCGGTCGGCGACGGACCCGTTGCGCTCGAACGCCGCCGCCGCGGTCGCCTGCGGGTCGACCGCGACGCCCAGATCGCTCAACGACGCCGACGTCGTCGTCCCGCCCACGTCCACGGTCAGCGTGGCGCCGTCGGTGCGTTGCCGGACCGTGTCGGCGACCTGATCGCGCGTCAGCCCCGTCACCGGCTCCCCGGCCACGGACACGCCCGGCAGGGCCCGGTCGGTGAAGTACGCGGCGTAGCCGGCCGTCGCGCCGGCGACCAGCACGATCAGGCCCAGGACGATGCCCAGGATCACTTTCGCTCGCGTGGAGAGGGTGCGCGTCATGCCTCCGATGGTACCGACGCCCACCCCCACTTCCCGCACGGCCGGGTCACAGGTGGATCACATCCGTGCCGGCAAGACACCTCCGACCAGCGGCGAGAGGCCGCCTGGCGAGGGCGCGCCCGCCTCCCGGACCCTGTGAGTCCGCTCAGAATCCGGTCACAATGCCCCCCGGCATCCCGGCGCCCGCGCGATTCCGGCCGGTCCGCGGCCGACGACGTGGAAGCATGGCGCCATGACGTCCGCACCGCCTCCCTCCGACCCGCGCGGTGCGCGACCCGGGGAGTCCCGGACATCGGACCGGCCAGTCGGTCCCGCCTCTGCGCGCGAGGGATCCCCGGTCCCGCCCTCGTCCCCGGTCCCGCCCTCGTCCCCGATCCCCCCGATCCCCCCGGTCCCCGTCCGCGTCCTGGTCGTCGACGACGAGCTCTCCATCCGCCGCCTCCTCGACACCGTGCTGACGAACCAGGGATGGGAGGTCCGCACGGCGGCGACGGGCGTGGAGGCCGTCCAACAGGCCCGCTCCTTTCAGCCCCACCTCATGGTCCTCGATGTCGTCCTGCCCGACGTCGACGGGATCCGCGTCCTCAAGGCGCTGCGCGTCGAGCAGTCCGACGCGATGGTCCTGTTCCTCTCCGCGAACTCGCAGGCCGTCGACCGCATCCGCGGCATCGAGGCCGGCGGCGACGACTACGTGACGAAGCCGTTCTCCGTGCGCGAGGTCGTCGCCCGGCTCACCGCCCTGCTGCGCCGCAGCGCCCTCTACACCGCCGAGGCCCACCTGCTCCCCGCCCCCGACCTGGTCGTCGGCGACCTCCACCTCAACCCCGACAGTCACCTCGTCTCCCGCGTCGGCGCGCCGATCGAGCTGACCGCCACCGAGTTCGACCTGCTCCGCCACCTCATGGAGAACGCCGGCCGCGTCCTGGCCCGCGAGGATCTCCTGTGCACCGTGTGGGGCGAGGGCGGCGGCCGCTCCTCCAACATCCTTGAGCTCTACATCTCCTACCTCCGCCGGAAGGTCGATGCCGGCCGCCCGCCGCTGATCCGCACGATCCGCCGCGTCGGGTACGTCATCCGTCCCAGTGACGAGGGCGGCGCCGGCTCCGCCGGCGCTCCCGGGGCGGGGTCGGGCGGTCCTCCTGAGCCGCGCGGCTCCTCGGCGGCCGGGGACCCCGCGGACGCGGGGCCGCCCTCGTCCGGCGCGATCGCGCTTCCCCGAATCCCCCTGGACGGCCGTCCGTGACCGGCCCCGTCACCGCGTGGCGGCGCAGCTCGCTGACGGTCCGGCTGGTCGTCGTGGTCGCGTGCGCGATCCTGTCCACGGTGGCGATCATGGGGGTCAACGCCGTGTCGTACCTCCGGGACAACATGTTGACCAGCGCGAAGGAGGCGGCGCTGCTGAACTCCCAGGCGGTCTCGAGCCAGCTCCAGGACGCGCAGAGCCTGGACCGGATCTGCGCCGCCGGGGCCTCCCCGCCGGACTGCGTGTGGATCCAGCCCCGGCCGGGCGACTTCGTGGCGATCGCGTCGGACCAGGGGCGCTTCTCCGTCTACCAGGCGCCCCGCCCGACGGGGCCCGACGCTTCGGAGTATGAGGATCCCTCCGAGACGTCGTCGGCGCTCACCGACGCCCAGATCGACCAGCTCGCCGCCAGCCGCGTCCTGGGCTCCCGCCCGGTCCGCCAGGACATCGACGGCCTCGGCTCGTTCCTGGTGACCTCCGCGCCGCTGGCGGGGCAGACCGGCGGCGACCTGTGGGGCACCGTCTACGTCGGCTCCTCGCTGGCTCCGACGAATGACGCCCTCCTCCGGTTCATCCGGCGGGACGTCCTCATCTACGGGGCGCTGGGCGGGGCGGTCGTGGTCCTCACCGCGCTCGTCATCGCGCACGCCGTGCGCCCGCTCCGGCGCATCGCCGACGTGGCGGACCGCGTCGCCGCCGCCCCGCTGTCCCAGGGCGAGGTCCGCCTGGCCGAGCGCGCCCCCGTCGCCGACTCCCGCAGCCTGGCCGAGGCCGACCGCCTGGGCGCCTCCGTCAACCGCATGCTCGAGAACGTCGAGGCGTCCCTCCAGGCCCGCGAGCAGGCGGAACGGTCGATGAGCCGTTTCGTCGCCGAGGCCTCCCATGAGCTCCGCAACCCCCTGGCCGCCATCCGCGGCTACGCGGAGTACGCCGGCGGCCTCCCGGACCTGCCTCCCGAAGCCGGCTCCTCCGTCGAGCGCATCGAGGCCGAGGCCCTCCGCCTGGGCGCGCTGGTCGACCAACTGCTGCTCCTCGCCCGGGTCGACGCGGGGCGGGAGGTCGTGTGCGAGCCCGTCGACCTCACGCTCGTCGTCCTCGAGGTGGTCCAGGACTGCCGGATGCACTGGCCCGACCATGCGTGGACCGTCGACCTGCCGGAGGACCCCGTCGTCGTCCGGGGCTCGGAGGACACATTGCGCCGGATCCTCATCAACCTCGCCGCCAACGCGGGCGCGCACACGCCGCCGGGCACGGCGGTCGCCGTCTCGCTGCGGCAGGTCCCCGGGACTGACGAGGACGGCGCTCCCGCACCCGCGGGGACGCCCTCGTCGGGCGGATGGGAGCTGGTCGTCTCCGACGACGGACCCGGCATCCCCGGGGAGGACCTGCCGACCCTGTTCGACCGTTTCACGCAGGCGAGCGGTGGAGAGGAGTCCGTGCGGGACGCGGGCGGGTCCGGGCTGGGCCTGGCGATCGTCCGGGCGCTCGCGGACGAGGCCGGCTACCGGGTGAGCGTGGAGAGCCACCCGGGCCGGACGCGCTTCACCGTGCACCCGGGATGACGTCGGGGGTGACGTCTGGATGATGCCCCGGGACGTCCTGGACCGCGAGGTTCGCCCAAGTGGGGGTGCGAGATCCGCACTTGGGCGTCAGACGATGGGCACCGGCACCCGCCTCACCGCCGTCTCCACCTCGCACGATGATGTGACGGTCATCCGGAATAGACCATTGGCTCCTCGAGGGCAGCAACCACCTCCGGGGCATACCAGTACTCGCGTCCGCCCTGGCCTCGGATGCCCATACGTCTCAGCCATCCCTTGTCCGCAGCTCTCCGGATGACAGTCCGTGCTCCCTGCTCGGTGAGATCGGCCGTCTGGGCGAAGTACTTGACAGTGATGTAAGGGTTCTGGACGATCTGCTCGACCAGTTGCGGGAGGCTCGACCGACCCTTGACGGCCTCCTTCAGGTACTCCTCGCGGATACCGATCAGCCGTCGTGAGCGGGCGACGGCGTCATTCGCCTGTTCCTTGACGGCTTCCAGGAAGAAGCGGAGCCACGTGTCGATGTCCCCTCGTTCCCTCACGCCTTGGAGCGCTTCGTAGTAGGCCGATCGGTGGCTCTCGAAGTAGTGGGAGATATAAAGGAGCGGTTGGTCCAGGCGGCCGCGATCCATGAGGAGCAGGTTGATGACCAGTCGTCCGATGCGGCCATTGCCATCGAGGAACGGGTGGATCGTCTCGAACTGATAGTGCATCAGTGCGGCTTGCAGGAGCACGGGAAGGCGGCGGCCGTCCTCGTTGACGAACTTCTCCCAATCGGACATCAACTCTGGAAGGTGCGCCGGGATCGGTGGGACATATGCAGCTGTGTCCGGTGTGTCGCCCACGCTTCCCACCCAGACAGGAGATGTCCGGAACTCTCCGGGGCTCTTCTCCTGACCGCGGACTCCTGTCAGGAGGACGGCGTGCACGTGGAGGAGAAGGCGCTGGGTGATGGGCAGCTTCTTCGCGAGTTCGTAGGCGAGACGTGTCGCTTCCAGATACTGTTCGACCTCGCGAACATCGTCGTTGGAAGCTGATCGATCACCGACCTCCGCCTGGAGAACGTCACTGAGAGAGGCTTGCGTTCCTTCGATCCGGGAGCTGGCGACGGCCTCGCGCTTGATCGATGGCCCGATGAGTAGCTCGGGATCGTGCATCAGCACGCTCAGTCCCTGGAGCATCCCGAGTGCGGCATCGGCGTCAGACATGGCCTCCACGACCGCCGGTGAGACGTCGAGCTGCCGGGGAAGAGACCTCGGCAGGTAGTACGTGAACGCGTACTTGTTGCCTGGCTCGCGTGCGGGCGCTCCGAACGGACTGTCGGCGAAGAGTGCGGCATCCATCACTTCAGCATAGGGCCCGATCCGGGCAACGCACCAACCAAATAGCGGTTTTAGTTGCAGCGTTGAGGAGGAGTCGCAAGCTGAGTTGCAGCGTCAGGGCAACGCTGCAACCAGATTGAGGTTTTAGTTGCAGCGTTGAGGGGGAATTGCAAGTGGGGTTGCAGCGTCGCCGTGTCGGACCGGTGGACTCGCCAGCCCTCTCGCACCACACGGGACTCGAGGGGGCGTCCTCCCTTGACCTCCACCCCGAGACCGAGAGCTTCATCGCGAACACGCAGTTCACCCATGCGCTGCCCGATGACCTCGGTTTCCACGAACTTCCAGTGCTCGTAGTCCATGATGCCGAGCTTGTTGACCAGAACATCAGAACCCGGATAGGTGTAGTGATCCGGCATGAGGGGGAACTACAGCACGGGAGCGAAGCGGGCCTGGGCGCGCGCGATGATTTCGGCCACCGCTTCGTCCGCGGTGATCTCGCCGCGCACCTGGCGGGCGAGAAGTTCCAGCCCCTCGAAGGTCATCTCCTCGCCAGCGGTCTGCTGCCCGGCCTGCACCTCGGCGAGCACACGCTGAACGTAAGTCTCGGACACGCGAGTCTTCGTCGCCATGAGGGGGTGCCTCCTTGTGGTCGACTTTGTTCGATCAGTCTACGTGGCGCGTCCGACAAACAGCCGGGCCACCGGTGCGGGAGTGCCGAATCGGCGCCACCATCCTCACCGCAAGGCGGTGGCGGGAACCGTGCGCGGTGCGCCCTCGTCGTCGAAAGTGTTCGAGCACTTTCATGCGAGATGACCCTGGCAGAGTTCAAAACTCCTGGTCAGAGGCCATTTCATCCGCGTGTGCGAGGAGGATGGACGCCTCGTCCTCACGATCGCCCCCGACGAAGAGGACGGATTGACCGTTGCCCAGGTGGGAGCGCGCTGTACGCCTTCCCCACCGGGATGGTGAGCGATGGTGGGGGACGGTTGTGGGAGCGGCGGGGGCCAGTCCGCGGACAGCCGGCCGATGCGCTGAGGGCGTGAGGGGGCGCGTGGTTGGTGGCGCCGGGGGGGCTGGGGGCGGGCGGTGGTCGTCGAGGTGTGTCCGCTCGTGGATCGGTGAACCTGAGAGCGTCGTGAGAACCGGGTTGCGATCGGTGGGATTGCGAAGGTTCTGCCTCGATCGGGGGAGCGTCGTCCCGTAGCGTCGGGGTTGGAGATCCCGTACGGAGCCGCGCGGGCCGGACCTGGAGCAGGAGTTCGCCATGTCGGAGAGCAGAGCGATGCGCAGGACCGCCGCGGCGGCGCTGGCGCTCATCCTGGTGATGGGCGCCGGCGCCTGCGACCCGGCCGCTCCCGAGTCCGGCGCCGGCGCCCCACGTGAGAGCGGCGCCGATCCTTCTTCCGGCGGGGCGCCGTCAGCGGCGCCGCAGGCGTTCCCCCTGTCGTCCACTGACGTGGTCAAGGACGAGGCCGCCTGGACGCTGCCCACCGATCCCTACTTCGGGCATCGTGCGACTTCGCTGTACAGCCAGGCTGACGGGCTGGTGACGAAGGCGTGCATGGACGCTGCGGGGTTCCCCCAGTACCAGGCCTACTACGATGCCAGCCGTCCCCAGGCCGAGACGCTGGCGGGGGACGGGATCTCTCACAGGTTCTCGGAGGACCTGGCGGCGAAGTACGGGTATCGGGACGCTCCGGATCCTCAACATCTGCCGACGCCGGGGAACGGGTATGAGGACCAATCGCAAGAGTTCCACAACGCCTGGGACACGTGCATGGCGGAAGCGGTGAAGGGGGTGCCTGCCGATCCCGACTACACGCCGCCTCCCGCGATGACGGAGGCGGAGCTTGAGCAGTACGCGCGCGATCAGGCGAAGACCGTCGATTCGCAGCTCAACCGCCTGACCGTCGACACGTCCACTGGCGCCCTGCCGGGAGCGGTGGCGGCCTGGCGGGAGTGCATGGCCCCGTTGGGCATTGTCGATCTGCCGAATGAGCCGTTCGAGATCGGAATGGCAGGGCTTCCGGACTCGCTGCGAGCCCAGTGGGCTTGGTCCCCGGCGGGGGCGCCCAGTGAGGATGAGATCCGGGTGGCCAGCTTCGATGCGGCGTGTCGGCGTTCGTCCGGTTGGTTCGATGCCCTCTATGAGGCGGAGTGGGATCTTCGCGCCCAGTTCGTGGCGGACCATGCGGATGAACTCGCCGCCCGCATGGAGAAGAACCACGCCAACGAGCAGCGTTTCCAGGAGATCATCGCGCAGTACTCCCAGCCGACGGCCGCCGCCCCGCAAGGGTGAGGGCCTCACGCGCTGCGCCGCGCGGCGCGACGGTGGATCGCCGCGAGCTCTTGGGCATAGGCGCCGCCGGGGACGGCCGGGAGGCCGTCGCGCGTCCAGTCGAGGATCAGGTCGGGTCGGAACTCGCGGGAGCATGCCCCGCACGACGTCACGCGGCGGGGCGCGCGGTAGAGGCGGCGCTCGCGGCCGCAGACGGGGCACTTGCCGACCCACGGCTCGTCGGCGGTGGGCAGATCGCCGAGCAGCGTGGCGGTCGGCGGGGCGCCGAGCAGGAGGGCCGCCGCCTTCCACACGTCGTCGTGATGGTGGGCGGGGCCGACGGCAGCATGGGCGATCTCGTGGAGGATGACGCCGCGCACCGTCTCCTCGTCGTACAACGGCACCAGCACCGACGACAACGTGATCCGGCGCTGCCGGGAATCGCAGGATCCCGCGCGGCGACGGGCCCGGTCGAAACGGAAGGACCACTCCCGCAGGCCGTGGCGCTCCATGAGCTCGCGGGACAGGAGGCGGGCGGCGGCGAGTTCCATGGTCAGCGGCCCTCCTGCCCGAGCAGGCCGAGCACGCGCTTGGCGGAGACCTTCTGCGGCGTGCCCAGCTGCTGGGCGAACAAGGAGACGCGCAGCTCCTGGACCATCCAGCGCGCGCGCTCGAGCGTGGCCGCCCGTGCGGCGTCGTAGGGCCGGGCGGCGGCCCGTTCCGCGGCGTCGTCGACGGCCTGCTCGACTTGGCGGACGGTGCGCATCGCGTCGTCGTCGCGCCGCAGCGCCGCGGCCCCTCCGGCGGCGCGCTCGATGCGGGCGGCCCCCGCGCGCAGGTACCGCGCGAGATGGGGGAGAGCCACGGCGGGCGTGTCCGCGAGGAACCCGGGGTGGACGAGGGCGCGCGCGGTCCGGTCGACATCGCGGACGGCGGTCTGGAGCGAGGCCTCCGGATGGGCGCGGATCGCGCCCTGGACCTCGGACAGCGCCTCCATCGCGCGGACGACGTGGCCGAGGATCTCGTGGACGCGGTCCTCGTGGAGATCGCGGGCTCGGGCCGCCACCTGCTCGAACGCCTCGGCCGAGCGGACGGAGGAGGGGCCTCCCCGGGGGATCGCGGGCGCCGTCAGGTCGTCGACCAGGCTGAGCGCGGACGCCAGCTGCGCGTCGTCGACCAGGGCCGCGGTGCCGTCATAGGGGGACGCCGCCAGCATCAGGGCCTCGCGGCCCGTCCAGCGCGTGGTGACGCGCGTCGTGGCGAGCCGGACACGGAGCAGCAGCAGACGGGCGAGTCCCTCGCGGTGCAAGCGGTCGGCCTCGGCCGGGTTGGTCTGGAGGCGCACGCCCGCCGCCGGGGCGGCCGCGGTGCCCTGAGGGACCAGCGCGGGGAATCCGCGCAGCGCCAGTCCGGTGGCGGGGTCGCGCGACTGGATGCTGCGCGGCAGCGACACCTGCGGGAACGCGGTGAGCCCGTCCGCGTCGAGCACCGGGACGGGCCCGGCCGGGGAGCCGGGAGCGCCGCGCGAGGCGGCGGCGGTGCCCGTCTGGTTGATGGCGTCGACACGGACCCCGCGCGAGGCGTCCGTCGCGCCCGCGGTGCTGGGCGCGCGACTGGCGCTGTGGCCGTCCGTGTTCCCGGCGCGGTCGACGCCGGCCGCCCTCTCGTCCGCGGGCCGTCCATCGGGCGACGAGGACGCCCCCTCCGCCGGTGCGCCGTTCCTCGAGGGAGGCGATGCCGTCCCGGCGCCGCGACCGGTGTCCGTGCCGCCGCGGTGCTTCCTCGGTGTCGACGAGGACGACCCGCGGCGCCGCGTGGCGTCGGCGAACGCCTCGGCGACGGCACCGCGGACCGCGGTGCGCACGGCCTTGTCCGCTGCGGAGGCGAGCGTGCGCTGAAGATGGACCAGGTCCTTCCCGGCTCCCAACTCCGCGCCGTGCCGGTCCACGACGACGAACGTCATCCGCAGGTGGTCGGGCAGGTTGTCCTCCGCGTGCCGGAGATCGTCGGCCGACAGGTCCACGCCGCGCAGATCGGCGACCGCGCGCGCCAGCACCTGGGCGAACGGCGGCCAGGGCACGGGCGCGCCCCCGCCGGTCGTGGCGGCTCCGGTGCCCGGGGAGGGGACCGTCGCCGCATCGGACGACGGACCCCGGCCCCCTGCGGCGGACCTCGCGGGTCCGGATGATTGAGCCTCTGGGTCGTCGGGCGAACCGCGGCGCCCCGGAGGACCGGAGGCCGCGGGACCGGAGGCCGCGGGACCGGAGGCCGTCGCTCGGCTCGGCGCGCGCACCACCCGCCCCGAGTTCTGCCCCCATCGCGCCAGCCGCGCCATCGCCGCATCCAGCGAGCGCGGGTCGTCGGCGGTGTTCGCCGGGACCTCGGCCTCTCCCGGGTGCGTGCCCCGCCGTTCCACGGGCACGCCGCCCTCCGTCTGAACGGCGCGCGAATCGCGGGGGAGGGAGGTCGACCCGACCGCGCCGGACTCGGGCGCTCCGCCGCGCGGGCCGCCCTCGTCGATCGCCGTGGACCCGGTCCCGACGATGTGCGCGCGGATCCACCCGACGGCCTGCGCGGCGACCTCGGGCGCGGGGGCGAGCAGGCGGCGGCGCGCCTTCGGCAGGGCGCGGATCCAACCGGTGGCCAACTCCTCCCACATGCCGGGGACCAGCCAGTCCGCGCCCTCGGGGCGCAGGCGCGGCAGCACCTCGATGGGGATGCGGACGCTCACGCCGTCACGCGGGGAGCCGGGCGCGAACTCGTAGGCGAGCGGCAGGCGCAGCTCCTCACCGCTCCCTCCCGTCGCCGCTGCCGCGCCCACGTCCGCCGGGCGCCGCTCGCCCACGGCGCGCCCCGGTACCCAGTGGTCCGGGAACGCGCCCGCGTCGGCGCCCGTGCCGCGCGGCAGCAGCAGCGACGGCGGATAGACCAGCAGGTCGGGCGCCTCGCGCCGCGCCCGTTTCCACCACCCGTTGAAGTGCCCGGCCGACACGATGTCGTCGGGGAGGAGGTCGTCGAAGAAGGCGAACAGGGCGTCCTCCCCGGCGACCAGGCCCCCTCTGCGCGAGCGCCGCTCGACCTCGCGGGCCTGCTCGAGCCGTTCCTCGTTCGTCCGCTGGAACGGCGGGCGCTCCCGCCACTCGCCGCCGACCAGGGCATGGCGGATGAACATCTCCCGCGCCAGCTCGTGCGCGGTGATCGTCCCGTCGTCCGCGGACGAGGGCGGCCCGCTGGGCGGGGACTGTCGCTCGTCGACCGGCGGTGCGGGGGTGGCGCGCCCGGGCGAGTCGGTCACGGCCGCCGCGTCGTCGTCCCGCGCGCCGGCGGGGCGCCCGTCTGTGGAGGCGCCGTCGGGCGGTTGTCCGCCGCCTGCGTCGGATCTGGGCGCGGCGTTGTCGTCTCCGCCGATGGGGGCGTGCGTCTCCGCAGGTCCGGAGGGGCGGATCTCGGTGGTCCGGAGGGGCGGACTTCGAGGGTCCGGAGGGGCGAGCCTCGCCGGACTGGGTGAGGGCATCGGCCAGGGCGTCGGCGATCGCCGTGGTTCCGCTGAGCTCGTGCTCCGCGCGGCCCCGGCCCGCGCCGCCCGACCGGCTTCCGGCCCCCAGCAGCCCCTGCGCGATCCCGGCCAGCGTGCCGGGCGCGGCGACGCCCGACCGCCCGGATCCGGCGCCGTCCCCGAACGCGATGTCGTCTCCCAGGCGTCCCAGCAGCACCGACCGGTCGGCGACCAGGGTGAGCCCGTAGAGGAGGACCTTCTCCTTGACCATCGCCGCGCCCTGCGCCGACGACCAGTACGGCTCGGAGTACACGCGTGTGACCAGGTCGCGCGCCGCCGGCTCGATCCACGCGGGATCGATGCGGGCGACCGTGCGGGCGAACAGGCGGGAGGTCTCCACCAGCTCCGCCGTCATCACCCACTCGGGATGGGCGCGGGAGAGCCCGGAGCCCGGCCAGATCGTGAACCGGGTCCCGCGAGCGCCGACGTAGGTCCGTGCCGCGACGTCCCAGTTGCCCAGGTTCGACAGCAGGCCGACCAGCAGGGAGCGGTGGATGTCGTCGGCGTCGACCGTGTTCGCCGAGTCGGTGAACGCCACGACCGCGCGCGCCGTCGCGTTCGCGATCCCGCCGGAGGCGGCGGCGCGCGCGACGTCGGCCGACGAGGGCTCCCCGATCGGGTGGAGGACGAGGTCCAGGGGCCGTGCCATCTGGCGGAGCTGGTTGACGACGTCGCGCCATTCGCGGAAGCGCAGGTAGTGGAGGAACTCCCCGCGGCACATCCGCCGGAACGCGGAGCCCGACAGGTCGCGCGCCTGGGTGTTGAGGTAGCGCCACAGGTTGAGGTAGGTGATGAAGTCCGAATGCGGGTCCGTGAACCGCGCGTGCGCGCTGTCTGCGGCCTGCTGGTGCTCGAGCGGACGCTCGCGGACGTCCTGGATGGACAGCGCCGCGACGATGACCAGGACCTCGGAGGCGCAGCCGTTCGCGTCGCCCTCGATGAGCATGCGCCCCAGGCGCGGGTCGATGGGCAGGGCCGCCAGGTCCCGCCCGATCGGGGTGAGCGCGTACGAGCCGCCGCCTCCGCGCCGGCCGCCCCCGCCCCTGCTCTGCCGAGTTCGGTGCTGTTCGGCGTCGAGTTCGGTGCTGTTGGCCGCCGAGTTCGGTCCGGTTCGGCCGGCCAGTCCGGTCCCATCCGGCTGCGGGGGCCGGTCCTGCTCCTCCAGCGCTCCGATCTCGACCAGCAACTGGATGCCGTCGCGCACCGCGCGCGGGTCCGGCGGGTCCAGGAACGGGAAGTCCGCGACGGCGCCCAGGCCCAGGGCCGCCATCTGGAGGATGACGGAGGCCAGGGACGTCCGCAGGATCTCCGGCTCCGTGAACTCCGCCCGCGCCTCGTAGTCGGCCTGGGAGTACAGGCGGATCGCGATGCCGTCCGCCAGGCGCCCCGACCGGCCGGCCCGCTGGTTCGCGCTGGCCTGGGAGATCCGCTCGATGGGGAGGCGCTGGACCTTCGTCTTGTTCGAGTACCGGCTGATGCGCGCCAGCCCCGGGTCGATGACGTAGTGGATGCCCGGCACGGTCAGGGACGTCTCCGCGACGTTCGTGGCCAGAACGACGCGGCGGTGGGGATGCGGCTCGAAGACGCGGTGCTGCTCGGCGGCGGTGAGGCGCGCGTAGAGCGGGATGATCTCGATCGCGTCCGGCCCGCGCGCCGCCTTCGGGTCCGTGTGCGCCGTGATCGCCCGGTTCTTCAGGTGGTCGGCCAGCGCCTGCTCGGTGTCGCGGATGTCGCGCTCGCCGGGGAGGAACACGAGGATGTCGCCGGGGCCCTCCGCGCAGAGCTCGTCGACGGCATGGCAGATCGCGGTCTCCTGGTCGATGTCCTCGCCCAGCCCGTAGCCGAACGTCGGCAGATCGTCGTCGGGGTCCTCCAGGACCAGCTGCTGGGGGCCGTGCGCGCCCGCCGCGCCCTCCCCCGGCCCGTCGCCCCCGGGCCGGCCGGGCCCACCTGCGGAGGCGGCCGACCCCCCCGGGAAAGGCCCCGGCGCCCCCGGG
>JAFAAX010000101.1 GCA_023426345.1 Actinomycetes bacterium
GCCTTGGCCCGGGCCCCTCCCGCCCGGACGGGGCGGCCATCAGACCGACCCCGTCACGGGCGTGTCACTTCTCGGCGGCCTCGTCCTCGTCGGCCTCCTGCTCGGCGGCGTCCGCCGCCTTGCCGGCCTCCTCGGCGATCTCCTCGGCCTCGTTGGCGGTGGCCAGGTCGCCCGTCTCGCGGGCCTCCTCGGCGCGCTCGGACGCGGCCTCGGCGGACTCCTCCGCCTCGGTGGCGACCTCCTCGGCCTCCTCGGCGTCCTTCGCGGCGGCCGCCTTGGCGGCGGTCTTCTCCGCGGCCGAGACGACGGCCTTCTTCTCGACGCGCTCCATGACGAACTCGATGCGGGCCATGGAGGCGTTGTCGCCCTTGCGCGGGCCGATGGGCGTGATGCGGGTGTAGCCGCCCTGGCGCTCCGGGTCCATCGCCGGGACGATGACGTCGAACAGCTCGTAGAGGGCGTCCCGGTTCGGCATCTTCTTGGCCACCTGGCGGCGGGCGGGCAGGTCGCCGCGCTTCGCCTTGGTCACCATCTTCTCGACGTAGGGCCGCAGGGTCTTCGCCTTGGCCTCGGTCGTGGTGATGGCCCGGTGCTCGATGAGCTGGACGGCCAGGTTGGACAGGATGAGCTTCTGGTGGGAGGGGCTTCCACCCAGACGGGGGCCCTTCTTGGGGGTGGGCATTGATGTCTCCTAGTGGTTCTGAATGCGTGCGCGGTCCGCGGGGTCGCCGATCGCCGTGCCGGGTGCGTGTCAGAGCGGCTGCTCGTCGCTGAACTGCACCGATCCGGAGTCCGACTCGCTGCCGGTGCCCGGCATGGCGGAGTCCTTGAGGGTCATCCCCAGCGCGGCCAGGGCCTCCTTGATCTCCTCGATGGACTTCGTCCCGAAGTTGCGGATGTCCAGCAGATCCGCCTCGGAGTGGGCCACCAGCTCGCCCACGGTGAGGATGCCCCGGCGGCGCAGGGCGTTGTAGGACCGCGACTGCAGGTTGAGGTTCTCGATGGGCAGGGCCAGGTCGGCGGCCAGCGAGGCGTCCGTGGTGGACGGCCCCACCTCGATGCCCTCGGCCTCCTCGTTGAGCTCGCGCATGAGCCCGAACAGCTCGACCAGCGTCTTGCCGGCCGAGGCCAGGGCGTCGCGCGGGCTGATGGCGGGCTTGGTCTCCACGTCGATGACGAGGCGGTCGAAGTCCGTGCGCTGCTCGACGCGCGTGGCCTCAACCTTGTACGTCACCTTGAGGACGGGCGAGTAGATCGAGTCGATCGGGATGCGCGAGAGCTCGGCCAGCGGGTCCTTGTTCTGCGCCGCGGACACGTAGCCGCGCCCGCGCTCGACGGTGAGCTCGATCTCGAGCTTGCCCTTGTCGTTGAGCGTCGCGATGTGCAGGTCCGGGTTGTGGATCTCCACGCCCGCGGGAGGCGTGATGTCCCCAGCGGTCACCTCGCCGGAGCCCGCCTTGCGCAGGTACATGATCACCGGCTCGTCGTTCTCCGAGGAGAGCACGATCTGCTTGATGTTGAGGATGATCTCGGCGACATCCTCCTTCACACCCTCGATCGTGTGGAACTCGTGCGGCACGCCCTCGATGTGGATCGAGGTCACCGCCGCGCCCGGAATGGAGGAGAGCAGGGTGCGACGCAGGGAGTTGCCCAGCGTGTACCCGAATCCGGGCTCGAGGGGCTCCAGCGTGAAACGGGAGCGGTAATCGCTCACCTTCTCCTCGGTCAGGATGGGTCGCTCTGCAATGAGCACGTCTTGGTCCTTTCTTCCCGACGACCGCTATATGACGTCGGATGGGGTTCCCGCCGGCGGGGCGGGGAAGGGGGTGTGGAGCGACGGGGACCGGGGGCGGCGCCGGAGGCGACGCCCTCCCGTCCGGGCCGCTCGGACGGACGGACCGGGCCGGTCGGGGACCGGCGGGGTCTCAGACGCGGCGACGCTTGGGAGGCCGGGCGCCGTTGTGAGCCTGGGGGGTGACGTCCTGAATGGACCCGACCTCGAGGCCCGCGGCCTGGAGGGAGCGGATCGCGGTCTCGCGCCCGGAGCCGGGGCCCTTGACGAAGACGTCGACCTTCTTCATCCCGTGCTCCTGGGCGCGCCGGGCGGCGGCCTCGGCGGCCAGCTGAGCGGCGAACGGAGTGGACTTGCGGGAGCCCTTGAACCCCACCTGGCCGGAGGACGCCCACGCCAGGACGGCGCCGGTGGGATCCGTGATGGAGACGATCGTGTTGTTGAAGGTGGACTTGATGTACGCGTTGCCGTGGGCGACGTTCTTGCTCACCTTGCGGCGCGGCTTGCGCGCCCCGGACGAACGGGTGGTCTTTGCTGCCATGTGTGTGCCTGAACCTTTACGAGTCTGAGGGTGCCGGGGCGCGTGGCCCGGGCGAGATCGGTTACTTGCCGGCCTTCTTCTTGCCGGCGACGGTGCGCTTGGGGCCCTTGCGGGTGCGCGCGTTCGTCTTGGTGCGCTGGCCGTGCACGGGCAGGCCACGACGGTGGCGCAGGCCCTGGTACGAACCGATCTCGATCTTGCGGCGGATGTCCGCCTGGACCTCGCGGCGCAGATCGCCCTCGACCTTGTAGGTTGCCTCGATGTAGTCGCGCAGCTTGACGAGGTCCTCCTCGGTGGCGTCCTTGACCCGCAGGTCGGGGCTGACGCCGGTGGCGGCGAGGGTTTCCTGGGCGCGGGTGCGCCCGACTCCGTAGATATAGGTGAGCGCGATCTCCATCCGCTTCTCGCGGGGCAGGTCGACGCCGGCAATGCGTGCCATGTTCAGTGCTCCAGTGGTATTCGGAGGCCGTCACACCGTCCTCCGGGAGGGATCTCCCGGCCCCGGCCTCCGAACCGGGGGTCCGCCCGCGGGCGGTCGGCGATGTGCTCGGGCGGTGATCCCGCCCGTGTCCAGCAGGTGGGGCCTCAGCCCTGACGCTGCTTGTGCCTGGGGTTCTCGCAGATGACCATGACGGTGCCGTGGCGACGAATCACCTTGCACTTGTCACAGATCGGCTTGACACTCGGCTTGACCTTCATGGTGTGTCCCTCCGCCGCGGATGCGGCGCTCTCCGACGCGATTACTTGTAGCGATAGACGATCCGGCCCCGCGAGAGGTCGTAGGGGCTGAGCTCGACCACAACGCGATCCTCCGGCAGGATGCGGATGTAGTGCTGCCGCATCTTCCCGGAGATGTAGCCGAGCACGATGTGCCCGTTGCTCAGCTCCACGCGGAACATCGCATTGGGCAGGGCCTCGATCACCGTGCCCTCGATCTCGATGACGCCGTCCTTCTTCGCCATGTCCTCCGTCTGTCCTCTGTGTTCTGCCGGCGGGCCGGGGTTCCGGCCCACACGGGGGCGCACTCATGTCCAGTGTGGGTACACGAAGTCTGGGCGCGCATGCCCGACTGTCCACTGTAGGCCATCGGGCCCCTTCGGCGGAACTCGGCGGCCTGTCATGTCGCTCACGCCACGTTGACGAGGGCGCCCCCGTGGCGACGTCCGGCGATCGCCTGACCCGGCCGCGCGGGCCGCCCTCGTCAATCGAGGCTGACGGGGACCACGCCGTAGGGCGCCAGGCCGGCCGCCCCGGAGTCCGCGGCCGTCAGCACGCTGACGCCGTCCTCCAGCAGGGCGATCGTGTGCTCCCAGTGCGCGGCGTCCCCGCCGTCCAGGGTCTTCACGGTCCAGTCGTCGGCCAGGGTGACGGTCTCGATGTCGCCGGTGACCAGCATCGGCTCGACGGCGAGGACCATGCCGGGGCGCAGCTTCGGGGAGATGCCGCGCGCGCGGTAGTTGAGGACGTCCGGGTCCTGGTGCATGGCGGTGCCGATGCCGTGGCCCGTGTACTCCTCGATGATGCCGGCCTCCCAGCCGTCCGCCTCCGCGTGCCGGGCGACGACCTCCTCGACGGCCTCGCCCACCGCGGACAGGCGCCGCGCGGAAGCCAGGGCGGCCAGCGCCGCCCACATGGACTCCTCGGTGACGGCGTTGAGCCGGCGGCGGCGCTCCCCCACCGGACCCGCCGCGGCCTCGTCGCCGCCGCAGATCACGGTGAACGCGGCGTCGCCGTGCCACTGGCGGCCGTCCGCCATCAGGTAGGCCCCGCAGTCGAAGCTGACCAGGTCGCCGGCCTCGAGCACGCGGTCGTCGGGGATGCCGTGGACGACGACGTCGTTGACGGAGATGCAGACGGTGGCCGGGTAGCCGTAGTACCCGAGGAAATTCGAGCTCGCGCCGTGCGCGGCGATCGTGTCGGCGGACACCCGGTCGAGCTGCGCGGTGGTGAGTCCGGGACGCACAGCCTCCCGCAGCTTCGCGTGGATGTCGGCGACCACCAGGCCCGCGAGGCGCATCTGGCGCATCTGGTCCCGGGTCTTGAGCTCGATGCGGTCGTGGTGGCGCACGGTCGCGCTCACCGTCCGCTCGCGGGGTCGGCGGGGACGTCCTCCGCGCCGCAGCACTCGCCCTGGCCCTCTGGGTGGGACTCGACGTGGCGGACGTCGTCGCGCTGATCGTCGGCGGCCGCCCCGCCCGGCAGCGCGTCCAGCACCGCGAAGATGCGTGCCGTCACGTCGTCGACGCCGCCCGTGCCGGACACGACCTCCAGCAGGTCCTGATCGGCGTAGTAGGTGGCCATCGGCTCGGTGAGGCGGTGGTAGACCTCCATGCGGTGGCGCATGACGGGCTCGGTGTCGTCGGTCCGGTTCTGCTCGGTGGCGCGGTGGAGCATGCGGGCCACGGCCTCGTCCTCGTCGACCTCGATCTCCAGGACGACGTCCAGCTCCGTGCCCATCTTCGCCAGCATGTCACGCAGGGCGTGGGCCTGGTCGAGGGTGCGCGGGTATCCGTCCAGCAGGAACCCGCCGGCCGCGTCGGGGGCCCTCAGCCGCACGCGCACCATCGGGTCGGTGACGGAGTCGGGGACGAACTCCCCGCGGTCCATGTAGGACTGCGCGAGCCTGCCCAGTTCCGTGCCCTCCGCGATGTTCGAGCGGAAGATCTCCCCCGTCGAGATCGCGGGGATGCCCAGGCGCCGCGCGATGCGGGCCGCCTGGGTGCCTTTCCCGGCCCCGGGGGCTCCAAGCAGGACGATGGCGGTCATCTCAGGAACCCCTCGTAGTGGTGCTGCTGGAGCTGGGTGTTGATCTCCTTGACCGTCTGCAGCCCGACGCCCACGATGATGAGCAGCGTCGTGCCGCCGAACGGCAGCTGCCCGTTGGACAGCTTGAGGGGGATGATCAGCAGGGACGGGGTCAGGGCGATGATGACCAGGTAGACGGCGCCCGCCGTCGTGATCCGGTTGATGACGAAGCGCAGGTACTCGGCCGTGGGGCGCCCGGCCCGGTAGCCGGGGATGAAGCCGCCGTAGCGCTTCATGTTGTCCGCGACCTCGTCCGGGTTGAACGTGATCGACGTGTAGAAGAACGCGAAGCCCAGGATCATCAGCGCGTAGAGCGCCAGATAGGCGGGCGACTGGTGGGAGAGGTTCTTCTGGATCCACTGCACCCAGCCGTCCGTCGCCGTGCCGAACTGGGCGACCATGCCCGGGATGGCCAGCAGCGAGGACGCGAAGATCACCGGGATAACGCCCGACATGTTGATCTTGAGCGGGATGTAGGTGGTGGACCCGCCGTACATGCGCCGCCCGACCATCCGCTTGGCGTACTGGACGGGGATGCGGCGCTGGGACTGCTCGACGAAGACCACGGCCACCGCGACCAACAGGATCAGCGCGACGATGAGGGCCACCTTGCCCCAGCCTCCGCCCTGGCCGATCTCGAACAGCTGGGTGGGCATGCGCGCGGCGATCGAGGTGAAGATGAGGATCGACATGCCGTTGCCGACGCCGCGCTCGGTGACGAGCTCGCCCAGCCACATGATGACGGCGGTCCCGGCCGTCATGACGACGATCATGAGGAGGAACATCCCCACCGAGTCGTCCGCGATGATCGACTCCGAGCAGCCCGGGAACATGTTCCCGGAGCGGGCCAGGGAGATCATCGTCGTCGACTGGAGGAGGCCCAGGCCGATCGTGAGGTAGCGGGTGTACTGGGTGAGCGTCGACTGCCCGGTCTGGCCCTCCTTGTGGAGGTCGTCGAAGCGGGGGATCACCACCCGCAGGAGCTGGATGATGATCGACGCCGTGATGTAGGGCATGATGCCCAGCGCGAAGACGGACAGCTGGAGCAGGGCGCCGCCGGAGAAGAGGTTGACCAGGTCCAGCAGGCCCGTCTGGTCCTCCTGGACCAGGCACACCTGGACCGCGTGGGAGTCGACCCCCGGCGTCGGGATGAAGCAGCCCAGGCGGTACACCGCCATGATGAACAGCGTGAACAGCAGCTTCCGACGAAGGTCGGGGGTGCGGAATGCCTGTGCGAACGCACGGAGCACGGCTTCCTCCTCGTGGCGATGTGGATCCAGCGATGTGACGGATGGGGATGCGGGTGGCCGCCGTCAGCCTACCCGAGTTGCCGGGACGGTCGCGACCAGCGGCGCGCGACGGGGGCGCCCCCTGGGCGCAGTGGCGCGGCGGTCCGGCGGACGCCGCGAAGGGGGTGGCCCGGTGAGATCCCGGACCACCCCCTTCTTCGACGAGCTTCAGCGCACCGCCAGCGTGCCGCCGGCCTGAGCGATCTTCTCCTGCGCGGAGGCCGACCACGCGTCGACCGTGAGGTCGAACGCGGCCGTGACCTCGCCCGAGCCCAGCACCTTGACGGGCTGGCCCTTGCGCACCGCGTGGCGGGCGACCAGGTCCTCCACCGTCACGGCGCCGCCCTCGGGGAACAGCTCCTGCAGCTTGTCCAGGTTGACGACCTGGTACTCGACGCGGAACGGGTTGGTGAACCCGCGCAGCTTCGGCAGGCGCATGTGGATGGGCATCTGGCCGCCCTCGAAGGTCGCGGGCACCTGATAGCGGGCCTTCGTGCCCTTGGTGCCGCGGCCGGCGGTCTTGCCGCGCTTGCCGCCCTCGCCACGACCCACGCGGGTCTTGGCGGTCTTGGCACCGGCGGCCGGCCGCAGGTGATGGAGGCGCAGGATCTGCGTCTGCTCCGCCTGGGCCTTCTTCGACGTGGAGTCCGCCATGGTCAGTCGACCTCCTCAACGGTGACCAGGTGGCGCACCGTGAGGATCTCGCCACGCACGGTGGGAGAGTCCTCGCGGACGACGCTCTGGCCGATCTTGCGCAGCCCGAGGGTGCGCAGGGTGTCCTTCATGTTCTGCTTCGCGCGGATCGTGGACTTGATCTGCGTGATCTTCAGGTTCGCCATCACTCACTCACCCCTGCTGCGGCCTTCGTGGCCTCAGCCTCCTCGGCCTTGACGCGCTTCTCGGCCTCGCCCTCGGCGCGGGCGCGCAGCATGGCCTCGGGAGCGACGTGCTCCAGGGGCAGGCCGCGGCGGGCCGCGACGGCCTCCGGCTGCTCGAGCTGCTTGAGGGCCGCCACCGTGGCGTGGACGATGTTGATCGCATTGGACGAGCCCAGCGACTTCGTCAGCACGTCCTGGACGCCCGCGGCCTCCAGGACCGCGCGGACCGGGCCGCCGGCGATGACGCCGGTGCCGGGGGCCGCCGGACGCAGCAGGACCACTCCGGCCGAGGCCTCGCCCTGCACGCGGTGCGTGATCGTGCGCCGGACCATCGGGACGCGGAAGAAGTTCTTCTTCGCCTCCTCGACGCCCTTGGAGATCGCCTGGGGGACCTCCTTGGCCTTGCCGTAGCCGACGCCGACCGTGCCCTCGCCGTCACCGACGACCACCAGGGCCGTGAAGGAGAACCGGCGTCCGCCCTTGACGACCTTGGAGACGCGGTTGATCGTGACGACGCGCTCGATGTACTGGTCTTTGTTGTCGTTCCCACGACGGTTGTCGCGGCGGTCCTGATGTCCCCCGCGGCGATCGCGGCGCTGCTCGCCGTCGTTCGCGCGCTCGGAGCCGGCCTGACCGTTCCTGCCTCGGCTTGGTGCGACCATCAGTTGCTCTCTCTTTCCTCAGTCGCGTTCACAGCTCGAGTCCGCCCTCGCGGGCGGCCTCCGCAACAGCCGCGACGCGGCCGTGGTACTGGTTGCCGCCGCGGTCGAAGACCACTGTCGTGATGCCGGCCGCCTTCGCGCGCTCGGCGATCAGCTCGCCGACGCGGCGGGCCTTGTCGGTCTTCGTGCCCGATGCGGCGAGCAGCTCGTCCTCCATGGTCGAGGCGGAGACCAGGGTGTGGGCGACGGTGTCGTCCACGACCTGGGCCACCATGTGGCGGTTCGAGCGGGTGACGACCAGACGCGGACGCTCCGGGGTGCCCGAGATCTTCTTGCGCAGGCGCTGGTGCCGGCGCTTGCGCGCGACGGCCTTGCCCGTGCCCTTGACGCTGTACGCCATCACTTCCCAGCCTTTCCGACCTTGCGACGGATCGTCTCGCCCACGTAGTGGATGCCCTTGCCCTTGTAGGGCTCCGGCTTCTTGAGCTTGCGGATCCGGGCCGCGGTCTCGCCGACCAGCTGCTTGTCGATGCCGGCGACGGTGAGCTTGGTCTGCGAGTCGACGGTCAGCTCGATGCCCTCCGGCGCCGCGAAGGGCACCGGGTGGGAGAAGCCGAGCGCGAACTCGACGTCCTTGCCCTTGGCGACCACGCGGTAGCCGGTGCCGGCGATCTCGAGCTGCTTCTTGTAGCCCTCGGTCACGCCGGTGACCATGTTCGCGATGAGGGTCCGCGTCAGGCCGTGCAGCGAGCGCGAGGTGCGCTCGTCGTCGGGACGCGAGACCGTGATCTGGTCGCCCTCGACGGCGACGGTGATGGGGGCGGCGACGCTGTGCGCCAGCTCGCCCTTGGGGCCCTTGACGGTGACGACCGCGCCGTCCAGCGACACGTCGACACCCGCGGGGATGGCGATCGGAGTCCTACCGATTCGTGACATGTGTCCAGCCTCCTCTCACCAGACGTAGGCGAGGACTTCCCCGCCCACTCCCTTGTCGGACGCCTGGCGGTCGGTAAGCAGGCCGGAGGACGTGGACAGGATCGCCACGCCCAGGCCGCCGCGGACCTGAGGCAGATTGGTGGACTTGGCGTACACGCGCAGGCCCGGCTTGGACACGCGCTGCAGCCCCTCGATGGCGCGCTCCCGGCGGGAGCCGTACTTGAGGGTGAGGGTCAGGGTCTTGCCGACCCGGGCGTCCTCGACGTCCGTCTTGGCGATGTAGCCCTCCGACACCAGGATCTCAGCGATGGCCGCCTTGAGCTTGGAGTAGGGCATCGAGACGGTGTCGTGGTGCGCCGAATTCGCGTTGCGCAGACGCGTGAGCATGTCTGCGATGGGATCAGTCATTGTCATGGGGGGAAGCTCCCCTTCCTCGTCGCGGTTTCCGCCGGTCGCCCGGGACCTACGACGTCAGTGTTACCAGCTGCTCTTCGTGACGCCCGGGAGCTCGCCCTTGAGGGCCAGTTCACGCAGGCAGACGCGGCACAGTCCGAACTTGCGGTACACGGAGCGCGGACGACCGCACCGGTTGCACCGGGTGTAGCCGCGCACCTGGAACTTCGGGGTGCGGGCCGCCTTGATCTTGAGGGACGTCTTGGCCATGTGTCAGTCCTCCTTGAAGGGGAAGCCGAGGTGGCGCAGCAGGGCGCGCCCCTCCTCGTCGGTGGCGGCGGAGGTCACGACCGTGATGTCCATGCCGCGCACGCGGTCGATGGAGTCCTGGTCGATCTCGTAGAACACGGACTGCTCGGTGAGCCCGAACGTGTAGTTGCCGTGGCCGTCGAACTGCTTGGACGACAGGCCGCGGAAGTCCCGGATGCGGGGCAGCGCCGTGGACAGCAGCCGATCGAGGAACTCCCACATGCGGTCGCCGCGCAGCGTGACGTGGGCGCCGATGGCCTGGCCCTCGCGCAGGTGGAACTGCGCGATGGACTTCTTCGCCTTCGTGGTGGTCGGCTTCTGGCCCGTGATCAGCGACAGATCGCGGATCGCGCCCTCGAGCGCCTTGGCGTCGCGGGCGGCCTCGCCGACACCCATGTTGACGACGACCTTCGTCAGACCGCCGACCTCCATGATGTTGCCGTGTGTGAACTCCTCGCGGAGCGCGGGGCGCACCTCGGAAACGTACTTTTCCTTGAGACGCGGGGCCATGTCAGATCTCCTTGCCCTGCTCGATGCCGCGGGCGGCGCCGCCGCGGGTGACGCGCACGCGGACCGTCTTCGTGCGGCCGTCGCGCTCGACGGTGTCCTCACGGAAGCCGACGCGCACGCGCTGCTTGGTGTCGGGGTCGACCAGGGCCACCTTGGCCAGCGAGATCGGGGCCTCGATGGTCTCGATGCCGCCGGTGGAGCCCTGCGTCTGCCCCTGGCGGACGTGGCGCGTCTTGAGGTTGATGCCCTCGACGAGCACCTTCTGCTCGGCGGGGAAGACCTTGATGACGCGGCCCTGCCGGCCCTTGTCGCCCGGCTTGAGCGGCTCGAGGCCCTCCTCGGCGCGCCGGGCGTTGCGCTCGGCGAGCTTCTTCTCGTCGGATGTGCGGCCGCGGACGACCTCCACGAGGTCTCCCTTGCGGATCCTGGCGGACACTCAGATCACCTCCGGGGCGAGCGAGACGATTCGCATGAACTTCTTGTCGCGCAGCTCGCGGCCCACCGGCCCGAAGATGCGAGTCCCGCGGGGCTCGCCGTTCGAGCCCAGGATGACGGCCGCGTTCTCGTCGAAGCGGATGTAGGAGCCGTCGGGGCGACGGGTCTCCTTGCGGGTGCGGACGACGACCGCCTTGACGACCTCGCCCTTCTTGACGGCGCCGCCGGGGATGGCGTCCTTGACGGTCGCGACGATCGTGTCGCCGATTCCCGCGTAGCGCCGAGTCGAGCCGCCGAGCACGCGGATGGTCAGGATCTCCTTGGCACCCGTGTTGTCGGCGACCTTCAGTCGCGACTCCTGCTGGATCATTTTGTGTGACTCCTGTCGTCGAGCCGGTTCTCTCGCGGCGGGGTGCAGCCCCGCGGCGCGAGCCTGGCCGAACGGATGATGGTCTGGTGGGCGAAGGTCACTTCGCCTTTTCGAGGATCTCCACGACGCGCCAGCGCTTGGTGGCGGACAGCGGACGGGTCTCCATGAGGAGGACCAGGTCGCCGACGTGGCATTCGTTGTTCTCGTCGTGCGCCTTGACCTTGGTCTGCTTGCGCATGACCTTGCCGTACAGCGCGTGCTTGACGCGGTCCTCGATGGAGACGACGACCGTCTTGTCCATCTTGTCGCTCGTCACGTAGCCGCGGCGGACCTTGCGGTCGTTGCGGACCGGAGCGGTGGCCTCCGACATGTCGTTCACTCCTCCTCGGTGCTCGGCGCCGTGCGGAAGCCGAGCTCCCGCTCACGGGCGATGGTGTAGATGCGGGCGATGTCGCGGCGCACCGTCTTCATGCGCCCGTGGTCCTCCAGGGACCCGACGGCCTGCGAGAAGCGGAGGTTGAACAGCTCGGCCTTGGCCTTCTCCAGCTCCTTGGCCAGCTGCGCGTCGTCCATCGCGTCCAGGTCGGCGGTGGTCAGACCCTTCTCGGCCATCAGATGTCACCACCCTCTCGGACCACGAAACGGGTCTTCATCGGAAGCTTGTGCTGGGCGCGGCGCATGGCCTCACGGGCCAGCGGCTCGGGCACGCCGCCCAGCTCGAACATGATGCGTCCCGGCTTGACGGGCGAGACCCACCACTCGGGAGCGCCCTTGCCGGAGCCCATGCGGGTCTCGGCGGGCTTCTTGGTCAGCGGGCGGTCCGGGAAGATGTTGATCCACACCTTGCCACCGCGCTTGATGTGGCGGGTCATGGCGATACGGGCCGCCTCGATCTGGCGGTTCGTGACGTAGGCGGGCTCCAGGGCCTGGATGCCGTAGTCGCCGAAGGCCAGCTCCGTGCCACCGGTGGCCATGCCAGTGCGGTGCGGGCGGTGCTGCTTGCGGTACTTGGTCCGACGGGGAACGAGCATCGGGCTCAGGCCTCCGTTCCGGTCTGGGCAGGGGCGGCGGTCTCGGCGACCGGCTGCGCCTGCGTGGTGTCCTGCTGCGGGCGGCGCTCGGAGGGCCGGCGCGGGCCGCGGCGCTCACCGCCGCGGCGTCCCGCGCCGCGGCCACCCTGCTCGGCCTGCTGGCGCGTGTACTCGCGCTCGGTGATGTCGCCCTTGTAGATCCACACCTTGACGCCGATGCGGCCGAAGGTCGTGCGGGCCTCGTGGAATCCGTAGTCGATGTAGGCGCGCAGCGTGTGCAGCGGCACGCGCCCCTCGCGATAGAACTCCGAGCGGCTCATCTCGGCGCCGCCCAGGCGGCCCGAGACCTGCACGCGGATACCCTCCGCGCCGGCCTTCTGCGCGGACTGGATGCCCTTGCGCATGGCGCGGCGGAAGGACACGCGGGCGGCCAGCTGCTCGGCGATGCCCTGGGCGACCAGCTGCGCGTCCAGGTCGGGGTTCTTGACCTCGAGGATGTTGAGCTGGACCTGCTTGCCCGTCAGCTTCTCCAGGCTCTGGCGCAGGCGGTCGGCCTCGGCCCCGCGGCGCCCGATGACGATGCCCGGGCGCGCGGTGTGGAGATCCACGCGCACGCGGTCGCGGGTGCGCTCGATGTCCACCTTGGAGATGCCGGCGCGCTCGAGGCTCTCGGAGAGCATCTTGCGGATCGCGACGTCCTCGGCCACGTAGTCGGCGTAGCGCTGACCCTTCGTGGTGGAGTCCGCGAACCAGCGGGAGCGATGGTCAGTGGTGATTCCCAGGCGGAACCCGGTGGGGTTGACCTTCTGGCCCATTACCGGTCTCCCTTCTTCATGTCGTCCGTGGTGCCCACCACGATCGTGATGTGGCTGGAGCGCTTGAGGATGCGTCCGGCGCGCCCCTGCGCGCGCGGGCGGAAGCGCTTCATCGTCGGGCCCTCGTCGACGTAGGCCTCCATCACGCGGAGGTCCGCCTCGTTGAAGGTCTCACCGGCCAGCTCGGCCTTGACCTTGGAGTTGGCCATGGCGCTGAGCAGCACCTTGCGGACATCGGTAGCGACGGCCTGCGGGGCGAACCGCAGAATGTCGGCGGCCTCGAGGGCGCCCTTGTTGCGAACCTCGTTCACGACACGGCGCGCCTTCTGGGGCGTGACGCGAACGTAACGCGCCTGCGCCTTGGCTTCCATGGAATCCTGCCTCTTCTTCCGTGAGGGCCGGCTCAGCGCCGACGTCCCTTGCGATCGTCCTTGTCGTGGCTGCGGAAGGTCCGCGTGGGCGCGAACTCTCCGAGCTTGTGGCCCACCATCGACTCGGTGACGAACACCGGGACGTGCTTGCGTCCGTCGTGGACCGCGAAGGTCAGCCCCAGGAAATCGGGGGTGATGACCGATCGACGGGACCAGGTCTTGATGACGGCCTTGGAGCCCGACTCGTTCGCGGCGTCGACCTTCTTGAACAGGTGGTCGTCGACGAACGGACCCTTCTTCAAACTGCGCGGCATGTCTCCAGCTCCCTATCAGCGCTTCTTGCCGGTCCGGCGACGACGCACGATGAGCTTGTCGCTGGGCTTGTTCGGACGACGGGTACGGCCCTCGGGCTTGCCCCACGGGCTGACGGGGTGACGGCCACCGGAGGTGCGCCCCTCGCCACCGCCGTGCGGGTGGTCCACGGGATTCATGACGACGCCGCGGACGTGGGGGCGCTTGCCCTTCCAGCGCATGCGCCCGGCCTTGCCCCAGTTGATGTTCGACTGCTCGGCGTTGCCGACCTCGCCGACCGTCGCGCGGCAGGTGACCTCCACGTTGCGGATCTCGCCGGAGGGCATGCGCAGCTGCGCGAACCGCCCCTCCTTGGCGACCAGCTGGACGGAGGTGCCGGCGGAGCGGGCGATCTTCGCGCCGCCGCCGGGCTTGAGCTCCACGGCGTGCACCATGGTGCCCAGGGGGATGTTGCGCAGCGGCAGGCAGTTGCCGGGCTTGATGTCGGCCGCGGGGCCGGACTCGACCCGGTCGCCCTGCTTGAGCTTCGCGGGCGCCAGGATGTAGCGCTTCTCGCCGTCCGCGTAGTGCAGCAGCGCGATGTAGGACGTGCGGTTCGGGTCGTACTCGATCTCCGCGACGCGGGCGGGCACGCCGTCCTTGTCGTGGCGACGGAAGTCGATGACGCGGTAGGCGCGCTTGTGGCCGCCGCCGCGGTGACGCGAGGTCACCCGACCGTTGGAGTTGCGTCCGCCCGTCTTGTGCAGGGGGCGGACCAGCGACTTCTCGGGCGTGGAGCGCGTGATCTCGACGAAGTCGGACACGCTGGCTCCGCGACGCCCGGGCGTCGTGGGCTTGTACTTGCGGATTCCCATGATTTCCTTAGCCTCTCCAGCGCGTCTCTCAGGCCTGCTCGCCGAAGATGTCGATCGTGCCCTCGCGCAGCGTCACGATGGCCCGCTTGACGTCCTTGCGCCGGCCGATGCCGTCGCGGGTGCGGTACGCCTTGCCCTTGCGGTTCTGCGTGGCCACGGATCCGACCTTGACGCCGAAGATCTGCTCGATGGCGATCTTGACCTCGGTCTTCGTCGCGCGCGGGTCCACCTCGAAGGTGTACTTCCCGTGGTCCATCAGCACCGACGACTTCTCGGTGACGACGGGCTTGAGGATGATGTCGCGATGGCTCTTGGCCGCCTCGATGCTGCTCACTTCGTCTCCTCCTTGGTGCCCAGGAAGGTCGCCAGCGAGGTCTGGGTGAACACCACGTCCTCGTTGTCCAGCACGTCGTAGGTGTTGAGCTGGTCGGCCCACAGCAGGTGGGCCTCCGGCGCGTTGCGCAGGCTCAGCGCCGTGACCTCGTCGGAGCGCTCGAGCACCACCAGGGCCGTGCGGCCCTCGGTGAGGGCGCGCAGGGCGGCCAGGGCCTTCTTGGTCGAGGGCGTCGCGTCCTCGATGAGGCCGGTGACCACGTGGATGCGGCCGGCGCGGGCGCGGTCGGACAGGGCGCCGCGCAGGGCCCCGATCTTCATCTTCTTGGGGGTCCGCTGCGTGTAATCGCGCGGCTGGGGCCCGTGGACGGTGCCGCCGCCGGTGTACTGCGGGGCGCGGATCGAGCCCTGGCGGGCGTTGCCGGTGCCCTTCTGGCGGAACGGCTTCTTGCCGCCGCCGGACACCATGCCGCGCGTCTTCGTGGCGTGCGTGCCCTGGCGGGCCGCGGCCAGCTGGGCCACGACGACCTGGTGGATGAGCGGGATGTTGACGGGGGCGTCGAAGACCTCGGAGGGCAGGTCGGCGGTCCCGACCTTCGTGCCCTCGACGTCCACGACGTCAACGGTCAGAGCGTCGGACATGATCACGCACCCTTCACGGACGAGCGAACCAGGACGATGCCGTTCTTCGGGCCCGGGACGGCGCCCGCGATGAGCAGCAGGCCCTTCTCGGTGTCCACGGCCTGGACCGTCAGGTTCTGGATGGTACGGCGGGCATTGCCCATGCGGCCGGCCATGCGCTGGCCCTTGAAGATGCGGCCGGGGGTGGCGCAGGCGCCGATGGAGCCGGGCTTGCGGTGGTTGCGGTGGGCGCCGTGGGAGGCGGAGTCGCCCTTGAAGCCGTAGCGCTTCATGACGCCGGCGAAGCCCTTGCCCTTGGTGTTGCCCGAGACGTCGACCGACTGGCCGGCCTCGAACACGTCGGCAGCCAGCTCCTGGCCGGTGACGTAGGAGTCGCTCGCGGAGGTGCGGACCTCGGCGAGGTGGCGGCGCGGCTCGACGCCGGCCTTCTCGAAGTGGCCGGCCAGCGGCTTGGTCACCTTGCGGGCGTCGATGTCGCCGAAGCCCAGCTGGATGGCGGTGTAGCCGTCGGTCTCCAGATCGCGCACCTGCGTGACGACGTTGGTGTCCACCTGCACGACCGTCAGCGGCACGAGGCGCCCGTTGGCGTCCCACACCTGGGTCATCCCCAGCTTGCGGCCGAGCAGCGCCTTCACGGGCGCCGCCGCCTGCTGCGTTCCAGTAGTCATGGCAGATGTTTCCTCAGAGCTTGATCTCGATGTTGACGTCGGCCGGCAGGTCGAGCCGCATGAGCGAGTCGACCGCCTTGGGCGTCGGGTCGATGATGTCGATGAGCCGCTTGTGCGTGCGCACCTCGAAGTGCTCGCGGCTGTCCTTGTACTTGTGGGGCGACCGAATGACGACGTACACGTTCTTCTCGGTCGGCAGCGGCACCGGGCCCACGACCGTGGCACCCGCGCGCTGCACGGTTTCCACGATCTTGCGCGCGGAGCTGTCGATGACCTCGTGGTCATAGGACTTGAGCCGGATGCGGATCTTCTGTCCCGCCATGCCGTCATACCTCTTCTCGTACAGCTTCGTCACCGGTCCCCGCATTCGGGCGTGTCGCCAGCAGGCGGCACACTTTTCCGCGGTTCCTCCCCCTGTCCGGGAGGCGGACCGTTGTCTTGTCCAAAGAACCAGGGCCGTTCGGCCCGTTCCGGAGGGAACCCCGGAACGCCCCTTGCGGGGGCAACCGTGCAATCTTGGCAGATCCGCCGGGTCCGACACAAGGCCGGAGGCCTGGTGGCGCCTGTGAATCCGCCGACAGACCGGGGCGCCGGACGGCGCCCGACCCCTGCGCGGCATCGGCCATCCACATTACCCCCCGTCCGGGCGTGTCGCGAAATCGGGGGCGGTGTGAGATCCCCCTTCCCCCCCGCCTCCCTCCCCCGGCCCGCCCCCTCCCGCGACTTCGGTGCTGTTCGGCGTCGAGTTCGGTCGTCGCCTGTCGCTCATTGACGAGGGCGGCGCCGGCTCAGCCGGCGCGGGCGCTCGGACATGCGGAGGACAGCCCCGCGAGCATTCCGCTTCCCCACGGGCAGATCCCTGCCCAACGAGCGATCTCGCGTGCGCCCCCCTCGCGGACAGGTCCCTCCCTCACACCCACACGAGCGAACCCGACCAGGCCCAAACCGTGCGTGACTAGGTAGTCCTCGCTCATACCCCCGCACGGACGGACACCTCCCGGACGAACGGACCACAAGCACCAGGGCGCCCCACCCATCATCAACACACTCACCACAGGACGACCCACACCACACACCACTCAGTTCACAACAGAGTGATCAGCGACCGCGCCCGCCACGCGCCCAGACGGCACCAGAGACCCTCGAGGTCGGTACCTGTGGCACCCACAGAGCTCGCGACCCTCGAGATCGGTACCCGTGGCAGACCCCTCCGCCACAGATACCGAACTCGGCAACACCTCCTCCACCCCCGGCCCTATCACCGAGCCTCCCACCAGCACAAACGTCGACACTCACGTCATCACAGAATCCGACCACGCATCGAGTTCGGTACCTGTGGCAAACCCCACTGCCACACGTACCGAACTCGACACCGGTCTCGCCTCCCGCTGCACGGCCCGCTTGGGCGAGCCTCCCGCTGCGCGGCGCGCGTGGCCGGGACCCGCGCCCCCGGGGAGCCTGCCTCCCCACCGCGCCACGCCCTCAGGGCGTTCGCGCGGAGTCGGTGCGCTGCCGGGGAGCCGTCGGACGGCTCTTCTCCGCGGCGTCGGCGCCCGCGCGCACGACCACGCGCGTGCCATCGACGACGATCGTCGCCAGCTCGGGGCGCCCCCGGGGGAAGATCCGGATGACGACGGGACCGGTGGCGGCCCGGTGCAGGGCGGCGGAGGCGAGACGGACCACGCGGTCCAGCGCCGCGTCCGCGAGCCCGCCCTCGCCGGAGTCGTCGACCATGATGACCTCGATGCCGCGCCTGCGGGCGGCCCGGGCCTCCCGCACGACCGCGGTGCCGGTGAGGGCCGGGGCGCGGATCTCGTCGCGCAGCTCCGCCTCGAGCAGGCGCGCCCTCGTCCGGGTCTCCTCCGTGAGCGCGCCGCCGTCGGCCTCGGCGGCGATCGCGTCCAGCACGGGGCGGGCCCGGCTCGCCACGGCGACCAGGGACCGGTCCATGACGGCTCGGATCTCGCGCTGGGCGTCGCGGGTCTGCGACAGGTCGTAGGCCCGCTGCTGCTCCTCGGCGATCATCCGGCCCACCCCCCAGGTCCACATCGTGGCGACGGTCCAGCTGAGCAGCGTGAGCGTCTGGGCGGCCATGAGACTCATGACGGTCGAGCCGACCGGCAGGCCCCACCAGGCCGCCCACGCGGCCGTCCCGACGCCGCGCAGCGCCCACGCCACCCAGGCGGCCGCCGGGCGCTGGCGCAGGTTGAGGACGCCGGCCAGGAGGAGAGAGCCCGTGGCCGTCGACCACGGCGCCCACGCCGGCCACCCCTGTCCGGGCAGCTGAGCGAGGACCATCACGGCGCTCAGCGCCGCGATCAGCGCGACCACGCTCGCCGCCCAGCGGGGAAGAACGGCGTGCGGCCACTCGCGCAGGCACAGCCAGGCCGCGACGCCCTGGAGCGCCAGCGCTGCGACCACCACCCACAGCCGCTCATAGGCGTCCGCGCACTGGACGACGAGAAGGACTTCGAACGCCCCCACCAAAGCGCCCATCGTCCGCGCCAGCGGGGTCTGCACGGAGTAGCCGGAACCGGCGGGGAGCACCGGCGCCGGCCTGTCCGCGTCCTCCGGGACGACCGCCCGTCTCCGCCACGAGATCTCGACCGCGGCACCCTCCCCCGGCGCGGAGCGGACGCGGGCCCGCCCGCCCACGGAGTCGACGCGCTCGATGATCGACCGGCGGATGCCCAGACGCCCGTCCGGGATGGCCGCCGGATCGAAGCCGGGCCCCTCGTCGCAGACCTGGATGTGGAGCCCCTGCTCGGTGGTGGTCACCGTGACGGTGACCGGCGCGAGGGCTCCGGTCCGCCCTCGTGCGTGTCTCAGGCAGTTGCGCAGCGCCTCCCAGGTGGCCTCCTGAAGCGCGGCGGCCACCTCGGCCGGCACCATCAGGTCGGCGTGGAGATGGGCCAGGACCTTCGGCGTCAGGCCGATCCTGCCCATGTACTCGCCGATCGCGGGGGCGATCTGCGAGGCCAGCCAGGGGTGGATGTCCTCGACCACGGAGTCCAAGGTGGCGGACGCGACCCGGGCCGCATCGACCAGGAGGGCTCCGTCCGCCAGTCCCGTGGCGGCGGGGACCAGGGCGGACAGGACGTGGTCGTGGATGAATGCGTCACTGCGCCGGCGGCCCTCCGTCACGGCGCGCTCCCGGATCGCCTCCGCCTCGCGGACGCGGGTGCGGGCGCGGTCCGCGTCGAGGATCCGCGCCTGATGCAGCGTCCACGTCGCCCACGCCAGGTACACGGCGCTGAACAGGTAATGATAGGGCGCGTAGTCCCAGGTCGCCGCGTCGCGGGGGCCGGACACGGCCACGCCGAAGGCGAACACCAGCATCGGCAGGACGGTGGCCAGACGAGCGGCGGCGGGGCGCAGCAGGATCGGCACGACGAGCGCCAGCGGGAAGTACTCCCCCAGCAGCGGCACCTGGCCGCTGGTCACCTGCATCGGGGACAGGGCCGGGTTCCCGGCAGTGGCGGCGCTGAACACCAGGACGGCCAGGTACCACAGGCTGGCGGCGCGGATGAGGAGCAATCCGACGTGATCGGCGGGGCTGAGCGTGACGTGCTCGGGATCGTCCTCGCCGCGCGCCGGGTGGCGCACCAGGGCGACGAGGGCGCACGCGCCGCCCGCCACGAGCAGGACCCACACCGGCACGATCGAGCCGAGGGCCGGCCCCGGGCCGATCCGGCCGATGAGTTCGAGAAGGCCGGTCCAGGCGACGACGATGAAGAGCACCTGGGCCAGGCCGGCGGCGACCACCAGGATGCGCCGCAGGGCCAGCGCGTACGCTCCGATCGTCGGCTCGACCCGGATGACGATCGACGAGGGCGGCGCCGGCGGGCCCTCGCTCATCCGTCGTGGTCGAAGTAGCTGACCAGCCCGTCCTCCGCGGCGCGCTTGAACAGATCCACGCGGGAGTCCGCCTGGCGGCCCGCGGCCCGGTACTTGTCCCGGATGCGGGAGACATAGGTGTTGATGGTGTTCTTCGACATCATGAGCTCGCGGGCCACGACGTCGGAGGTCTCGCCCGAGGCGTAGTGGGCGAGCACCCTGGCCTCGGTGGGACTGAGGTGGCGGGAGACGAAGTCCTCGTCGGCGTCCAGGGCGGCGGCCCAGTCCAGGCCCACGGAGGTGCGGCCCTCCGCGGCGGCGTCGAGGGCCGCGACCAGCTCGTCCAGCGGCGCGGACTTGCGGACGATGGACAGGGCGCCCGCGGCGATGGCCTCGCGGACCAGGACCGGGTTGTCCCCGGAGGTGTAGACGACCACGGGCACGTCGGCGCTGCGCGCCACGGCCAGGTTCGAGGTGGGCGTCGATCCGTCCCCCAGGCGCAGGTCGAGGACGACCACGACGGGCGGCGGCGGCATCTCGATCGCGTCGATGGTCGGGCACGAGACGACGGAGTACCGGGGATCGCGGTCCTCCAGGGCCTTCTTCAGTCCCAGTCCCACGATCTCGTGATCGTCCACGACGACGACGGACAGGTTCCCCTCCATGTCTGCCTCCATCCGGCCGGCGGCGGAACCGGCCTCGTCGGCGAGTGTACAAGGTCTCAGACATGTCCACGCAGGTGCGTGAAAAGCGTGAGCGGGCGCACGCCCACGGAGAAGGGCGGGCCCCGGGGAAGGAGTTCCCTCCCCGGGGCCCGCCCTCACTCAGCCAAGGTCACTCGGCCAGGTGCGTGCCGCGCTGCCGACGGCGGCGCTGGGTGAGCATCAGGGCCCCTCCGCCTCCGAGCAGGAGCAGACCCGCCAGAACGGCCGTGATCACGTTCGCGCCCGTCTTCGAGAGCTTGCCCTTCTCGTTGAAGACGTTCGTGATCGTCACCGTCGCACCCGTCTGGTCGGCGAGTGTGACCTTGCCGTCCGCCGGGTCCATGGTCGTCGCGTCCGCACCGCCCTTGTCGGTCTCCACGACCGCGCACTCGGCGCCGACGATGATGTTGCCGATCGTCGCCTTGTAGCCGTTCGCCGCGTCGAGGACCACTGTGCCGTCGTTCGACAGCGGCACCGGAGTGGTTTGTCCGTCCTTCTGATAGGTGCAGGTGGCCTGGGCTGTGAACGGTCCTGCGCCACGGGACTCGGCCGCCGCTCCCGTCACCTTCTTGACGATGCTCAAAGACGTCGTGTCGAAGGTGTTCGTGGCGGTGACCGTCACCGACGGAACCTCGTCCGTCGCCGCGGAGATGGTCACCGCGCCGTCCGCCGGGTCGAGCGCCTGAGCGGTCGCGCCGCCGTTCGCCGTCTCCGTTGTGGTGCAGACCGTGCCCGTCGGGAAGACTCCGGACGTCCGGGTCGCGCCCGCGACGAGGGTGTAGTCCTCGTCGAGCAGCGTCTGCCCCTGGTAGTCGCACGCGGAGTGGAAACCGAAGTCCCCGTTCCCGTACGTCTGCGCGCCGGCTCCGTCCACGGTCTTCGCCACGGTGAATGTGCCCGCGTCGAAGTGGTTCGTCACCAAAGAGTTCGTCACCGCCGTGTCGCCACCCGTGATGCGAACCGTCACCGACGTGCCATCGGTTGCGGTGATGTTGTCACCGGTGAACACCGTGGAATCCGCCGAACCGTTGTCCGTCTCGGTGATCGTGCACGAGCTTCCGATCGGGATCGTGTTCTCCGGGGCCGTCCAAGTCTCCCCGTCCTTCAGGGTGAAGGACTGAGTCGTCTGACCGTCGCCGAAGTCCACGGGTGCGCCCCCGATCGCCGTGCAGGTCGCCGTGAAGTCGAAGGGGCCGAAAGTGCCCTTGTCAGCTTCGGTCTCCACCTGCTTGGTCACCGACAGGCCGCCCATCTGGTAGTCGTTGGTGATCGTGGCGATCTGCGAGGAGGCGATCGGATCGCTGGCCACTCCGTCGGTCGCGTCGGGCGTGGTCACCTGGATCTGCGCCTTGTCAATCGAACGCGTGGTCTCCCCGAACGAGCCCTGCGCGCCGTCCTCGGAGACGGTGCACGTGGCGCCGACCGGGATCCCGCTGACCGTGGCGGGAGCGTATGCGCCGTCCTCGCCCTTCGTGAGCGTCACCTGCTTGGTCGCCGCGCCGTCGAACGTCAGCGGAACGGCCTGGTCGTCCGGTCCGGGGATCGTGCACGCGACGCTCGCGGTGAAGGCGTCGGGGGCATAGGCGGCCGCGGCGCCGATGACGTCCTTGGTCACCTCGATCGAGCCGGTGCGCAGGTGCACACCGACCAGGCTCGGAGCGATCTTCGCCGTGCGGAGGCCCTGGTAGATCAGCCCGAACTGGTTCCAGGCGAACTGGTCCGTGGCGGGCACGTCCGTCGAGGCGCCGCTGGCGTCCGCCGACGTCTGGGGCACGTTCACCGTCGAGAACGTCACGTCCACGCCCTTGCCGGGTCGCAGGGCGGTGTCCTCGGACGTCGTGAAGTCGAGCGTCACGCGGATCGCCGTGACCTTCGACCACTCGGTGCCGGATCCGGCGACCGCCCACGTGTTGGCGGTGCAGGCGTTCGCGCCCGCGGCCATCGCCGTGAGATCTGTGTTCCACGTGTTGACGCAGGCGTTCGCGTCCGTGGTCACCTCGACGGTCGTCGTCGTCCCGGTCGGCGCGCCGACCACGGCGATGTTGCCCAGATCGTCGAGCAGCTGCGGACGGTACTGCGTCCCGCGGCCGTTCTCGCTGGCCACCAGGTACTTGTCGTCCTGCACCGGCAGCTGATCGAAGAACTGCGCGCGCGTGACGTTCGTGGTCCCGGCGTTCACCATGTGGAGGACCCAGTCGTCGGTGCCGTTGACGGTGCTGTTGGCCGCGCAGGGAGTGCGGTAGTAGTTCTCCCCGTTGAGGCCCGACAGGGTCGGCGTGCAGGTCTGGCTCGGGTCGTTGGTGTTGACCGCGCCGGCCAGGGAGCCCTTGACGCCCTTGACGACGAACAGGTTCTCACCGACGGTCGGCGTCACCGAGTCGAAGGTCGTGGCGCCCGTGTCGCCCGCCGCCGAGACAGCGCCCGCTCCGTCCCCCGGATTGACCTTGCTGACGCCCTTGAGGTCCTGCTGGGTGAACACCGAGACGTGGTTCGTCACTTGCTCGCCGGCCACCGGGCCGGGCTGGAGCTCCAGCCAGACGCGGATGACGGCGGTCTCCGTGGGCTGAAGGCGCGACTGGCCAGCCGGCCACGTGAACACCAGTTTCGTGGGATCGCTCGAATCCACCGTCGGGGCGGCCGACAGCGTTCCGGGGGTGTCGTCCGCCAGCTTGCCCGCTGTGAACTGCACGGGATGGCTGGGATCGGCGGGGCTGCCCACGCCGGTGTACTTCAGCGCAGCGGGCAGGTTGTCCACGACCTGCGTGAGGTCGGGGTAGCCGGTGCCCGCGTTCTTGACAGTGATGTCCCAGGGGATCATCTGGCCGACCTGCGCGGAGCGCGTGCCGTTGTTCGCCAGCTTATTGATGGCGAGGATCAAGTCGCCGTCGTTCCATTGGACACCGGCCGTTGCGGGCTTCTCGTCCGTCTGGGCCAAGGCGCCGATGCTCTGCGCGGTCATCTTGTCCGTCGCGCTGCTCGGGAAGACCACCGAGTCCGTGGAGCCGCGCTGGGTGTCGCGCAGGACAGCGGTGAAGATCGCCTTCGCACTCCACGTGGTCGATGAGAACAGCTTCCCATCGCTCCTGCTGAACGTGAACCGCAGGCCCGCGACATCCTGATTCTGGACGCCTGATGGCAGCGTGAAGGTGCCTGCGCTCTTCGGCTGCGCGGTGCCCGTCGTCCACGTTCCGTTCGCGTAGGCGTCGATCTGCACCTGGTCGGCGTTGGCCGGGAATGTGATCCCTGTCAGGCCGGTGAAGTCGAAGTTCGCCCAGAACTCGCTCGATCCGTCGGTCCCGTCCGGCAAGTCGGTGATCACGACCTGTTTGGGCGCGACTGTCGACGAGGTGCCCTGGTCCGCCTTCAGTGTGACGGTCTGCGGCGCCTTCGGGTTCGGAGCGGCGATGGTCCCCGGTGTGATCGTCTTGCCGGGATTCACGTCGATCGTGCCGGACGAGAACTCGACCGAGGCGTCGTCGACGTCTCCCGTCTTGATCGTCGGGCTGGTCACCGGGTCGTAGGACTGCGCGAAGACGCGGTTGTTGGAGAAGCGCAAGTCATCGGTGTTCGGGATGAAGTCCGCACCCGTGGTCCGCAGGGTCGCCCGCACTTGGGTGTCGATCTTGACGGTCAGCGCGTTGCCCTGGGTGATCGAGCCGCCGTTGGTGGCGGGGTCGGCGCCCTGGAAGGTCACCGAGATCCCGACGACGTCGGCCAGTTCGGCGGCCGTCATCGCGTTGACGGCCGCCGCGGTGGTCGAGGTGGTCGTGTAGGTGCCGGTGGTGCTGCCCTCGGCGCCAGGCGTGAAGTGCAACAGCCAGACCGTGCTCTGGCCGAGGTCCACCTGAGCGGGGATGCTCGCGCCGATCGTCACCTTGGTGATGTCCTGCCGGTTGAACGGGTTCGGAGTGGCCGCCGTGTCCAGGACGCCAGCCTTCACATCGGCGTTGTCCTTGAAGGGATCAGCCAGGGCGCCCGCGGCGTCGCCGGTGGTCTGACACTGTCCCAGCGCGCTATCCGTGCAGGCGGCCGGATCGGTGACGCGCACGTAGGAGGCGCCCGTGGTGGAGCCGTTCCTCGCGGTCAGCGTGTAGCTGTCCGTCGGATACGCGGAGGCATCAACTGTGCCGGGAGCCGGCACCTGGATGGCGCCGGTGGCCACGGACTTCGAGACCGTCACCAGAGGATCCTGGTCGGCGACCTTGATGGTGTCCTCGGCCGTGTCGGTCGTGGTCTGGTTGTCGGCCGTCGTTCCACTGATCAGAACCGTGTTCTCGACCGTCCCCTTGTCCACCGTGTTGTAGTCCGCGCCACCCGTCACCCACACTGATGGGGCGGATCGCTTGACATTGCGCAGCTGCCACGTCAGGGGGAAGGTGCGGTCGCCGCTGGACGCCGCCACGCCACTGCCTGCGGGAGGCGCATAGGGATCGGTGCCGCCTGTCAGCGCCGCTGTGCGGGCCGGGTCATTGGGGACGACCGTGAGGCGCACCGCGGTGGTGCTCGCCTGCTCGGCCTCCGTCAGCGTGTAGCCCTTGAATCCGCCGTTCGCGTCCTGCCAGCCGCCCTCGGGGGCGGTCACCGGCTGCCATGTGCTGCCGTTGTACAGCTCGATCTGGCTGATCGTGTCGTACTTGAGGTACCAGCCGTTCGAGTACGGCGTCGACGAGGCCGCGATCGCGTTGATCGTCGTGAGGTTGAACGCGTCGAAGACGGTGCTCGCGGGCGTGTTCTCCCCCGTTGCCGGATCGGTGATCGTCACCTGCGTGAGGCCGCTGTCGACGCGCCAGTTCAGCGCGGTCGTCGCGGTCGCTCCGGACTGGGACGGCACGCTCGCCTTGTCCCAGTCCTTGCTGATGTGGACGCCGGGACCGGTGCCGCCGCCCGGATAGACGATGACGCCCGTCGTCGCGGTGTCATCATCTGTCCCTGTCAGGTCCTTCCCGTCGTCGGTCTTGCCGGTGCCGGTCGTCGTCGCCGCGTTCTTGTACGCCGTCTGCCGTTGGTCGGCGTCCGTGTTCGTGTCCGGATTCAGCGTGTCCGTCTTCACGCTGTCGTCAGCGCGAGTCGTCGCGCGCGCCGTGAAGTCGACGTAGGGATGCACCGTCGTGTTGCTCGGGAAGCGAGAGGTACTCTCAAAGGTGAAGCGGATCCCCGTGAGGGTGTCCGCGGCGCCCGCGCCTGCGGCGTCCAGCTTCGACGTCAGGTCACTCGCGCTCAGCTGGTAGAGGGAGGCAGCCTCCTGAGCGGCCTGTGTGTCGATGACCTTCCACTCGCCGTCGCTCTTCTGGACCTCGACCGTCAGCTTTGTGTCCGCGGGCACTTGGGTCGGCTGGATGGCCGTGAGATCGAAGGCGTTCCAGAAGCCGTCGACTGGCTTGCCCTCGCCCCAGGAGTCCTCGACGACGATCGTCGTCGGCTTGACGTAATCGGAGCTGGCATTCGTGGTCGCCGTCAGGTCGACGATGACGTCGTGGCCGGGCTCCACGGCGCCGGAGGGCTTGATGCTCTTCTCGAGGTCGACGTTGATGCCCGGCTTGACCCGGGTGAGATCGGCGGTGTCCTGATCCGTCTCGGTCTGCTCGTTGACGGCCGTCACGGTCGACGTCGCCGTGTTGGTCGAGGTCAGTTCCGTCTTGTCGCCGAAGTCGACAGCGCTCGACGTCTTCACCTGGAACGTCGCCGTCGACTGCGCCCCGGTGACGATGGTGTTCGACGTCGAGTCGAAGACGATCTCAAAGCCGGAGATCTTCCCCGTCGGCGCGGTGGGAGTCGTCAGACCGTTGTCGATGTCGACCGACTGATCCGCGCTGCCGTCGAGCATGTGGTACGTAATCTTCCCGCTGGCCGCCCCGGAGGGCCAGGAGATCGGCTGCGTGAAGCCGCCGAAGGTGAGCTCGTCGGTGAAGAAGTCCTTGTCCGAGATCACGAGCGTCTTCACGCTGGATTGGGTGTTCGTCGCGGTGATCGTGCCGATCGAGCTATTGCCGGCCGGCACGCGGTTCGGCGTGAACGATTTGTCCACCGTCGTGCCGACCGCGGCCGGGGACACCGTGTAGGTGGCGTCGTCCGTCGCCACCGTGCTCGTCACGCCGTTCTTTGAGGTCTGAGCCTGGGCCAAGTTCGTGATCGTCAGCGTTTGCGTGGTCGGAATGGCGGCGCCGCCCTGGCGGTCCGTGGAGCGTTGGGCAAGGTTGAGGACGACGGAATCGGCCGCTCCCGGGGCCAGAGTGCCCGTGTAGGTGAAGCGGAGGCCCGCCACATCCCCCACCGCCACACCGCTTGGCAGCGAGAAGTCAGTGCCGGGCGTTCCCGACACCCACGTCCATCCGCCACTGCGCAGCACGTACGCGTCCACCTGCACTGTCTCCGCGCCCGGTGGCATGGTCGTCGGGGTTCCGAAGCCCGTGAAGTCGACGTACCGGAACGGGTTGCCGGCGGCGAGCGCCGCCGCACTGTCCGGGGCGGCGGATTCCTGGGGATCCTGCACCGTCAACGTGTCGACGTCGACATTCGACGTGTTGGTGCTCGTCAGCGCGATGGCCGACGCCGCGCCCTCGTCGAACCCGTCATGGTCCGGCGACCAGGTCTTCGCGATGTCCGCCGCAATCGTCTGGGCGACCTTGACCGTCACCGTGGCCGAGCTGGAGTCGTCCGCGGAGTTGTCGGCGGTGCTCGTCGCCGTGTTCTCGATCGGCTTGTCATTGCGCGGATCGTTCGGTGAGAAGTCGTTCGGTACCTGCAGCGTGACGTTGACGTGCGCGGTGGTCCCGACCACCAGGCCCGATCCGCCACTGAACGGCTCGTGCAGGGCGACGGTCAAGCCCGTCGCAGCGCCGACCGTGGCGGGCTGGCCCACCGGCGCGCCGGCCTCGGTCCACGAGGCGACGCCGCCGACGGACGCCGGAGTGATCTCGACGCCCGTCACCGTGAAGCCCTGCAGGTCAGCCGGCAGGAGATCCGTCATCGTCGCGTTCACGCAGTTCTCCTCTGCGCAGTTCAACGCGATGTTGTACGTGAAGGATTGTCCGGCGGCCAGATCCTCCGAGTCCGCTTGGTCGACGGTCTTGTCGATCGTCAAGTACTTGTGGGTGCCGGCCGCATTCGCGGGCTGCACCATGCCGCCCACGGCCATCACGAGCGCCATCAGGGCGGCGATCAACGCGCCGATCACGGCGCGGATCTTGATGGTGACAGACGTGTTGAAGGGCGCAGATCCCCGTTTGCGTACTGGCGTGGACACGACGGCAACTCCTCGACTTCGCTGATGAGAGTCCGGCGCGCGCGAACTTCCGGGACGGCGCGCGCCATGGACATGGCCGACTCTCTCGTGCCAAAGCCGAACAGTCAACGCCTTTTCACGCGAAAACCGAAAGTGTCTTGGAATTCAAGTACAAGATCTCAGACTTACCCGCTTAGTCTCATCACTGAGGCTTGTGACCTGCGCTTCTATAGGCCCACAGCGCCGGATCAACCGTTTTCGGACATCCAACCGATCGGTCAACGGCCCGCCCTCGCCCACGACCGCCGTCGCGGACGCGGCCGACGGGCGCGCTGATCCGCGCCCGGGCACGGGGACGCTCCCCGCGCGATCAACCGGGGGCCCTATGATGTGGGCGTGTGTCCGCATCCCGCGGGTGCCCGGCCAAGCGATCGACACACGGGGGACGGCCCCCGGAAGGGACGGCGACGTCGATGGATGAGACGCCCGACCAGACATCTGAGGCAGACGGAGAGGGCGGCGCCGCCCCGACCCCCGGCGAGGGATCGTCAGAGGCGATCCGCCTGACCACGGACTCGGGCGCCATCGAGTGGCACGCCCCTGTCCTGGTGCGCACCGACGAGACGACCACCGTGCCCCTGCTGCTGGAGCAGCGGGTCCAGCGTTCGGCCCGCCGCCCGCTCATCGAGGTCAAGCGGGAGATCGGCGGCGTGTGGGCCCCGATCAGCGCCGTCGAGTTCTACGAGCAGGTCCAGGACGTCGCGGCGGGACTCGTCGGCCTCGGCCTGGAGTTCGGGGACTCCGTCGCCATCATGTCGCGGACCCGGTACGAATGGACGCTGCTCGACTACTCCTGCTGGTTCGCCGGGCTGGTCCCCGTCCCGATCTACGAGACCTCCTCCATCGACCAGGTCGCCCACATCCTCACCGACGCCGACGTCTCCGCCGTGGTCACCGAGACGATCACCATGGCCGAGCTGGTCCGGACGGCCGCGGGCAAGTCCGGCCACCCGCTCGATCACGTGCTGTCCCTGGACTCCGACGCGATCCGCACCATCGTCGACGCCGGGGCGACGACGCCCCACACCGACGTGGACGCCCGCACCCGCCGGCTCACCACGGACTCCGTCGCGACCATCGTCTACACGTCGGGGACGACGGGGATCCCGAAGGGCGTGGTCATCACCCAGGGCAACATCACCACGCTGGCGGTCAACGCCCATGCGTGGATGCCCGAGATCGCCATGGGCAAGGACTCCCGGCTCCTCCTGTTCCTGCCCCTGGCGCACATCCTCGCCCGCTTCCTCCAGGTGTTCCAGCTCAGCGGGGAGGGCCTGCTCGGACACACCGCTGACACGAAGAACCTGGTGTCCGACCTCGCGTCCTTCCACCCCACCTACCTGCTGGCGGTCCCCCGCGTCCTGGAGAAGGTCTACAACACCGCCGACGCGCAGCAGAGCGGCGCGAAGAACCGGATCTTCCGGTGGGCGGCGCAGGTGGCGGTCGACTACTCGACGGCGAGCGCCACCGCCGAGGGCCCCTCGCGCGGCCTGCGCGCCCAGCGCCTCGCCGCCGACGCGCTGGTCTACCAGAAGATCCGCAAGCTCCTAGGCGGCAACGCCGACTACATCATCTCCGGCGGCGCGCCGCTCTCCCAGCGCCTGGCCCACTTCTACACCGGCGCCGGCGTGCAGGTCCTCGAGGGCTACGGCCTCACCGAGACCGTCGGGCCCGCCTCCGTCAACACGCCCCGCCTCAGCAAGATCGGCACGGTCGGCCCGCCCCTGGCCCCCGCCGCCGTCAGGATCTCCGACGAGGGCGAGATCCTGGTCACAGGCCCCTCGGTCTTCATCGGCTACCACAACGCCCCCGACGCCACCGCGGCCGCGTTCACCGAGGACGGCTGGTTCCGCACCGGCGACCTCGGCAGCCTCGACCGCGATGGCTATCTGCGCATCACCGGGCGCGCCAAGGAGCTGATCGTGACGGCGGGCGGCAAGAACGTCTCGCCCGCGGCCCTGGAGGACGACCTGCGCGGGCACCCGCTCATCAGCCAGATCGTCGTGGTCGGCGACAAGCGGCCCTTCATCTCCGCGCTCATCACCCTGGACGACGAGATGCTGCCGCTGTGGCTGTCCAACCACGGCCTTCCGGCCATGTCGGTGCGGGAGGCGGCCGCCAACATCGAGGTCCGGGCCAGCCTGGAGCGCGCCGTGGCGCGGGCGAACAACCACGTCTCCCGGGCGGAGTCGATCCGCAAGTTCACCGTCCTCACCTCCGACTTCACAGAGGCCAACGGCATGCTGACGCCCTCGCTGAAGGTCAAGCGCGCCGTCGTCCTGGCGCGGTACGCGGACGACATCGACGACATCTACGGGGGCCCCGTCACCGAGGCCTCCTGACCGACAGGGCGGGGCCGGCGGACCGGCGGCCGGACAGGAGGGGTGTCATGCGCGGGACCGCGCTGCGCGCCGACGCGGCGTCGAGCGTCTCCCGGATCCTCGACGCCGCCCACGGCGCCCTGGTCGCGGGCGGCGCAGCCAGCCTCACGCGCATCGCCGAGGAGGCCGGCGTGGGCGCGGCCACGCTGTACCGCCATTTCCCGAACCGCCAGGTCCTGGCCCGCGCCGTCTATCAGCGGGTCTTCACCCAGACGGTCGAGCCGCTCATCCTGCGCCTGGAGGACTGCGACGGCGATCATGACAGCCTGGTCCGCATCCTGGAGCGCGTCGGAGCCGTGTTCACCCGCGAGCGCCGCCTCATGGCGTCCGTCGAGAACGTCGGGCCGCTGACCGACGACCTCATCGCCCGCCACGACGCCCTCTTCGACGCCCTGGCCCGGCGGGGCCAGGCCGCGGGCCACTTCCGCGGGGATCTGGACGGGCGCGACCTCGCCCGCCTGCTGTGCGTCATCGCCCTGGGGGCGGGCGCGCTCGCCGAGGATGCGGAGCAGCGGCATCGCATGATCGAGACGCTCCTGGACGCGCTGCGCCCCCTGCCCGCCGAGAGCCCCGATGGCGTCGCCCCGGGGACGGAGGACGCCGCGTCGGCGCTCCCGCCGCACCGCATCGCGGGTTGACCGGCGCCAGCGGGCATGGCATAGTCCGCCCTGGTGCCATCCCGAGCACCGAGGACGAACAACCGAGGAGGTGGCATCGATGGACAGCGGTCCGGGTCATAGTCGCCACGAGATGCCGCCTGCCTCCTCGGCCGTCCCCACGCGAGGCTGACCCGCCCCCCGCGCCGGCTCGCCGGCGGTTCCCCTCAGGCGGCTGCGCCCTGCCGGCCCCGGCCGGATCCCACCCCGTCGGGATCCCCCGCGCGCGGGCGGGCGCGCGCCCCGGCTCGACGCACCCGCACTGGTCCATCGGTCCCACGGCTCCGGAACCAGGAAGATCACCATGCGCCTGAACAGGTCCGCGCGCGCCGGCGCGCCCTCGTCACGCCTCCCCCTCCGGGTCGACCAGGTCCTCGCGGCGGGCACGCCCGCCGCGCTGGCCCTGTGGCTCGCCTCGCTGCCCGACGAGGACATCACCTCCCAGCTGATCGACCTCGACGACGACGGCCTGTGCGCCCTGTCGCGGATCCTCACCCCCGATCTCGCGCGCACGCTCATGGACGTCACCACCGCGGCCGCGGTCGCGCGCCTGGTGGCTGCCGTCCCCGTCCCGACCGGGGCGGGCCTGCTCGACATCCTCTCCGAAAACGAGGCCGCCCGCGTGATCCGGCTGCTGGAGGAACCCACCGCCCGCGAGCTGCTCGACGCGATCCCGCGCTCGCACTCGGCGCTCCTGCGCGGCCTGCTGTCGTGGCCCGAGGAGTCGGCCGCCTCGTGGATACGCCCCTCCGTCATCGCGGTGGACGCGCGGAGCGCCCTGGCCGACGCCGTGGCCCTCGCCTCCCCGGACCCCGAGGAGCTGGGGGACGGGGTGTTCGTCCTCGACGACGAGGGCGAACACCGCCTCGCCGGGTGGGTGCCGCTGACCGCGCTCGCCGTCGGGCCGCCCGGTCGGCCGGCAGGCGACGCCATGGTCCCCGCCGAGGAGGTCCTGCGCTGGTCCGTCGAGGGGCTCGCCGATCAGGAGAGCGTGCTCGCCCACGGCCGCCGCTCCCCCAGCGGCTCGGTCCCCGTCGTCGACGCCGGCCGGGTGATCGGGATCGTCACCCGCGACGCCATCGCGAGGATCGCCGCGGAGGAGGCGCGCGAGGACACCGCGCTCCAGGGCGGTTCTTCCCCGCTGGACGGGTCCTACCGCGCGGCGTCCCCCTGGCAGATCTGGAGGGCCCGGGTCATCTGGCTGGCCGCGTTGTTCCTGGCGGAGATGTACACGGGCACCGTCATGCGCGCCTTCGAGGACGAGCTGGAGTCGGTCGTGGCCCTGTCGTTCTTCATCCCGCTGCTCATCGGCACCGGTGGGAACGTGGGCACCCAGATCACCACCACGCTGGTGCGCGCGATGAGTGCCGAGGGGCTGCGCCTGCGCGATGTCGGCCGCGTCATCGGCAAGGAGCTGGCCGCCGGCCTCATGCTCGGCCTGACCATGGCCGCCCTGGGGGCGATCCGCGCCTGGACGCTCGGGGTCATCGCGCCGGTCATGGCCACCGTCGCGCTGGCCCTCCTGTGCGTCTGCCTGTGGTCCTCGCTCATCGCCTCCGTCCTGCCGTTGGCGCTCAAGCGAATCGGACTGGACCCGGCCGTGGTCTCCGCGCCGATGATCTCGACGATCGTCGACGGCACCGGACTGGTCATCTACTTCATGCTGGCCCAGGCCATCGTGTGGTAGGGCGGAGGGCGGGCGCCCCCGTCACACGACTCGCAGGAGGCCCGCCGATCCGCGGGCGGAGATCGCGGCCTCGCCGGCCCGCCGGCCCAGATCGATCAGCGCCGGCACGTCGGCGTTGCTCCAGTGCGACAGGCCCGCCGTGTCGATGACGACCGCCGCGTCGCCGCCGTCCTCCTGGGAGTAGAGGCGGGACTCGAACCACCGCCGCCACCTGGGGCCCCGCCCAAAGACGACGGAGACCACATGCCGAGCGCCCATCTCGCGCGCCGCGCGCGCCGGCCGGGGCAGCAGGACGCCGCCGTCGACGGCGGACCGGCCGTCCACGGCGACCGGCGGGAACAGGCCCGGCACGGCGCTGCTGGCCAGCAGCGCGTCGACCAGCGGGCCGGTCGTGACCACGTGCGGGCGGACGTCCACGAGGGACGTGACCACGGCGCCGAACCGGATCGGCAGGTCCTCGATCAGCGCATCGCCCACTGTCTCGACCAGGTTCGCCCGCAAGGGGGCGGTGTCCAGCAGGCCACAGCGCCGCGAGGGCCTCACGGTGGCGAAGTCCGGCCACCCCGTGACCAGGAGCCGGTCCACGATCTCCGCAGCCGGCAGGCCCGCGGCCCACACGCCGCCGACCAGCGCCCCGGCGCTGCATCCGGCCACCAGCTGGACGTCCAGACCCGCTTCCTCGACGGCTAGGAGGACGCCGGCATGGGCCGCGCCGAATGCGGCCCCGCTGGACAGAGCGATACCCGTCTCCACCTCATCCTTCACCGGGTGCTCCCTCCGTGCCTGCGGTCCCGCGTTCCCAACAGGTGAGAGTGTACTCTCACTTAGCTCCGGGGTCTCCTCGAGACCCGGCACGGGTGCGTCCGTCGGGCCCACACGCCGCGCCGCGCCCGGCTATACGAGAAACCGCCCCGCCAGGCGTCTGCCTGGCGGGGCGGTCCCCGGCCTCACCGACCCGACGGGGTCAGTGGAGCGAGGTCACTTGTCGATCTCGGTGACGCGGCCTGAACCGACCGTGTGGCCGCCCTCGCGAATGGCGAAGCCCAGGCCGGGCTCCATCGCGATGGGGTGGATCAGCTCGACGTCGATCTCGGTCGTGTCGCCGGGCATCACCATGTCGGTGCCCTCGGGCAGCGTGATGACGCCCGTGACATCGGTGGTGCGGAAGTAGAACTGCGGGCGGTAGTTCGTGAAGAACGGCTTGTGGCGGCCGCCCTCGTCCTTCTTGAGGATGTAGACCTGGCCCTTGAACTCCGTGTGCGGGGTGATCGAGCCGGGCTTGGCCACGACCTGGCCGCGCTCGACCTCGTCGCGCTTGGTGCCGCGCAACAGCAGGCCGCAGTTCTCGCCGGCCCAGGCCTCGTCCATCGACTTGTGGAACATCTCGATGCCGGTGACCGTGGTCTTCTGCGTCGGGCGGATGCCCAGGATCTCGACCTCGGAGTTGATCGGCAGCTTGCCGCGCTCCACGCGGCCGGTCACGACGGTGCCGCGGCCGGTGATCGTGAAGACGTCCTCGATCGGCATGAGGAACGGCTTGTCCATGTCGCGCTCGGGCGTCGGGATGTAGTTGTCCACGGCGTCCATGAGGACCTTGATCTGCTCGGTCCAGTGCGGATCGCCCTCCAGCGCCTTCAGCGCGGAGACGCGGATGATCGGGGCGTTGTCGCCGTCGAAGCCCTGCGAGTTCAGCAGGTCGCGGGTCTCCTCCTCGACGAGCTCCAGCATCTCCTCGTCGTCGACCATGTCCGCCTTGTTCAGGGCGACCAGGATCGTCGGCACGCCGACCTGGCGGGCGAGCAGGACGTGCTCGCGGGTCTGGGCCATCGGGCCGTCGGTGGCGGCGACCACCAGGATCGCGCCGTCCATCTGCGCGGCGCCCGTGATCATGTTCTTGACGTAGTCGGCGTGGCCGGGGGCGTCGACGTGGGCGTAGTGACGCTTCTCGGTCTGGTACTCGACGTGGGAGACGTTGATCGTGATGCCGCGATCGCGCTCCTCGGGGGCGTTGTCGACCTGGTCGAACGGGGTGAACTCGTTCAGATCCGGGTACTCGTCGTGCAGCACCTTCGTGATCGCTGCGGTGAGCGTGGTCTTGCCGTGGTCAACGTGACCGATCGTGCCGACGTTGACGTGCGGCTTGGTGCGCTCGAACTTGGCCTTCGCCACTGGTGTCCTCCTGGACTCGGGTAGATGTTCTCAGCCGTGGGCTGGTGCCACTCTAGCATCCGCGGGGCGTGAGAATCCTACTGGTTTTCTGTTGGTGCGGGGCGGAATTCGGACCGGCCGGGCCGGCCGAACCCCGCCCCAGTGGGACTCACTCGCCCCGAGACTTCCCGATGATCTCCTCCGCCACGTTCCGGGGAACCTCGGCGTAGGAATCGAACTGCATGGTGTACACCGCGCGGCCCTGCGTCTTGCCGCGCAGGTCGCCGACGTACCCGAACATCTCCGACAGCGGCACGGTCGCCCGCACGACGCGCACGCCGTGCTGCTCGTCCATGGAGGAGATCGACCCGCGGCGCGAGTTGAGGTCCCCGATGACGTCGCCCATGTACTCCTCGGGCGTGCGCACCTCGACGTCCATGATCGGCTCGAGCAGGACGGGCTTCGCCTTCTTCGCGGCCTCTTTGAAGGCCATCGAGCCGGCGATCTTGAACGCCATCTCCGAGGAGTCGACCTCGTGGTAGGCGCCGTCCAGCAGGGTCGCCCGGACGTCCACCATCGGGTAGCCGGCCAGGACGCCGGACTGCATGGCGTCGCGGATGCCGGCATCCACGGAGGGGATGTACTCGCGCGGGACGCGACCGCCGGTGACCTTGTCGACGAACTCGTAGTCCTCCTCGGAGTCCGTCGGAAGCGGCTCGAGCGCGATGATGACGCGCGCGAACTGGCCGGAGCCGCCCGTCTGCTTCTTGTGGGTGTACTCGTACTTCTCGACGGTCTGGCGGATGGTCTCGCGGTAGGCGACCATCGGCGCGCCGACGTTCGCCTCGACCTTGAACTCGCGACGCATGCGGTCCACGAGGATGTCGAGCATGAGCTCGCCCATGCCGCCGATGATGGTCTGACCGGTCTCCTGATCCTGCTCGACGGAGAAGGTCGGGTCCTCCTCCGCCAGGCGCTGGATCGCGATGCCCAGCTTCTCCTGGTCGGCCTTCGACTTCGGCTCGATCGCCACGTGGATGACGGGCTTCGGGAAGGTCATCGACTCCAGGATGATCGGCTTGTTGATGTCGGACAGGGTGTCGCCCGTCGTCGTGTCCTTCAGCCCGATGACCGCGTAGATGTGGCCCGCGTGCGCGAAGTCGACGGGGTTCTCCTTGTTGGCGTGCATCTGGAAGATCTTCCCGATGCGCTCCTTCTTGCCCTTCGTCGAGTTGAGGACGGGCGAGCCCGCCGCCATCTTCCCGGAGTACACGCGGATGAACGTCAGCTTGCCGTAGAACGGGTGCGCCGCGATCTTGAAGGCCAGCGCCGAGAACGGCTCGTTCTCGTCGGGCTTGCGGGACTCGGTCTCGCCCTCGTCCTCGTGGCCCGGCTTGAAGCCCTTGACGTCGTCGATGTCCAGCGGGGTCGGCAGGTAGTCGATGACCCCGTCCAGCACCGGCTGGACGCCCATGTTCTTCAGCGCCGTCCCGCAGTAGACCGGGAACGCCCGGGAGGAGACCGTCAGCGCGCGCACGCCCTGCTTGATCTGCTCGACGGTCAGCTCGCCGTTCTCCAGGTAGGCCTCCGTCAGCTCGTCGCTGCCCTCGGCCGCGGCCTCCATGAGCGCCTCGCGGTACTCCTGGGCCTTCTCGACCAGGTCGGCGGGGATCTCCCCCTCCTCGACCACGGCGCCCATGGTGGGCTGGCCGTCGGCGTCCACGGCCGGCCAGTGCAGGGACTTCATGCTGAGTAGGTCCACGACGCCGGCGAAGTCGCTCTCCGCGCCGATCGGCAGCTGCATGACGATCGGCGTCGCCTGGAGGCGGTCCTTGATCGTCTGGACGGAGAAGTAGAAGTCGGCGCCCATCTTGTCCATCTTGTTGATGAAGCAGATGCGCGGGACGTCGTACTTGTCGGCCTGGCGCCACACGGTCTCCGACTGCGGCTCCACGCCCTCCTTGCCGTCGAAGACGGCGACGGCCCCGTCGAGCACGCGCAGGGAGCGCTCGACCTCGACCGTGAAGTCCACGTGGCCAGGGGTGTCGATGATGTTGATCTGGTTGTCTTTCCAGAAGCAGGTCACGGCGGCCGACGTGATGGTGATGCCGCGCTCCTTCTCCTGCTCCATCCAGTCGGTCGTCGAGGCGCCGTCGTGGGTCTCGCCGATCTTGTAGTTGATGCCCGTGTAGTAGAGGATGCGCTCCGTCACGGTCGTCTTGCCGGCATCGATGTGCGCCATGATGCCGATGTTGCGGACCTTGTGCAGGTCCGTGAGCACCTCGTGCTGTGCCACTGAGTAGTCCTTCGTGTGGAAGTTGCGTGGATCAGTGTCCGTCCCCCACCGTCGACGAGGGCGTCCGCGCCTGTCCGGTCGGATTGCGCATCCGGCTCAACGGGCGAGGGCCGCCCTCGTCGAAGGGAGGTGGATCACCAGCGGTAGTGGGCGAACGCGCGGTTCGATTCGGCCATCTTGTGCATGTCCTCGCGGCGCTTGACAGCGGCGCCGAGGCCATTGGACGCGTCCATGATCTCGTTGGCGAGGCGCTCGGTCATGGTCTTCTCGCGGCGCTGGCGCGAGAAGTCGACCAGCCAGCGCAGCGCCAGCGTGGTGGCGCGGGCGGGCTTGACCTCGATCGGGACCTGGTAGGTCGCGCCGCCCACGCGGCGGGACTTGACCTCCAGCGCAGGGCGGATGTTGTCCAGCGCGCGCTTGAGCACGACCACCGGATCCTGCTCGGTCTTCTCCCGGACGTTCTCGAGAGCGCCGTAGACGATGCGCTCGGCGACCGTCTTCTTGCCGTCCAGCAGGACGCGGTTGACCAGCTGCGTGACGACCTTCGAGCCGTAGACCGGATCGTCGACCAGCGGGCGCTTGGGAGCGGGGCCCTTACGAGGCATTACTTCTTCTCCTTCTTCGCGCCGTAGCGGGAACGGGCCTGCTGGCGGTTGCGCACGCCCTGGGTGTCCAGGGCGCCGCGGACGATGCGGTAGCGCACGCCGGGGAGGTCCTTCACACGGCCGCCGCGCACGAGCACGATCGAGTGCTCCTGGAGGTTGTGGCCCTCGCCGGGGATGTACGCCGTGACCTCGATGCCCGAGGACAGGCGGACGCGCGCGACCTTCCGCAGAGCGGAGTTCGGCTTCTTCGGGGTCGTCGTGTACACGCGGGTGCACACACCGCGACGCTGGGGCGAGCCCTTGAGCGCGGGGGTCTTGACCTTCGCGCGCTTGGAGCTGCGTCCCTTGCGGACGAGCTGGTTGATGGTAGGCACTGGTTCTCCAGTTCTGTGTGGTGTTGCCTGTTGGTGCGGGCGCGGGGCGCCTCCCCCGAGGAGAGGCGCGCGGCGCGCCTGTGGTGCAGTCATCCAGGGAATGGATCCGCCGGCCCCGATGCGGACGCGCGTGGTCCGCCAGGGGCCGGTGCGCCATGACTGGAACCGGTGTGGCCGGCCAGGAGAATGACGCCCGGAGCTCCGACAGATCGGGAGCCCGCTGTCCCAGGCCCGGCCGAGGGCCGACCCGGGGACGAGTCAGTGGACCCGGTCGCCCGGGTACCGCAAGAGAGTGTAGTCAGCGCGGAATTCCCTCGTCAATGCGGGGGAACGTGACGTCGGGCGCAGGAGCGTCGCCGGGGCGTCCCGTCCCGACGCGGCGGAGGGCCCGCTGGGCCAGTTGGGACCGCGAGGTTCGCCCATCTGGGGCCGGGAGTGGTCGGCCGAGGGATGCCCGGAGAGCGCGAGGATTGTGTCGCTGTCCGTGAGGTCTGCCATCGGAGGCACTGCCGCATCCGACCACGGAGGAACGCTGACGTGGTTCACAGCGCCCTTTCGGAACCAGCGCGTGGTTCAGTCCTCGCGAGGCCCGCAGCGGATTGTCCCGATGCTGAATCACGCGCCGGTTCTCGACATGGCCCTGAACCACGCGGTGTTGGCGAGTCCGAGGCCGCCTTGGTTCCACGTCGTCTCATCGCATGGACGGTACGCCGACCTCACGACCGAACGGCACCGAAGTCGCGGGAGGAGAGGGGGCCCGGTCGGGGGGCCCGGTCGGGACACGGCGTTCACGGTCGGCGCGCCTCCAGCTCAGACAGGAGCCTGAGCAGGGACGTTGCTACTCATCGGTCTGTAGACTCATCCGTGGCGCGCGCGGACAGTGGGTCGGGTGGAAGGCGAGCTGCAACGCATGGTCGGACGCAACATCCGCGCCATCCGCCTCGACCGCGGACTCAGCAAAGAACAATTCGCCGACGCCGGCGGCGTCCACCGCACCTTCATGGGCGGCGTCGAACGCGGCGAACGCAACCTCACCCTCCAAACCGTCGAACACCTCGCCCACGGCATCGGCGTCCCCACCCGCGAACTCCTCCACTTCCCCGACTGA
>JAFAAX010000128.1 GCA_023426345.1 Actinomycetes bacterium
GCCCTCGTCCGTTGACGAGGGCGACCCCCTTGCGCTGGCCGCGCGAACCGGCGGGACAGGAGGCCGCTGAACGGGAAGGTCGCCAGATCCGCGGGGCAGCGGGCCGGCACTCGGCCCGCGCGCGGGATCAGCGCCCTACGGGATGTCAGGGGTAGATGTCCAAGACGGGACCGGGAGGCAAGACCGGCCGGAACGAGCTCGCGCGACACAGGGCCGGCTCTCGGGCCTCAGCCTAGACTGACCGTGATGCCCCTCACGCCCCGGAACCGCCGCGCAGTCGTCGTCATCGCCGCGCTCGCTGCGCTGACCGTCCTCGCACTGGCCGCAACCTCGGGGGCGCCCTCGCTCATCACCGAGGTCGCCCGCCCCGGGGAGCTCGCGTTTCCGCTGCCCAGCCAGCGCCCGCCCGCGGCGACGCCGGCCGCCCAGTCCGGCCTCCCACTGCCCACGGGCACGCCGCGCAGCGGACTCCAACTGGGCCCCTGGGCGGTGCGCGCGCTCCTGATCGCGGCGGTGCTGGCCGTGGCGGCGATCACGGTCCTGGCGGTGCGGGCGTTCCGCGCCCGCCGCCTCCCCGAGGCAGCCGAGGCATCCGCCACGGGACCGCTGGCCGACGTCGTCGAACAGGACGTCCGCGAGGCCCTCGGCCTGTCGCTGGCCGGGCTGCGCCACGGGGACGACGCCGGGGAGACGATCCTCCAGTGCTGGCGGCGACTGGAAGAGGTCGCCGCGCGCCACGGCGCCGCGCGGAGGGCCTCTCAGACCGCCGAGGAGTACACGCTGGCGCTGCTGCGCCGCACGGCCCTGGACCCGGCCGATCTGCGCGCGCTCGCCGATCTCTACCGCGCGGCGCTGTTCGCTGAGGTCCCGCCCGGCGAGGACGGCCGCCGCCGGGCCGTCGACCTGCTCGAGCGGCTGCTCGCGACCCTGGACGGCGGGGAGGACGCCCCTGGCGGAGATGCCCGCCCATGAGTCCCTCTGACGAGAGCCGCCGTCCCGCCGGTCGATCCGCCCGCGGGCGTCTGCCCGACGGCATGCTCCGCGCCGTCCTTCTCGGCGTGGGGGCCTCGGTGATCGTGTGGATCGGCGCGTTCCTGATGGGGCTGCGGCTCCAACCCGTCGTCCTGGTCCTCGTCGTCGCACTCGCCTCACTGGCGTGGTGGGTGCGGGGGGCCTCAACCGACCCTCTCGTCTGGCCCGATCCCCTGGCGACCGTCGAGCCCTCTGAGATGTCGACCGTCGACCCCCGGACGCGCCGGCTCGCCCGCCTGATCCGCGGCGCTCGGCCCGACTCCGGCTTCGAGGCCGGCCCGATGGCCCGGGAGCTCACCGAGGTCGCGCGCCAGACCTGCGCCGACACGTTCGGAACCGCCCTCGACGCGCCCCTGGAGGACCTGCGCCCGCACCTCGGCGACGCGTTCACGGACTACTTGCTGCGCGCCCAACGCGACCCGCGACACGCGCCCCCGCTCACCCGCCGCGCGCTGCGCGCCCACCTGAGGGTCCTGCGGGCCTGCGACGGGCGCGCGGCCTCAGCGACCGCGGCGGAGCCGCGCGAGGCGGCGGTCCCCCGGCTCGACCGTAGACTGCGGACATGAACCGCGATGACGCCACCCGGACCGCGAACGCCGTCCTCGACCAGGTCGAACGGGCCATCGTGGGTAAGAGAACCCGGCTGGAGCTGATCCTCACCGGGATCCTGGCCGGCGGGCACGTCCTGCTCGAGGACTTCCCGGGGCTCGGCAAGACGCTGGCCGCCCGCTCCTTCGCGCAGGCCCTCGGGCTGACGTTCACCCGCGCCCAGTTCACGCCCGACCTGCTGCCCAGCGACCTGACCGGCTCCTTCGTCTACGACCAGAACCGCTCCGCGTTCGTCTTCCGCGAGGGCCCCGTCTTCACGGGGCTGCTCCTGGCCGACGAGATCAACCGAACCCCGCCGAAGACGCAGGCCGCGCTGCTGGAGGCGATGCAGGAGCACCAGGTGACGGTCGAGGGACGCACCTTCCCCCTGCCCCAGCCGTTCCACGTCCTGGCCACCGCCAATCCGATCGAGCACGAGGGCACGTACCCGCTGCCGGAGGCCCAGCTCGACCGCTTCCTGCTGCGGCTATCCTTCGGGTACCCCGACCCGGAGGAGGAATGGGAGGTCCTCCACCGCCGCATCGGGCGCGGCCAGGAGGACCAGTCGGTCGACGCGGTCCTGGACGCCGAGGGGCTGCGCGCTCTCCAGCAGGCCGTCGAGCGCGTCCACGTCGAGCCCTCCGTCGGCCGCTACGCCGTGGCGCTGACGGCCGCCACGCGCCGCCATCAGAGCGTCCTCGTCGGCGCCTCCCCGCGCGGATCGCTGGCGTTGCTCACCTGCTCTCGCGCGCTCGCCCTGGTCCGCGGCCGGGAGTTCGTGACGCCGGAGGATGTCAAGGCGCTCGCCGGTCCGGCGCTGGCCCACCGCCTCACCCTGCGTCCGGAGCTGTGGCTCTCCGGCGCCTCCGCGCAGGGGGTCGTCGACTCCGTCCTCGACCAGGTCCCCGTCCCGTCATGACGCCGGTCCGCCCGACGGGCGCGCTCGTGCGCGCGGGTCTCCTGGCCGTCGCCCTGGTCGTGGCGGCCCTGCTCAGCGGCCGCGTCGACCTGGTGGTGCTGGCCGTCCCCTTCATCGCGCATCTCACATGGGCCGTCCTGCGGCGCCCGTCGGCCGGGACCCGCGGGATCACCGCCTCCCCGCGCGCGCTCCGCATTCACGAGGGCGACTCGGCCGCCTGGACGGTCCGCGCCGATCCGCCGGCCGACGGCACGCTGGCCGTCGCGCTGCCGCGGGTCTCCCGGCTCCGCACACGTCCGCCCACCGGAGCGGCCGTGGGAAGCGCCAGGGACGCCCTCGTCCTCGACCTCGAGCCCACCCGATGGGGACGACGACGCATGGACCCCGCCCCCGTGCTCCTCACCGACCCCAGCGGATCGTGGCGCTCGACGGGCGCCACGCCGCCCCTGAGCGTGAGCGTCCAGCCCCGGGCCCAGCTGCTGCAGGGCGCCGCCGGAGTGGCCCGCCCCATCGGCGTGACGGGGCCGCATGTCTCTGCGGCGCGCGGCGACGGCTCCGCGCTGGCCGACATCCGGCCGTTCCAGCCGGGGGACCGGCTGCGCCGCATCAACTGGCGCGTTACCTCGCGAATGGGATCCCTGCACGTCAACGCCACATTGACAGATCGCGACACGGACGTCCTGGTGGTCACCGACACGGCCCTGGCCGTCGGCGCCGACACCACCAGCCTGGACCTCGCGGTGCGCGCGACCACGGCGATCGTCCAGCAGTATGCCGGATTCGGCGACCGCATCGGCCTGCACGACCTGGGCGGGCGCATCGGGTCGCTGCCGTTCGGCACGGGACCGCGGCAGGTCGGCCTGGTCCTCGACCTGCTGGCCCGGGCGGACACCTCCCCGCGCCCGCGCGGGACCCTGCGGCCGGTCCCTCCGCCGCGGCCCGGGACGCTCGTGTTCTTCTGCTCGCCGCTGCTCGACGACCGTGTGCTCGGCGAACTGGGGCGTCTGCACCGTCTGGGCGCCGAGGTGGTCGCCGTCGACACCCTGCCCGAGGACTCCCCGGGCGATTCCAATCTGCCGGAGGCCTGGGCGTTGCGCCGCCTGGAGCGCGACCACGTCCTCCGCCGCCTCGAGGCGGTCGGGATCCCCGTGGCGCCCTGGCGCGGGCCGGCGTCCCTGGCGGGTGTGCTGCTGGCGCTCGAGCATGCGCGGAGCGCCCCGCGGATCGGGGCTCGGCGATGAGTGTCCGGCCGTTCGCCGCCCTGGCTCGGGCGGGCGAGGCCGTCGCCGAGGCCGCGCGCCGCGTCGCGATCACCTCCGGGGACCAGATCGCCCTGCGG
>JAFAAX010000151.1 GCA_023426345.1 Actinomycetes bacterium
GCCTCGCCCCGCTCGGCCAGGACGTCGGTGGCGCCGAAGGCGCGGGCCAGGTCGGCGCGGTCCTGGTGGCGGCTCATCGCGATGATGCGCGGCGCCCCCAGGAGGCGGGCGGAGAGCACGGCGGACAGGCCGACGGCCCCGTCTCCGATGACGACCACCCGCGTGTCGGGCCCGACGCCCGCGCTGACCGCCGCGTGGTAGCCGGTGCACAGGACATCGGCCAAGGTGAGCAGGTCCGGAAGCAGCGCGTCATCCGTGCCCTCCGGCACCGGCACCAGATTGCGGTCGGCCAGGGGGACCCGGACGGCCTCGCCCTGGGCCCCATCGAGTCCCCGGGAGGCCCAGAACATCCCGTTCCGGCAGGCGGAGGGCATTCCCGCCCGGCATTCCTGACAGGTGCCGCAGCTCAGGTCGAAGGGGGCGATGACCAGCCGGCCGGGTCGCACGCGCGTGACGGCGGACCCCACCTGCTCGACGACGCCGACCAGTTCGTGGCCCATCGGGCTGCCAGCCGGGCGTGAGCGCACCCCCCGGTATGTCCACAGGTCCGAGCCGCACACACAGGCCACGCGCACGCGGACGACGGCATCGGTGGCTTCCTGCAGTTCGGGGTCGGGTCGGTCCTCGACCCGGATGTCACGGGGTCCGTGGATGGTGACGGCGCGCATGAGAACCACCTCTGATCTGCTCGAAGACAGGACCGTTGGGGCGGCTCGCCCGAGACGCCCCCTGCTTCCCCATGCTACGGCCGCCCACCCCCTTCTGCGCATGCACAAGGAGCCGCGCTTCTCCACAGCTCTGTCCCCAGATTGTCCACATGCCTGTCCACAGGCTGGGGAGAACCACGCCGATGTCGTTCCCCTCGTCACACTCCCCTCTCCAGCGGACGACCCTCCCACGGGACCGCGGGCGACGGCAATCGCTTCCGGGGACAGGCCGGAGTCGACGCCGCGCCGCCCTGCCCCACCGGTCAGGACGCGCCTCCGCGCCGCACGATCGGAGACCGCCCCCACCATTCCCCGGAAAGGAAGCGACGAGGACGGTCCCCGCGCCCGGACGGACGGGCCGAGTCCCCTCAGAGCGTGCGCGCCACGGCGTAGGCGTCGGTCACGGACGTCGACACGGTGCCGACGCGACGGCCGTCTCCGACCTCGTGGACCTCGATGCCGCGGGCCTGGAGCTCATCGGCGAAGGAGGCGCGCGGGTGATAGCCGATGGAGACGACCACCGTGTCGGCATCCAGGTGCCGGGGCGTCCCGCCCTCGTCAATGGCCCCACCCGTGGCCGCCACCGAGACGCCCGACGCGTCGGCGGAGATCACGCTCTGTCCGGTGAGCACAGTGACGTGCTCCTGATCCAGCAGCGCTCGGATCATCATCGAGTTCTGCATCGGCACGGAGCCACCGGCGGAGAGGATGTCGGGGAGCGCTTCGAGGACCGTCACCTCGTGGCCGTCCTGCGCGGCGCCGATCGCCATCTCGCAGCCGACGTAGCCGCCGCCGATGACCAGGACACGGTGTCCCAGCGCCTCGGGGTGCAGCAGGGCGTCGACACCGGACATGGCCGGGGCGTCCTCGATGCCGGGGACCCGCAGGGTGTTGGGCTCGGCCCCGAGGGCCAGGACCACGGCATCCGGCGCGCCGGCCGGGTCGCCGGCCAGGGTCTCGACGGTGGCCGCCTCGCCCAACCGGACGTCGATGGCGTCCAGGCGGGCGATCTCCTGGCGGTACCAGTCGACCAGCTCTCCCATCTCCTTCTTGAACGAGTGGGCGCCCCCGGGAATGACGACGCCGCCCAGCTCGGTGCCGGCCTCGTAGAGCGTGACGTCATGGCCGCGCAGCGCCGCGACGCGGGCGGCCTCCATCCCGGCGACGCCGCCGCCGACCACGGCGATGCGACGCTTCTGCAGAGCGGGGCTCAGCCCGAACGTGAGTTCGCGGCCGCACGCCGGATTCACGGCGCAGGTCCCCCGTCGGCCGGCCATCAGCTCACCGAAGCATCCCACGTTGCAGGCGATGCACGGGCGGATGCGCTCCGGGGCCCCCACCAGCGTCTTGAGCGGGAAGTCCGGGTCGGCCAGTGCGGGTCGGGCCAGGGCGACGGCGTCGATCCGCCCGTCGGCGACGGCCTGCTCGTCCATCCGGGGATCGCCCATCCGGGATCCGCAGATCACCGGGATCGAGACGGCCTTCTTGGCCTCGGCCGCCAACGGGATGACATGCCCGCGAGGCATGTAGATCGGAGGCAGAGCCTGGTAGAACGAGTCGTACATGCCGACATCGACGTTGAGGGCGTCGTAGCCGTAGCCCTCCAGCAGCGTCGCGATGCGCACGCCCTCCTCCAGCGTGCGGCCGGCCTCGTCCTCGCCGGTCAGGGAGGCCCGGCCCAGGCCGGTGATGTAGCTCTTGAGGCCCAGTCTCATCTGCACCGCGAAGTCGTCGCCGCAGACCTGCTTGATGCCCTGGACGATCTCTCGGGTCGGGCGCAGGCGGTTCTCCAGCGTGCCGCCGTACTCGTCCTCGCGATGGTTGAGGATCGACATCGCGAACTGGTCCAGCAGATAGCCCCAGTGCAGGGCGTGGACCTCGACGCCGGTGAAGCCCGCCTGCTTGAGCAGCGCGCAGGTGCCGACGACCAGGTCCACCTTCGTCTGGATCTGCTCCGTGGTCAGCCCCGGGTGCCGTGAGGTGGGATCGAAGACGTCCGCGATCTCCGAGGGGGCGTGCTGTCCGGTCGCGTTGCGGCCCAGACCCATCGAGACCTGGGGGAAGACGATGGTGCCGAAGGCGCCGGTGCGCTCGATGAGCTCGCCGGCCTGGCGCAGGAACGGAGCCGGGTTGTCCAGTGGAGTCGGGCCTCCGGCGTCGACCTTGTTGTCGACGAAGAGCGCGCCGGTCACGATCAGACCGAACCCTCCTTGGGCGCGGCGCGCGTAGTACTCGACGGCCGCGTCGGTGAACTCGCCGTGGTCGCCGACCATCATGCCCATGGCCATCGGAGCCATGGTGAAGCGGTTCTTGATGCGGACCCCGCCGATGTCGAGGGGCTGGGCCAAGTGCTCGAAGGCGGGGGTTGTGCCCAACTCGAGGGCGGTGGGCGAGGACGAGACGGCAAGAGACATGGAAGGACCTCCTGGGGGACACGGACCCGGGGCACCACGGTGCGCCTCGGTTCTCCCTCCCGAACGTAGGAGCCTCCCTGCGCCGGACCGCGGCCCAAGGTCCCGCCGACGGCGCCGCGACCCTCTCCGAGCACGTCCGAGCATGGGAGACAGGCCGACGATGATGCGTCGCCTGGCGGCCCGCGGCATCGAGAGACGGTCCCCTCGCGCGAAATTGCGAGACGCCCGCCATGCGGAAAGCGGGCGCAGATCACGTCACCGGAGGAAGACGAGGCCGTGCCGCGTGATCGAGACCATCACCGGTGACGGGACCAGACCAGCGGCGCACCGAAGTCACGGCGAAACAGCACCGAAGTCACGGCGAAACAGCACCGAAGTCGCGGCGAAAGGGCACCGAAGTCGCGGGAGGGGGAGGGAGGGCCGCGCCGGGGCTCGGCTGCGACCCCGGTCGCGCCGACCAGACGACGACCCCGCCGACCAGGCGACGACCCCGCCGATCGGACGTCGGCCGCGCACCGGCCGAGCAGGTCAGGTTAGGCTCGCCTCATGACAACGCCGCAGGCATCGGCCCCCACCGGTCTGATCCGCCGGAAGATCCGGCACGAGCTCACACGACGCGCCGTCCGCGTGACGACGGTGCGCCGCCTGACCCGCGGAATGATCCGGGTAACCGTGGCCGGCGAGGACCTGGCGGACTTCCAGGCGCCCGGGCCCGCTGACCATCTGAAGATCTTTCTCCCCGACCCGGACCGCCCCGACCACTCAGGTGGCGAGCTGGTCAACCGCGATTACACGCCGCGCGCGTTCCGCCCCGCAGGGGCGGCGCCCTCGTCCATCTCCTCGACGGAACCGCACGTCCCCACCGGGCCGGCGCAGGCGGAACTCGACCTCGACATCGTGCTCCACGGGGACGAGGGCCCGGCCTCGGCCTGGGCGGCCCACGCGGCGCCCGGCGATCCGGTGCTCCTGGGCGGGCCGCGCGGGTCGTTCCTCATCGACCAGGTCGGCGCCGCGGCCGTCCTCGTCGCCGACGAGACGGGGTTCCCCGCCGTCGCCCGCATGATCGAGGAGTTGAGGGGCCGCGTCCCGGTCACGGCGATGCTCGCCCCCGCGGATCCGGAGAACCGCACGTACTTCGGCGACGTCGACACCCGCGAGGCCGACCTCCGGTGGTTCACCGGACCCGGCCGCTCCACCGACCTGGAGGAGGCGGTGCGCGCGCTGCCCGACCAGGACGGCAGATGGTTCTTCCTGGCCGGCGAGACCGGCCTGCTCATCCCCCTGCGCCGCCACCTGCGCCACGAACGCGGACTGCCCGCCAGTCAGGTCGTCGCCCAGGGCTACTGGAAGCGGGGCGTCGCGGCACTCGATCATCACGCGCCTCTGGACCCCGACGACCCCGACTGACCGCCGAGGCGGTGCCCGTCCCGCCGGGGTCGACCCGTCCCGGATCTCTTCTCGATCGACGAGGACGGCGCCGGACCCGTCCGGCGCACCCCCCGGTGGTTGAGGACCCGGCGACCAGCTCGACCGGAACCCCACGGCCTCGTCCGTCGCCCGGGCACGAGCATCGCGTGTTGTTAGGATCGCGCCGTTCTCACGGGCAGCCAACGCCACGATCCCACCGTAGGTCGCGCTACCGCCCTGGGAAATATCGTGGGCATGCCCTGGTCCTCGTCGATGGCCAGCTACCATACCGCGGGACTTGATCGGCTCGCGCGGGAATTGGAGGCGTCGAGGCGAGGGCGACGTCGCGACGCCCCAGATATTGCACGGCCCTGCGCGGAAATCAGAGGCGTCACGGTGCGATCAGGCCCGTGACGCCTCTGATTTCCGCGCGACCAGGCTCCTACGTGCCGGTGGCGCCCCGCCAGGACAGCCCTCCCCGTGAAGGTCACCGTCTCACCCAGATGCACCGGCACGGCGAAACTCTCAGACGACACCCCATGACACACCGCCCTCACACCGAACCGCCCTCGCGACGCCCCACCCAACCACCCATCAGTCACAAGAGCCGGAAGACGGCGTCAATGAATCCCAGACGATGACGGCCTCAGAGCGCGAGGACGAGCCGCAATGCCGCTTCGACGGCACGGAGTTCGTCACAGCGCAGGCGCCCGACCCGATCACCGAGCCGACTGGGGTCGACGTGGGCGCGACCATCCAGGTCGACAAGACGTCAAGGTCGCCGGACTTCACGACGACGACATACCGGCGACCTCCCTGCTCGTGGCCCGTCGCTCCGCGCGGTGCGCGCAACCGGTGGACGTCACCATGCACGCAGCGTCTCCATGTCGCGCAACACCTGAGCAGCCTCGGCGCGGTCGCCCGGATCCATCGCCAGTGCCTCCGCCTGGGCGCGAAGCCTGGCCTTCCCGTGCCGGGCGGCAGCCTCGATCAGGGCATTGCGCACGGCCGCTGACGTCGGAGTGCCGTCAGCGGTGAGCTCGTCGAGTGCGAGGCGCGTGTCCTCGTCAGGCCGGACGGTGATCGTCACTGCCATGGCCACGGTGTCTCACGATTTGTCAGACGACGGGGGCAGCGCTCACGACACGTCTCCGTCCACGTAGACCCAGCGCCCAGCGCGCCGGGTGAACCGCGACGTCTCGCGCAGTCGGCCGGCGTGGCCGCCCTCGTCGACGAACGACGCCTCGAACTCGACGACGCCGGACCCGTCCGACCCGCCGCCGCACGTGCGCAGGACCTCCAACCCGGTCCACGTCAGCCCCGGGGACAGGAGGGGGCCGACCGGGCGGGTGCGCGGGTGCCAGGTGCGGAAGAGGTGCGCTTCGGCGCGCGGGTCGCCTCGGTTCCCCAGCGCGTTGGCGGTGTACCGCGAGCGCATGAGCGCCTCGGGCGTGGGCGCCGGCTCGCCGTCCAGGTACGGGCCGCAGCACCGCGCGAGGTCGCGGCCGGATCCGCAGGGGCACAGACGCGGGCGCACCATCAGGGCCGGGACCGTTCGTCCGCGGCAGACCGGACGAACAGCGTGAGCACCGGCGGAGGAGTCTTCACAAAGCAGGAAGATATCGTCCTGTTTCAGGGATAGGCAAGAGCGCAGCACCGGCCGAGCGGAACACGTCCGAGACCAGGGACCGGCGGGCAGGATGGAGGTGTGACCACCGGACCCGGCCCCGCGGGGGCGCCCTCGTCGATGCCGACCGAGAGGACCGCCTCCGCCCCCGCCACCGCGGTCGCCCGCGCCGTGTCCCTGCCCGGCCTGCCGGGCCTGCTGCGGGAGCTCCTGGGCCCGCAGGACGACTGGTGGGACGTCGACACCCCCTTCGAGGTGCTCGTCGGATCCGTCCTGGTCCAGAACACGAGCTGGCGAGGGGTCGCGCGCTCGCTCGACCGCCTGCGCGCCGCCGGCGTGGCCTCGCCCGCCGCGCTGGTGGCCGTGCCCACCGCCGACCTCGTCGAGCTCATCCGCCCCACGGGTTTCCCGGTGGCCAAGGAGCGCGCGCTGCGCGGCCTGTGCGCCTGGTGGGACCGGGAGGTCGGCGGGTTCTCCGTCGGGGCGGGCCGCGCGGGCGCCTTCTCGATCGACGAGGGCGACGCGGGTTCGTCGCACCCGCTGTTCGCGGACGCACCGCTGCTGCCGGAGCGTTCCACGGGCGAGCTGCGGGCGGGTCTGCTGGCCCTGCGCGGCGTCGGCCCGGAGACCGCCGACGTCGTCCTGCTCCACCTGCTGGGGCGCGGCCGGTTCGTCGCGGACTCCTACGCCCGGCGGCTCTTCGTCCGGTTGGGCTGGGACGTCCCGCGTTCCTACGACGCGTTCGCCGCGCAGGTGCACGACCGGCTGGATCTGCCGGTGCCGGCCTGGCGGGAGTTCCATGCGCTCATCGACGTCGCCGGGCAGGCCTGGTGCCGGTCGGACGCCGGGTGGGACGCCGGGCCTCTGGCGGGCAGACAGCTGGTATCGAACTGACCCGGGATCGAATGGAGGGCTCCTGCCGAGCTGCGCGTTCGGGGTCGTGACCGAAAAGACAACGCCGTTGCACAACATGTGGTTGTTTTCGCGTTCCGGCGACTCCTAGGCTGAGCGCATGCCCCGTGACGTCGACCGAAACCAGCGCCTGGCTGACATCGCGGAGGCGACCATCCGGGTCGCGCGACGCAGCGGCCCCGGCGCCGTCACGATCCGCTCGGTCGCCAAGGAGATGGGCGGCTCCACCACGCTCATCACGAATTACCTGCCGTCGCGCTCCGCGCTCATCATCAACGCCCTGGACCACGGCCAGAGCCGGTGGTCCGGGGGCCTGGAGACGGTCTTGCGGGACGTCGAGCCCCGCAACCGCATGGACGCGGTGATGGACTGGTACTCGACCCCCTCGGACCTCGAGGACGATCCGGTCCTGCGCAGCTTCATCCTGGAGATCGTCGCCTCCAGCACGTCCGAGCCTGAACTCACCGCCAGCCTGCGCGCCGAGGCCGCACAGTTCCGCACCGTCGTCGCCGACGCCGCTCGCGACTCGGGGTACACGGATCCCGACATGGCGGCGGACGCCATCTATCTCGCGATGCGCGGGGCGATGATCGCCAGCGTCGAGGACCCGCACCTGTGGGAGGACACCCACCACCTCACCGAGACGATCTCCTGGATGCTGTCGAGGCTCCCCCGCCGGGCCGACGGCGCCGGGGCGTAGCCCGTCCGGGAGCCCGCGCAGATCAGTGGCCTCAACGCCCCACCACTCACCGAGGCCACGGATCTCCGCATCACAGCGATCGACGAGGGCGACCCGCTCCCGGGAATGAACGTTCCCGAAGGGGCGTCGCCCTCGTCGATGGGCGTGCCTCGAGCTCCCGCATGGGCGGATCTCGCGAGCGAGGCGCCCGGTCACGCCGTGGCGGCCGGCTCCAGCGCGTCCGCCAGGTCGTCGGCGGCCAGCCAGCCCGACGTATACGCGAACCCGTTCGCCGTGCCGGGCACGACGAGCGAGTACGAATCGCCGAACAGGCCGCCCGCGTCGCACCCGACCGAGTACAGCCCGGGGATCACCCGTCCGCGGGCGTCCACGACCCGCATGCGGTCGTCGATGCGTACCCCGCCCATCGTGATGAGGATGCCCTGCTCCAGCTTGAACGCGTAGTACGGCGCCTTCACCAGCGGGAAGAGGAACTCAGGACCCTTGCGGAACTTCGGATCGAAGCCGGCGCGGCAGCAGCCGTTGTACTCCTCGACCGTCGCGACCAGCTGGTCGGGGTCCAGCCCGATGCGGGCGGCGAGCTCCTCCAGGGTGTCGGCCGTGTAGACCGCCAGGTCCTCCTTCTGCGTGGAGATGGCGAGGTCCCCGGGGATCTTCATGAGGTTCGGATTCTCGGCGAGGATCCGCGGGTCGGTGGTCACATGCTCGATCTGGGAGGTGTCCAGGATCGTCCAGGAGCAGGCGCCGGGCAGACCGGCGACGATGTCACCGGCGATGCCCCAGTCGAAACCGCAGGCCTCGTCCGTGAAGCGGCGGCCCTCCCTGTCCAGCCACAGGTAGGGCATCAGCGAGGCATCGTGCGTGGGGCCCTGGTACGTCGCGCCGCGCACGACCGGGCAGTGCAGGGCCGTGCCGATGGTGTCCCACAGCGCCGCGCCCGCGTCGATCATCATCGTGATGCCGTCTCCGGTGGATCCCGCGTTGCCGATCATCACCAGCCTCTCCCCGGCGTCGGAGCGCGCGTACCGGTTATACGCATCTCCGGGTTGCCGCCGAAGCCGCCGGACCTGGTCGGTGCCCGGGTGGCCCGGCCACGCGGGCCGCCCTCGTCGATGAGGGCCTCAGCCCTCGCCCATGAACCGCGCACCTCCGACCTCGGTCCCCGACCTCCGTCCCCGACCTCGGGGGAGGGTCCATCGCCCGCCGTCCCGATCTACAACACCGTTGTACACCGGTGTTTTATTCATCGAGGGGGACCAATGTCCCGCCACCGCGAAGTCCGCCCAAACGGGAGCGCGAGGTCCGCGCCAACGAAGCCATGAGAGCTGCACTCGCGATCAACCGCGGCCGGACGGCACCCAATGGTCATCCATCCTCGAACGGCCGCCTCGCGTCTTCGCCGTTCACAGGCTTTTCGACAGTCTCCAGAGCCCGACCATGCGGTGCCGTCAGACCGCGACCGACCCAGGTTCCTGCGACACGGGCACCGCCGTGCCGCAAAGGCCGCGTCCTTCGCGGTACCCGGGCCCGGCGGAGGGGGCGCCCTCGTCGATCAGCGACGTTGGGCGGACTTCACGGCCGCAGATGGGCGGATCTCGAGGTGACGCAGCCCGCCCGACCGACGACTCGGCGCACGGACGGGAGGAGCGGGCGCTCAGGCCGCGCGGGAGACCTGATCCGATTCGGCGCCCGCGCCCACCATGGCGCGGAAGTACCCGATCCCGGCCCCCACGTGGGCGACAGCGCCCAGCGCGCAGCAGATGTGCCCGATGACGGCCGCGGCATGCCAGCCGGGGAGCAGGCCGAGCCCGGTGACGACGAACCCGGCCATCAACAGGGCCGTCCGAGCCTTCCCCAGCGGGGTGACCGGCGGATGCTCGGCGGGACGCTTGAGAAGGAAGGTGATCGCCAGCACCACATCGGTCCCTGCGATCACGATGACGATCCACGCGGCGATGCGGCCGTCCAGCACGAGGGCCAGCGCCAAGACGCCGACGCCCAGGCGATCGGCGATGGGATCAATGAGCGCGCCGATCTTGCTCTCCTGACCGAGCCTGCGCGCGAGGAACCCGTCGACCCAATCCGTCAGGCCGAACACAACGAGCAGGATCAGGGCTGCCACCGAGTGCGTCCCGGAGATCAGCATCCAGGCCAGGGGGACGATGAGGAGCAGGCGGACGACGGTGATGAGGTTCGGCAGAGTCAGCCAGTCACGTCGGGTGAGCGTCGTCAGCTCCATGCCGTCGATCTCCACTCGATGCCCCCTCCCCCAGCGAACTCCTCGGGTCCGCGCCCCGAATGGCACGTCCGGAAGTGAGTGGTGGAGCCGACGGGACTCGAACCCGCAACCCCCTCCTTGCAAAGGAGGTGCGCTACCAATTGCGCCACGGCCCCGGACGGACTGCGCCGCCGACAAGGGTAGCATCCGCCGCATCGAACCTTCGTTGGCGGCCGGCTCCTCACGGCGACAGCCACTCCTCACACGGACAGCGGAATCGGATTGCGCAGGAACTCGTCAACGCGCGCCGGCGTTGGCCGGGCGGGCTGGCCGAGGCCCAGATCGCCCGGCCGTCTCTCGCGCATGCCCCAGTCCGCCGGATTCTCCGAAGTGCGCGTCGGGTCGAAGTCCGTCCACTCCCCGTGCCCGCCCGCCAGCACGTGGCGCCACACGGGTCCGGCCAGGCTGTTGACGACCGAGAACTGCCCGGGCGGAGGCACCACTGGATCCGACAGGGCGGGCGTCGCGACCACCGGCAGGCGGACCCGACGCGCTGCGGACGCGGCGTCGACGTAGCGCAACGTCTCCAGCGCCTCGGGGTGCGCCAGCCAGTACTCCCGGACCACCTGCCCCGACCCCAGGCACTCCTGCGTGACGCGCAGGCCCTGGTTGCCGAAGGTCGGCACACCCAGGACAGCCCCGTCGAAGCGATCGTCGATCTGGAGCATGAGGGCGCCCGCTCCTGCCCCAAAACTCCCCCCGTGGTAGATCATCCGAGGCCCCCCACCGGACGCACCTGCGCCCCGGGCATCCGTTCCGTACCACTGCTCGAACAGCTCAAGGGCGACCGTCGCCGCCACCGAGAAGTCGGCGGCCGACCACACGACCGAGTACGTCTCCGGAGCCTCGATCCCCCAGATCACGTGATGCCTCTGCCCGGGCTCGCGTCCGATACCGGGCTCCACCGAACGCGTCGGCAGCCCGCGCGCCACCGGGTACACGCACAGCGCGGACGGCGCCGCGTCGTCACACGCGGGCTCCGCACGTCCGTCGTACCCGTGCCCGCACACCGCGATCTGGTCGGCGCCTGCGACCGGTCGCACGATCCAGCCACCGATCCGCTGGCCCCCCACCGAGGTGTAGCTGAGGTCGGCGACCTGGTACCCGCCGCCCACCTCGACGGACCAGCCAGTCCCCGGCGCCGTCGGGCTCCCGCTGGCATACCTCCATGGCCGCCACGCCCCCACCTGAGGGGAGGGATCCACGGCCCGGGTCGCCCGACGAACATCCGCCCAGAACGCATCGAAGTCGTCGGGCTCCTCGATCGACGAGGGCGCCCCGCACGCCTCCAACTCCGTCACCCCGAACCCGTACGTCGGATCAAAGTCGGGCGCTCCGAGAAGTCCTTGAGCAGCGACGACAGCTCCCGTGCTGCGGATGATCGGCATTGAGACCTCCCCTGTCTCCCACTAGTCTACTGGTGTAGATCATGTGACGAGAAGCCCGGGCTCGCCCTCTGCCCAGCGGGGTGCCCTCGCGCAGGATCCCCCGATCTCGCACAGACTGACCACGCACAGTACCCAGGAGGCCACCGATGCCCATCCCGATCCCGGACCGCCCCACCACACCGGTTCCCGAGGAGCTGCACGCCGACCTGGTTGTCTGCGGCGCGGGGCTGGCCGGCCTGTGCGCGGCCGTCGCCGCCGCCCGCCACGGTGCCCAGGTCATCCTGGTCGGCGAACGCCCGGTGCTCGGGGGCTGCTCGTCCTCCGAGATCCGGGTCTCCCCGCAGGGCTCCGCGCACTTCCACGCCTACGCGCGCGAGTCCGGCATCCTGGCCGAGCTCATCATCACCGATCGCCTCCTCAACCACGCTGAGACCGGCGGCACCGGCTGGACGAACTCCGTGTGGGACCTGGTCCTCTACGACCTGGTCCAGCGCACACCCGGGCTCACGCTGCTCCTCAACACGACGGTCCTCAGCGTGGAGATGGACGAGGGCGCCCCCGCCCCCCGGTCGGTCCCTCACCCAGGGGCCGCACCCGGTCTCGGGAGGGCACAGCCGGGGGCGCCGGACGCCGGATGGCGGTCCCGCACGGACAGCGTGGAGGAAGCGGAGCCCGGCCCGGCGGGTCACCCTGGTCGATCAGGGACGTCACGGATCGCGGCCGTGCGCGCACGCACTCTGGGGGCGGAACGCGAGTGGCAGCTGACCGCGCCCTTGTTCGTCGACGCAACGGGCGACGGAGCGGTCGCGGCGATGGCCGGCAACGAGTGGCGCATGGGCGCCGAGGCTCACGAGGAGTTCGGGGAGCCGCACGCACCACAGCAGGCGTCGGACGGCGTGCAGGGCACGTCGATACAGATCATGACGCGCGACCTGGGCCACCCGGTGCCCTTCACGGCGCCTGAGTGGGCCGAGAGCTACGACGACGACCGGTTCTTCCACGAGGGCGGGCGGATCCCAGACTCGACACGGTCGGGGTGGTGGTGGCTGGAGCTCGGCCTGCCGTGGGACACGATTCGCGACAACGAGACCATCCGCCACGAGCTCACCCGGCGGACGCTGGGGGTGTGGGACTGGATCAAGAACCGCTCACCCGAGTACCGCGAGCGCTTCGCCACCTTCGCGCTGGACTGGATGGGGCAGGTGCCCGGCAAGCGTGAGAGCCGGCGCATCGTCGGGCGCCACCTGCTCACCGAGCATGATCTGACCGGGCAGCGGGTGGCGGTCGACCCGGCGCCGGGCGGAATGGGCGCGGAGGGCGGAGCGCGCACTGTCGGCGGGACGGACTCAGGCGACGTCGGGTTCGCGTTCCCCGACGAGGTCGCCTCCGGCGGCTGGAACATCGACCTGCACACCACGGGCGGACTGCTGGCGCCCGTGTCGGAGCCCACGGCCGCGGAGGGCTACCGCGTCGGGGGCGGGGCCTCGGTCGCCGCCCACGTCGCGCCGTTCGGAATCCCGTTGCGCTCGCTCATCGCGCGCGACGTCGACAACCTGTTCCTGGCCGGGCGCGACCTGTCCGCGACCCACGTGGCACTCGGATCGGTCCGCGTCCAAGGGACGACGGCGATGATGGGCCAGGCCGTCGGGACCGCCGCGGCCCTCCTCCTCCGCGAGATCCGCCCATCCACACCCGCGAGATCCGCCCATCCGGAGCCGCGAAGTACGCCCATCGTGGACGAGGGCGGCGCCGGGCGCATCCCCTCCGAGCTCGCTCCTGCGTTCGTCCATGACCTCCAGCAGACATTGCTGCGTGACGGAGTGTTCCTGCCCCACGTCCGCAACGACGACCCCGCGGACCTCGCACGACTCGCCAGCTGGGTAACGGCGTCGTCCTCGTCAATGAATGAGGGGATGGGGCCGGGGGAGCGCTCCGCCGACGTCGACTACATCGGGGCGGCCGAGTTCGCGAGCGGCACGGGCGGCGAGGGTGCGAGGGGGTCGCGCGGCGCGGACGGCCGCGACGAACTCACATTTGGACGCTCGCAGTGGATCGCGGTGGAGACTGGGCCGGACGCGCCCGGCGTCGCCTCGGTCCGTCTGTGGCTGCGCAACGACACCGGCGTCCCGGCCGCCGTCGGGGTCTCGCTGGAGCCGGTGGCCGGGATCTGGGACTATGACATCCTGCCAGAGCGGGCACTTCGAGGGGCGACGCTGACCGTGCCCGCCGGCGGCCCGCAGTGGATCAGCTGGGACGTGGCCATTGACGGCGGGGAACTGGTTGCCTGCGGGAACGGACGCGCCACCGGCTACCTCCGCCTCAACGCGGAGGCGGTGCCTGGAGTGTCCTGGATGCGCGCCGACGGCGTGCTGCCCGGATGCCTGGCGGGCGTGGCCGTCACACCGCTGCGCCTCCAGCGCCTGGACCACGGCGTCACGCTGTGCCACCGGGTCTCGCCCGCCCAGCGGGTCTGGGGAGCGGGCCAGGTCGTCTCCGGCATCGCGCGGCCTGCGGACGCCACGAATCAGTGGCGCTCGGCGCCCACGCTGAGGGCCGACAGCCCCGCCGGGCCCGCCGCGTCCACTGGGCCCGACAAGCCTGACGAGGGCGCCCGCTCATGCAGCCTCGCCGACATGGTCTGGGACCCTGGTTCCACCGGGACTCCCATCGAGCAGTGGCTGTGCCTGGAATGGGATCACCCGGTCATCGTCGGCCAGGTCGTCCTCACGTGGTGCGGCCACCTGCTGCGCGACTACGACCAGCTGCCCGCGATGCGGCCGGATCCAGAGACGGCGCGCGACTACGTCGTGCAGGTCTGGCGCTCCGGGACTGTCGACGCAGGCGGGACCTGGTTCGACGTCGCGACGGTGACGGGCAACGCCTTCACCCACCGGGTGCACACGCTTGCGGAACCCACGCCGACCACCCGTGTTCGCGTCCTCGTCAATCGGACGAACGGGGCTTCCTCCGCCAGCCTGTATGAAGTGCGGGTCTACCGCGCACCGCGGTGATCCTCGTCCTCGAGTTGGTGGGGCCAGCAGCCGGGCCACTGCCGGTCATGCGCGTCGGCGGGATGACGATCGCATCGGACCTGATCTCGTCGGTGATCAAGGAGGGGTCACCGCGGATCGCCCTGACACGCTGCGCCCGCTCGTGGAGACCCACCCCGCCACGCAGGCCGATGCCTCCGTGACGACACCCGACGGAAGACGCGCTCACCCGGTGGCATAGCTGGTGTCCCCGAATGCCGCCTCGAGGGTGAGCATCCCACCCGGTGCTTCGACGTATCGTCGAAGCGTGTCGAGCTGTGCCACGCGAAATCAGAGGCGTCGCGGGCCGAAAGGGGCCGTGACGCCTCGGATTCCCCCGGCGTACGCGCGAAATCAGCGAGGGATACCCCTCGCGTGCCGCCCAGCAGCCCGGGAAGCCCTCGTGAGCGACTGCGACCACCAGGCGGAACCCGAGGGGAGGGCGCGAGCTCCGCGCCCTCCCCGGTGATCGCGACCGGCTTCTCCAGGTACACGGCGATCCCGGCCTCGAGCAGGGCGAAGACGACGTCCTCGTGCGTGCCATCGGGGCTGGCCACGAGCGCCTCGTCCACGCCCACCACCCCCACGCGCAGCAGGCGCGGTGATGGCTTGAATGACTGCGAAGACGTCTCCGCCGCACGCCGTGACGTGTCCGCCAGACGAGACCTCACGGTCAGGGCCCTCCCTTGTGCCAGGACGCGCCGCCGGACGTCACGCCTCCGGGGACGACGATGCTGCGTCCAGCAGTCCTCTCATGTAGCCGACGGAGAAGAGCCGGCCCAGCTCACCGTACCCGGGATGGTCGTCGGACTCGCCGGCCAGTGTCGGAACGTGGTCGGAGCGCATGAAGCCGGAGAAGCCGGCGTCGCGGTAGACGCGGATCATCGCGGCCATGTCGGTCGGCCCCTCGTCCAGGAATGTCTCAGTGAACCGCTCGGCCGTCCCGATCACGTCGCGGAAGTGCACGAAGCGGATCCACGGCGCCAGCCGCTCGACGGCCGTCGGCAGGTCCTCTCCCATCTCCGCGATCGTCCCCTGGCAGAACGTCAGTCCCTGGGCCGGCGACCCGTGTCCCATCCGCATCGCGCGCTCCAGGGCGTCGACGGAGCGCATGACGCGCGCAACCCCGCGGAAGGGGGACACCGGCGGGTCGTCGGGATGCAGAGCCAACTGGACGCCGCACTCCTCGGCCACGGGCAGCACCGCGTCCAGGAAGTAAGCGTAGTTGTCCCACATCTGCTCCTCGGTGATCGCCGGAGACCGCGCAGGCAGATCGGCCAGGTCGTCGACGTCGAAGCCTGTGAGCCACGCGCCCCCGCGCCCGGGCACCTGCGTACGCGTGCGGCCCCACCCGTACCCGCCCATCCAGTTGTGGCAGAGGATCCGGATGTCCAGCCGGTCCATCGTGTGCAGGAGCTGGTGGATGCGCTCGATCTGGGCGTCCCGCCCAGGCAGTCCCAACTTGACCGTGTCGAAGGGCGGGAGCGGCTCCAGGATCCGCACGCGGAAGCCAGCCTCCTCCACCTCGCGCACCGCAGCCTCCACCGACGTGGGATCGTCGGGCATGCGCAGGGGGCCACCCGCCCCGCTCGAGACCGCGCCCGAGCCCGCGGCCCCGCCACGCGAGCCGCCCTCGTCCATGGCGGGCACCTCCGGCAGGCGCAGCACGGCGTCAGTGACCCCGCACTGGCGCAACCACCGGAGCAGCCGTGGCTGGTCCAAGCGGACGTACTCGGCGATGCGGATGCCGCCCGCGTCCGGCGCGCCCGGCGCGCCGCTCACAGTTTCCCGTACTTCTTGTAGACGGCGATCGGGTCGTCGGAGGTGCGGAACTCCTCGCGCGCCCGGTCCTCCGTGGCCACGAGTTCCTGAGTCCGCCGCAGCACCTCGACGACGACCTCCTTCGGGATGACCAGGCCCCCGTCGATGTCGCCCATCACGAAGTCGCCAGGCCTCACCCGCACCGTCGTCGTGAGCGCGCCGCGCAGCGCGACCTCCAGCTGCCACTGGTAGTAGCTCCAGCGCCGGTAGGCCTCCACGGGCGTGAAGTAGCGGCACATCACGGGGAAGTCGCGCTCGAGCAGGAACCTCGTGTCGCGGCACCCGCCGTCGACGACCGCGCCGATGACGCCAGACGCCGCACCCACGGTCGCGTTCATCTCGCCGTAGTGGGCGACCTGCTCGTCGAAGGAGGTGTCGCGCACGTCGATGAGCGGCACCCCCGTCGCCGCCATGTCCTCGAACATGTGGATGCGGTGGTGGCGCATGGACTCGTCCCCCGAGCTGTCGGGGATCCCCTTGAGCGTGAACGCCGGACCCGCGAGCACCATGTCGTCGCGGATCGGCCGCAGGTCGCGGGCGAGCGCCTGGTTCGGCAGTCCCAGCTCCTCCAGGATGTCGTACACGGCGCCGGTGTACAGGCCGCGGTACCCGTCGATGAGTTCGCGGACGTCGACGCCGTAGTCGTAGGGGTTGTCGGTCATGGGGTGTCCTCTCCGTGGTGATGGTCCCGCCCGGCGTCGCCGGGGCGGTCGGTGCCCTCATTGGCGAGGGCGGCCGCCCCTGACGGGCGGCGCCCCCTTCGTGGTTGGGCGGGTCTCGCTGGGGTGGTTGGGCGGGTCTCGCGGTCAGTTCTGGTGGGGCTGGACCGGGCGACCTCCCAGAATCGTCTGACCGCCATCGACGGTGAGGACCTGCCCGGTGACGAACGGGGCATCAGCCAGGTACAGCACGGCGCCGGCGACCTCCTCGGGCGTCCCGAACCGCCCCGCCGGAATGCGCGCTGCGGCCGCGGCCAGGGCCGCCGGATCCTCCTGGACGCCCTGATTCATCGGGGTGGCGATCGCCCCGGGCGCGACGGCGTTGACCCGGATCCCACGGTCCGCCAGCTCGACGGCCAGTCCCCGTGTCATCGCCTCCAGTCCGCCCTTGGCCATCTGGTAGACGACGTCGTCCGCGAACCCGCGCTGGCCCCGGATCGAGGAGACGGTGACGATGCTGCCGCCCCTGGCCAGCAGAGGCGCCAACGCCTGGACCAGGAACAGTGGCGCCCGCATGTTGACGGCGATGAGCTGGTCGAACATCTCCGTCGTGACATCCTCGAGCGCCCACTTCCGCGACATCGCCGCATTGTTGACCAGCAGGTCCAGAGGAGGAGCCGCACCCGCGGCATCCGAACCCGACGTCCCCGTCGCCGCGCCGGGCGAGCTCGCCGCCGTGTCCGACCGGGTGCCGTCCCGTCCGAGAGCGTCCTCGACCCACGCCCTGATGACGCCGGGCGCCCCCGCGTCCCCCAGATCCGCCTGCAGGTGGTCCTCGCGGGGAGCCGGATGCCGGTTGACCGTGAGCACGCGGTAGCCCGCCCGCTCGAGTGCTGTCGTGATCCCGGCGCCGATCCCGCTGCCGCCGCCGGTCACCAGTGCCGTCCTCACAGGTTCCATCCCCTCACCGTGATCGCGTCCGCCGGTTCGGACCCCGTGTCCGGCAACCGCATGACGATCGTCGAGACCTCCGCCGTCGGCCGCACCCGCACGCCAAGCCGACGCGTCGTGTGCGGCGGGATCCAGAAGCCACTGTCCTCGGGCAGGACCATCCACAAGGGATCCACGCTCTCCACCTGGACGACGGCCGCCGGGATATCCCCAGTGTTCTCGCAGGTCAGCACGCACGAGATCCCGAGTGAGGCGTCGCCCCGGTCTGGCGCTACCACACTGACCGCACCCCGGCCGGCGTCCGCATCCGAGTCCGTGGATGCGACCGACCACAGCACCGCAGCGGGCACCGCCTCCACCGCCTCACGCAGCGATCCGTCCATGAAGTGCGCGCTCGGCTCGAGGTGCGACCGGTAGGCGGCCCGCACATCCGTATCCGCGAGGGACTCCGACACGCGGACCACGCGCACGTGCTGGACCGAGGGGTCGGCAACGTCCGTGGCGATGACGATCAACGAACGGGGACCGGCCTGACACCAAATGGTCGGCTGCGTGTCGGGGGCGTGACGTGAGGCGACGGCATCTCTGCAGGCCACAGCCCTGCCACTGCTTGACCGTTCGGCGGCGCCCTGACCATTTGGTGCTGTCTCGTGCGCAACGGGAATCTCGACCGTCAGATCCGCCCACCCGTCAGGTCCGGGCGCGACCCTCACGCGCTCGCGGGCAAGCTCGCGCAGCGATTGGTCGTACACGGCGACCTCGACCTCGCGGGGACCGCCCGACCCGACCTCGGCGACGCCCTCGTCCATTGACGAGGGCGTCCCCGCCCGCGACGTCCCAGAACCACCTGACCCGGGTGCGGAGTCGGCCTCGTGAACAAGGGTGAGCCCGACGGACAGGTGGAGGGGCTCACCGGGGGCGAGTGCCTCGAACTCGGGGCGCAGGACGATCGCGCCGGGGCGGGACGCGCGCCGGATGGCAAAGTACCCCAGCGTCGGGCGCCCGGAGTGGTCGACGGCCTGCATGCCCACGGACGGCCACGGCCGGTTGTACACCCAGGCCATGAGCAGAGTGGCCGCCGTGTCGCCGCAGGAGAAGTCGGTGAGCACCGTCTGGTAGATCTCGGCGGCGCCCAGCTGGATCGCCTCGACGCCCTGGATGAACGACGTGCCGGGCGAGGCCAGGTCGTCGTGGATCCGCGCGCGCTGGAGCATGCGGGGGACGCGGTCGGGCTGGAACTCGGCCCAGTGGTGGCGCAACGTGGGATGCGTGGCCGGAAGCGCCGCGGGATCGGCGCCGGTCAGCGCGGCCAGGGGCCGGGCGAGCTCGTCGGCGGGAAGGACCTCTCCCAGGGAGGAGAGGGTGGGCAGGGTGTGTCCTCCCCACTCGGAGATCGCGGGGACGTCCCGGTAGAGGGACCGGTACCACGTCGTGTCGCACTCGAGGTAGGGGTGGACGTCGCCGGGGTCGCTGCACGAACGGACGAACGGGCGAGTGCCGTCCAGGTCGCGCAGGGTGCGCTCCAGGACGCCGATGACGGCTGCGTTCTCGGGGGCGTAGGGGTCCAGCTCGTTGCCGCCGCACCACACGGCCAGGCTCGCGCGATTTCGCAGGCGCTCGACGGTCCACGTGGCTTGCTGCTCCCAGACGTCCAGCGGGATCGTTGAGCAGTCGTACAGCGTGTTGAGCGGGAAGTCCTGCCAGACCAGGAGGCCCAGCTCGTCGCAGAGGTCGTAGAAGTCCTCGGTCTCGACCAGTCCGCCGCCCCACACGCGCACCAGCTGCACGCCGGCGTCACGCATGAGGGTGAGGAAGTGTCGGGTGCGCACTGGGTCCTGCCTGAGGAGGTCCTGGGGCATCCAGTTCACGCCGCGCACGGGAACGGTGGTGCCTGCGGGTCCCCGGGTGACGTCGCGCCCGTTGATGGACAGGCGCCAGTGCAGCCAGTGGTCGGCCAGACGCGGCCCGTCGGCGCGCTCCCAGCGGATCTCTCGCAGGCCGGTGGGGACGTCCAAGTGGTCGAGGGGGATGGGGTCGGCACGACGAGCCGTGCCTCCGGGCCGGACCGGGACGTCGGTCCGGTCGGGTTCACCGGGACCCGTGGCCGGGCGCAGATCGATCCGGATCGTGTGCCGCGCGGGACCGGCGCCCGCGGGCGCGGTGCCGGCGGGCCACCACAGCTCGGGGTCGGGCACGCTCAACTCGACGCGCGCCCACACCCGACCCGGTGTCGGGTCGACCGTGGTCGTCGCGCCCGCCACGCACGTGCCCGCCGGGTCCGTGCAGGTCACGGTGACCTCCAGCCCGTCCGCCACGAGCGACGAGGACGGCCGCCCTGCCGGGCGGCGGGTCCCGGCACGGTCGGGTCCCACGGGTCGCACCGCCTGGGCGGAACTCGACGGGGAGGGGATGCCGGGGGCCAGCCGCGGGATACCCGGGTCAATAAAACGATCGTCCCAGGTCGGGGGCACGCCGCCATGGCGCTGGACCCAGTGGAGGTCGGGGGAGACATCAGCGCGGAGGACCTCGACCTCGACGGCGACCGTCGCCGATCCGTCGGCCTCCAGGTGCGTGGTGACCCGGGGACGCTCCAAACGGAACGCCCCGGTCTGGACCAGGCGGACCGGCTGCCAGATCCCACAGGTCATGAGGTCCGGGTTGTTCACCCATCGTCCGAAGGTCTCCGCCTTGACCAGGCGACCCGTCGTCCCCCAGCCGATCTCCTTGCCGCGGCCGGATCCCACCGGCCGCAGGGCCACCAGGACCTCGTGGTCCGCGCGGTCGGGTCCAGCCAGCCAGTCCGAGACATCCAGAACCGGACCGCCGAACATGCCCTGGTGGTTGCCGACCAGCCGACCGTCGACCCACATCCAGACGTCGTGATCGACGCCGTCGAGAACCAGCTCGGCCCGGGAGGCGTCCGCGTCGAGGGCCCCCACGGGGATCGTCGTGCGCATCCACCACAGGACGTCCTGGGCCCAGAGGTAACCCTGCGAGTTCGCGCCGACGTAGGGGTGTCCGGGGGCCGGGGTCGGAGCCGGGTTCAGGCCTCCGTCACCGCTGGACCCGGAGGCGGCCTCTCCGACGGGACACGAGGGAGGTGTCCCAGCCGAGGCCCTCTCACGTCCCGCGCCCGCCACCGGCGGTGACGCCCAGGGGGCAGTGTCTGCCTGACGCTCGATGTGTGCGGGCAACCAGTCGGGTCGGCCCATCCCCGCCAGGAAGCACTCCCACTGGACCATGTCGGGGAAGGCCTGCGCCGGATGCCAGGTCGCCCCGCGGAGAAGATCGGGGGACGGGGCGTCGCCCTCGTCAGTGCTTCCGGCGGCGAGGACCCCGGGCATCGGCGAGCAGGTGAATTCCCAGGCGCCCACCTCCCGCTGGGCGGGGGCGGAGCGCGGCCAGACGTAACGGGCGATGGTCATGCGACGCCTCGTGTCGGACGCCAGGGCGAGGGAGCCCGGCCGCTGGGCGCGGCGAAGGCGGAGATCGCCTGGATGCCCACGGACGGGGCGCCGTTCGTCGCCGTGACCCGCACGCGCAGGGCGTCCAGGGTGAGGGGCGCGGCCAGGTCGTGGATGACGTGGCGGTGCCGGTTGGCGTGGATGTCAACCAGGACGGTCCAGGCGTCGGGGTCGGCGTCGGGGTCCTCCGGGGAGGCCACGAGGTCGGCTCTGCGCCCCTCGACGTGGTAGTCGCGCAGGAGGGTGGGCGCCACCGCCCAGGGCGTGCGATGGTGGTGGAGGGTGACCAGGTCCGCGTCGACGTCGTCGTTGAGGACCAGGCGCAGGGAGCCGACAGTGCGGGGCTCGGGCAGGTCCAGGCGGATCCACTCGTCGACGGCGCGTGAGACGGACCCGTCGGGGAACTCCGTGAGGCCGGCGGGGGCGGCGGCCGCCTCGTCCACGTCGGTGGCATCCAGGCCGCAGGCATGCGCGCCCGGCAGGGCGGACATCCACAGGTGCGGGCCGCCGAAGGGCCGTTGGTAGTCGTCGAGGACGCGCTGGGGGGACCATGCGCTGCTCGGGACGGTGGAGCGCACGACCGGGACGTGGCCGCGGTCGCGGTCGGCGACCCACGTCGTGATCCGCTCGTCGGGTTGGTCGGGGGCCTTGCGGCGGAGCATCAGCTCGCCGTAGGGGGAGCAGTCCGTGAGATGGAGACGCGCCGCGGGATTCGCGCGGACGACGACGACTGCGTTCCCCTCGACATCATCCTCGGCGACGCCGGGCCACACCTCCCCGACGGGCACACGGACCCACCGGGCCGCGCCCTCGGGCACGGGAAGCGTCCAGGAGCCCAGGCGGCGCACAGGCACATAGTCCTGCGGACGCCCGGTGTCCCAGCACTCGACGACCAGGTCCGTCGCCGCGTCGGCGTCGACCAGGACGTCCACGGACAGGTCGGGGGGCACTGCGCCCGTGCCCTCCCCGGTGTGCGTCGGGGCGATCGGCAGGACCGTCGCGAGGTCCGTGGACAGCGGGACGCGCTCGGTGGTCGACCCGGTGGACAGGGTCCGCTGAAAGCTGGAGGCCGAGACGACGACGCCGGGACCCGCCGTCAGCAGATCCTCGGGATCCCGCCGGGCCACTCCGAGCACCGAGCCGTCCTCGCGCAGCAGGGTCCGCTGCAGCGCCGCGGGATCGGCCGCGACCTGCCGGTTGTCCAGCCCGTTCGTTGCCATCAGCGCCGCGGCCGTCCCGATGGCTTGGCCCTCGATCGCGCACGTCGCCATGACGCGCGCCGATGCGGCGGCGACGTGGGTGGCGGAGATGTCGCGCCCGGCCAGCAGCAGGTTGCCGACGTCCTTCGAGTACAAGCACCGGAACGGGATCTGGTAGGGCCCTTCGGAGAACCGCTGGAGCGCGCTCCCGCCCTCGGCGTACATGCCTCCCGCAGGGTGCATGTCGATGGACCACCCGCCATACGCCACGGCGTCGTCGAACACGTGCTGGGACAGCACGTCGTTCTGCGTGAGCACATGGTCCCCGTAGAAGCGTCGGTACTCGCGTCGCCCAGCCAGTGACCCCACCCATTCCAGGGTGAGGGTGTCCGCGTCGAATTCCCCGGAGTTCTTGATGTAGTCCCAGATGCCGAAGACCACGCCCTGGAGTTCATCGCGGATACGGTCGGCGTCGTGGACAGGGTCCATCTCCCCGCCCCATTCGATCCACCAGTACGCGCACCCGTTCGCTCCGGTGGAGACCACTCGGTTGCGGATGATCGGGGTCTGCGTGATGTCGATGGTGCCGTTCGGGGGGATGAAGCGCACCGGGTGCCCCTCGTCGCGCGTGTAGAAGAACAGGGAGGATCCCAGGAACTCGCGCACCGGCTGGTCCGGCGCCCACTCCTCGCCGAAGTCGTCGCGGCCCTCCTTCCCCTGCAGGAAAGTTGCTCCGGCCATCGCCCCGACCAGCCCGTCGCCGGTGCAGTCGGCGAACACGGGCGCGTGAAACTCGGTCCAGGTCTCGGTCTGCATGTTCCAGCCCGACACGCTCGCGATTCGGGGACGCCCGTCCGCCCCAGGCTCCGCCATCGCGACGTCGTGGACATCGGTGTTGAGGTGCAGACGGATGCCCGGCTCTGCCTCCACCGCGTCGAGCACCACCCGATCCCACAGGACCGGGTTGCCCTCGGGGTTGCGGTACTGGTTCTCCAGGAACAGCTCGCCCATGATCCCGGTCTCCCGGGCGAAACGCCCGGCCCCATGAGCCGTGGCTCCCACCACCCACACGCGGACCTCACTCGACGAGTTGCCCCCCAGCACCGGCCGGTTCGTCACCAACGACACCGTTCTCCCCAGCCTGGCCGCCGCGATCGCCGCACATGTCCCGGCCAGCCCGCCGCCGATGACAACCAGATCCGCGTCCTCCTCCCGCTGCTGCACAGTCAGCTCCTCCCCGTCTCCCGGATGATGCGCGGATTCTCGCCGTTGGCGATCCTCTCGAAGTACCGGTCCGCGAACTCCAGGTCCGGGGTCACGCCCGTGGGCAGGACCAGGATCGGTCGCTCCCCCGCCACTCCCCCGCCCGCATTCATTGACGAGGAAGCCGCCGGCTGCGCCGGCGTTCCCGTGGCGCGGATCCGCTCGACCGTGTCCTTCACGGCGCGCCCCACCGGCTTGAGGTGGTTGTCCGTGTCGAACAGGCCCAGCCCGTACTCCAAGGAGTCGAATCCGGACAGGGAACGGTCGATGTCATGGGAGCACCACCACGTGATTCCCCACGGGTCCGCCAGCGCCGTGTTCTCCAGGATCGTCGCGGCGAAACCGGGCACGTCCTCGGGGTCGATCCATTCGTCGGAGATCCCGATCTCCTGCACCCACACGGGCCGGTCGGCGGTGTCCCCGAACGCACGGGCCAGCTCCGTGAGGTAGCGGGCGAGGTGCAGCGTGCCTGTGCCGGTGGGGCCGTAGCGCTCAAGCGCACCACTGAAGAACACCCACGAGTGGACGACGGAGGCGGCTCCAGCGGATCCCACGACCTCACGGCTCAGGCAGGAGTCGTCGGCGAGCCAGGGCGAGTGGTCGATCCCCGCCACATGAAGTCTGCCCGGTGCCACCTGCTCGCAGTGGTCGAGCAGGTCACGCACCCAGGCGTCGCCCTGCTGGCGGGTGACCGTGTTTCCGGCGAAGAACGCCATCATGTTCGGCTCGTTGCCGATGTCGATCCCGAGGAGATTCGGGCTCTCGCCCAAGGTCTCGGCGACCGCTGTCAGCAGATCCTTCTCCGCCTGGATCGTCGCGGGATCGGTGAAGACACCGACGCCGTCGCGCTGCCAGAAGGGCCGGAAGTATGTCCCGGACATCCACCCGTTGAGCACGCACACGGAGACGTCCAGACCCAGGTCCCCCGCAATGTCGACCAGTTCGCGCAGGTGGGCCAGCATCAGGGGGCTCACCCGCGTACGGTTCGGTTGGAACAGTGGCCACAGGCAGTGGGCCCGGACATGGTCGACGCCCAGCGACGCGATTGCCGTGAGGTCCGCCCGCACGGCGTCAGCCGACCAGTCGGTCCACGAGTACAGCCACCCCGACGAGGGGATGTAGTTGACGCCGAAGCGGGGGCACCCGGGGACGGGCGCATGCACGGGCATCGTCATTCCTTGACCGCGCCCTGGGCGCCGGCCGAGCTGAGGAACTGCTTGTGGAAGACCAGGAAGATCAGGACCGGGATGAGCAGCGCCATGAACAGGGCAGCCATGTAGGTCGGCAGGGCCGTGACGCCTTCCAGCTTCGGCAGGGCGACGGACAGGGGCTGCATGTCCGAGTCCCGCAGGGTCAGCATCGGCCACAGGAAGTCCTTGTAGGAGCTCACCAGGTTGAGCAGGGAGACGACGCCGAGGACCGGCTTTTGCATCGGGAGCACGATCGAGACGAAGATCCTGAGGTTCGAGGCACCATCCAGCTTTGCTGCCTCGAACAGGTCGCGCGGAATGCTCTTGAACGAGTTCGTCACCAGCAAGACGGTGAAGGAGCTGACCCCCATCGGGAACCACACGGACCAGAACGTGTTGACCAGATTGACGTGCAGGATCGGGAAGTCGACGATCATCGAGTACAAGGCGACCATTGAGACGATGGAGGGGATCAGCATCGTCACCATGACCAGAGCCTCAAGCACCACCGCGTAACGCGGACGCAGGATCCCCAGGAAGTATCCGGCCGTCGTCGACACGACGATGGCGACAACCCAGGCGCCCAGGCAGACCCACAAGGTGTTGAGCAGGTAGGTCCCGAAGTTCACCCTCGAGAAGGCCTCGGCGAAGTATTCCCAGCTGAAGCCCGACGGCCACAGCCCGAACGGCTCGCGAATCGTGTCCTGAGCCGAGGAGGACCCCGCCTTGAACATGAAGAAGAGCGGACCGATGCTCGCGACGATGAGCGCAATGAACAGGAGCACACCGACGGTCGTCGTCGTGATCCGGATGCCGGAATTCTTGCGGTCGTGGGAGGAGATGATGCCGCGCTCGCTGGCATCCCAGGTCTTCTGCCGCTTCGTGGTGCGGCGCGGCGCGGCGGGCGCCTGAGTGGGTGCGCTCATCACTTGCTCCACTTCCTCGTGATCCACTGGTAGACCATGGCCAGCAAACCCAGGACCAGGGCCAACAGGACGCTCAGCGCCGTGGCCTTCCCGTAGTTGCCATCCGCGAAGGCATACCGGTAGATCAACAGCATGACCGTCAATGATTCGTTACGGGGTCCACCGCTGGTCATGATGTAGGGCTCGGTGAACAGCTGACCCAGGTTGATGATCTGCAACAGGAGCATGAGCAGCATCGTCCCGCGCATCTGGGGAAGTGTGACGTGCCAGATCCTCTGACGAATGGTCGCCCCATCGATCTCGGCAGCCTCATAGAGCTCGGTGCGCACGCTCATCAGAGCGGAGATGTAGACAATGACCGTGGTGCCTGCCCCCGCCCACGTCATCTCGACGACCATCGCAGGGATGACGATGTCGGCATTGTTCAACCATCCGGACGGCGCCGCGCCGAACCACCCGAGGATGGTGTTGAACAGACCGGACGGATCCGGGCTGTACAGCTGCTTCCACAGGAGGACGGCGACAACCGGAGGAATGATCGCCGGCAGATAGGCCAGGATCGAGGCGACTGTACGGCCCCGAGTGAGCTCACCGATGAACACGGCGAGGATCAGGGGAAGGGGAAAGCCGATGACGATCGACCACAGGGTGAATTCGATGGTGTTCTGAATGGCCTGACCCAGGAGTGGATCCGCCAGGACCTTGCCGAAATTCGCCAGTCCGACGAACGTCGGGTCCGTCACGAAGTTCGTCTTCTGGAGGCTCATGACGAGCGACTTGACGATCGGGTACCAGGAGAACAGGCCGAAGACGACGATCAGGGGGAGCGCGAACCCGAGGGCGCTGAACCCGCCCATCCGGACCCATCGACGCAACGACGGTCGGCGTCGCCGCGGCGGCGGTGCCCCTCGCACCGGGTCGAAGGTCGACCGGCCGTCCGGAACAGTCGCAGGTGCACTCACTGGTCACCCTCCTGGCGTGTTGTTGACGGGGTGGGGTGCCCCGCTGCCCCCGGCGGCAGCGGGACACCCGCGGCTCACTGGGCGCTGGCCTCGTCGATCGCCGCTTGCGCCTGACTCTGAGTGTCCGCGATCAGGGCATCGAGGTCGGAGCCCTGCTCGGTGAGGACGGTCTGGATCATCGTGTCCTCCAGCGCGTAGATCTGCTGTCCGGCGAAACGCGGCTCGGGAACAAGCGCGAGTTCTGCAGGATCTCCAGGCGTCATCGACGCAATGTACAGAGCGAAGTTCTCACGCGGGACGTCGACCTTGTCCTGAATCCACCCCAGCCACGTGTTCAACAGCTCCTGGCTGACCAGCGGGTAGTTGGGCAGTCCAACAGGAGTGCCATCGGCTGCCTGAGCCTCCGCCTGAGACACTGCGAAATCCTGATCCGTGTACTGGCGGAACTTCTGGAAGCTCACCCATTTGACCGCAGCCGCGATCTGTTCCGGCTCAGCCTTGGGGCTGATCAGCGCATCCGTGCCGCCCGCCAGTGTCCCGATGCCATCGGAATCCTGCGGCAAGGGCGCCAAACCCATGTCGTCCTTGTTCATACCGAGTGAGGTGACCAGGTTCTTGTACTGATTGCCGGGCGCGATGTACATCCCAGCCTGGCCGGAGGCGAAGATCTGGTTGGCATCGGAAAAGCCGACGAGGAAGTTCGAGCCTGCTGTGTTGTCCTCCCACCGCAGGTCGTTGTAGAACTGCAGCGCCTGCTTGACGGCCGGGTCGTCGAGCGTGGCCGTCGTCCCATCCTCGGAGACCGTCCGGCCGCCGAAGCCGTTGACGATCGGCGTGAAGACCCAGCCACCGGTGTTCTCGGTCGTCATGAAGACGAATCCCTGGGCATCGGTCTTGTCAGCGATCGTCTTCGCAGCCTCGCGAACCTCATCCCATGTCTGGGGCGGGTTGTCCTTGTCCAGGCCCGCCTGGTCAAAGAGAGCCCGGTTGTAGTAGAGCGCCATCGTGTAGGCGTCCTTCGGGATCCCGTACTGACGCCCGTCGTCTCCACGTGTCATGTCGACCAGCGTCTCACTGGACTCGGCCAGTGCGTCGTCGAGCGCGACATAGTCGGTGACATCTGCCGCTTGCCCACGCTGGATCATCGGCTGCATCTCCGTGAAGGGGATGTCCATGACGGTCGGCACCGTGTCGGAGGCGAGCATTGTCGGGAAGGTGTCCGCCGCCCAGGTGACCTCCTGCGGCTCAACGGTGATGTTCGGGTTCTCCTTCTCGAAGTCCTCGATGACCGTGAGAAAATTCTGGCGAACCTCTGGCTTTGAGGTCGCCGGCAGGTCGGAGATCGAAATGGTGACGGGCTCCGTGCTGTCCCAGGCGGCCTGCGCAACGGCGGCCGTGTCCTCGGACCCACCCGTGCCCCCGGCATCCCCGGACGCTCCCGAAGTCCCGGACTCATCGCCGCCGCCTCCGCAGGCGGTGAGCGCCAGCGCGGCGACGCCGGCGATGGCGGCGGCCGCACTCAGACGCGATCTGGTGCTTCTCATGTTCAAACTCCTTCGTTGTGATCGGCTGACGCATCCACGTGCGCAATGTGTCGATGTCGTGCTGATGCCACTGTGCGAGAGCGGGTCTTCGCGAACCGGTGGCCGAATTCCTCCACCGACGGACGTCGTACCGCCGTCGGCATGGCCTGGACCTTCGTGAGCCCTCGGTTCGGCCACGATTCTACTCCAGTAGAATCTGTGATGTCAACGCATCACGCGGTCATGTTCGGGTCACGACCAGCGCCCGGGGATGCGGATGTCCCCAGGCCTGGCGCCGGAGTTGTCGGGCTCCCCTCATCCTGAAGGTCCTTGAGATCCTTCTTGAGGACCTTCGCGGACTGTCCGATCGAGTGGGCCACGTCGGGCAACTTGGAGGCTCCGAACAGGACTAGCAGGACGATGAGGACGATCAACCAGTGCACGGGCTTCATTGCGTCACCTCTTTCGCGTCGATGATCAACATCTGATCCGGCAGGATCAGCGGGGTGTGAACACCAGTCGCCGCCAGGGCGCCCCCGTCCATGACAAGGCCCCGGCCCCAGGTCGGTAGGATCAGGCCGCGCGGGCCGCCACCGATGAGGAGGGGACGGACCAGGTACCGACGCCCGGCCTCCAGTCCGGGCAGCGGCATCAACCCGCGCGGGGACATCGGGGAGCGTGCCACGCAGGACATCCCGTACAGGGCATGGTCGCGCTCCGGCGAGACCACGCCATGGAGCCAGAGGCTGCCGTCTGCCACGTCGCGTCGGACGACGTCGCCGGCCACCAGGAACTCCCGGTTCTCCCGGTAGAAGGACACCCACTCCCTGAGGGCGGCCAGTTCGGCCTGGTCGCAGGCCAGGAGGTCCACCTCGAAGCCCATGTGTCCCCACAGGGCAGTCGCCGCACGGTAGGCCAGGTCGGCGACCCGGCCCGTCGTGTGTGAGCGCTCGGACGCGACGTGCGTGCCCATGAGCTCGGGCGCCACCAACTGGCTGGACCACCGTTGGATCGACTGGCGCTCCACCGGGTCGATGCAATCGGAGAGCCAGAACCGCTGCGCGTGTCGGACCATCTCCAGGTCGATGCGCCCGCCCCCCGAGGAGCAGGACTCGATCTCCAGACCGGGATGGTCCGCGCGCAGGCGGTCCATGAGCCGGTAGCAGGCCAACGTCTGCTCGTGGACGCCCGCGCGACCCCCGTACCGTCTGTCACCGGCATCGATGAGGTCTCGGTTGTGATCCCATTTGATGTAGTCGATGTGGTACTCCCCGATCAGGGCATCCATCTGCGTGCGGACATGCTCGAAGGCCTCCGGGATCGACAGGTTGAGGACCTGTTGGAACCGCTTCTCCACGGGCAGGGCGTCCGTCCGGGCCGCCAGGATCCACTCCGGATGGGCCTGGGCCAGCTTGGAGTCGGTACTCACCATCTCCGGCTCGAACCACAGGCCGAACTGCATGCCCAGACCCCGCACGTGGTCAACCAGGGGGTGCAGTCCCTGCGGCCAGACGTCTGGGTCGACCTCCCAGTCGCCCAGGCCCCGTCGCTCGTCGCGGCGCCCCAGGAACCAGCCGTCGTCGACGATGTAGCGCTCGACACCGATCTGCGCTGCCCGGTCGGCCAGGCGCGTGAGGGTCTCCAGGTCGTGGTCGAAGTAGACGGCTTCCCAAACGTTGAGCGCCACGGGCCGGTCCACCCCGGGATGGCTGGGCAGCGTGCGCTCCCACCGATGGACGATCCGCGCGGCCTCGTCCAGGCCATCCGCCGTCTCGGCATAGATCCACGGTGAGGTGTAGGACTGGCCCGGTTCCAGGACGATCTCCCCCGGTAGCAACAGCTCTCCCCCGCCGATCACCTGGACGCCGGTGGGCATGCGCTCGATCCATGTGCGGTGGTCGCCCGAGTGGGCGACGTGCAGCCCCCATACGCGCCCCCGCTCGAACGTGAACCCGCGGGGACCGCAGAACATCATCCCCGGGGCGTCGAATCCGGTGCGACCGTGTCGGCCCTCGCGCAGGTGGCAGCCCGCCCGCACGGGTGTGCGCTGCGGGTCGCGCTCGCGCCCCCACCGGCCATGGAAGTCGAGGATCTCGTCGGCTGTCAGCGGCAGTGGCAGTGCCAGGGAGAGCTCCTCCAGCTCGTACGGCGTGTCCGCATCCGTGTTCGTGGCCGTCGACCGCAGGCGCAGCAGCCCCTGGGGCAGCAGCTCGACCGTGAGGTCGCAGGCCAACGCGCACTCGTCGTCGACGAGGTGGAATGTCACGGTCCCCGCTCCCCCGGTCGCGACAGCCACCGGCGACGCGGGAGGCGCGCTCTCACCCTCCTCATTGACGAGGGCGTCCCCGTGGGCCGGGTCCGTCGACAATCCCACGTCCTGGCCCGCGCCCAGCTGGGTCCCGGGTCCTCGGTCAGGCTGTCTCGCGGGCCGCACCACGCGGGCGCCCTCGTCAATGAGGAGGTCGACAACGTCCGCCGAGATCGAGCGTGTGCGCAGGCGCGGGGCCCACGCGCGCCCGCCGGAGCGGTGGCCGACCAGGCCGGGGCGGCCCAACCACCCGTCGGACTCCAGCGGGATCAGGCCGGGGCGCGTCGAGGCGTCCAGGCCGTCGGCATCCTGAATGGGCGGCTCCTGGGCACGACAGAGGGTGACTAGTGTGTCCGCGGTGAGGCCCGTGAGTTCCGGCCCCCAGTGGACGATCTGGGGAACAGCGACCGTGGGCACCTCGAGGACCACGGAGACACCCCCGGCGCGCAGGTGCACGACCTCCACGCTGTCCAGTTCTGCTCCCACGTCCCCACCCGGTCCCTTCATGTCTCCCCATTGCCGACGGTGCGCGCCCGGTCCTCCGTTCAAGGACCGACACTCACCAACTCTACTGGAGTAGAATTATGGACGTCAACTGTTCCGTCCCGGTCCGTGGGGGAGGGTGTGGCGTACGATCGGTCCGTCGGAGCAGCGGAAGGGGGCGTCCGTCCTGGCGGTGTTCACCGCCGTCCTCCCCCGGACCGCGCGACACTCGACACCCGATCCTGCCGAGCAGGGCCGGACACGATCCGTCGACGGGAGGGCCCGCCGACCGTCCCGACACCGGAGGACACCGTGGCAGATCACCAGGACCGCGCCACCACCCGCGCCGACGTCGCGCGCCTGGCCGGCGTCTCCACCGCCGTGGTCAGCTACGTCGTCAACGACGGGCCCCGCGGGGTCTCTGCCGCCACACGGGAGAAGGTGCTGCGGGCCATCCGCCAGCTCAACTACCGTCCCAATGCCAGTGCCCGCGCACTCAAGACGGGCAGCACGGGCACCATCGGCGTCGTCGTCAGTGACATCACGAACCCCCACTACGCGGAGTTCGTCGAGGCGATCGACGCGGTCGCCGGCGCCTCGGGACGCTCCCTCATGCTCGGCATCAGCCACGGTGAGTCCCAGGGGGAGGACACCCTCATTCGAGACCTCCTGGACCGCGGGATCGACGGGCTCCTCGTCATCAACTGTCGGCTCACCGACGAACGCCTGCGGACGCTGGGCGCCGATGACAGGCCCTGTGTCCTGGTGGACAGGTCCCTCCCCGGGTCCATGTTGCCGACCGTCGGAGCGGATCTGGAGATGGGCGCCCGTCTGGCCGTCGAGCACCTGGCCGACCACGGACACCGCCGCATCGTCTATGTCAGCGGCCCGTTGCTGGACACCCAGATCGACCACCGGGCGAACGCCTATGCCGCTGTCCTGCGCGAACGTGGGCTCCCGCGCCTGGACCCGGTGGTCACCGAGTGGAGCCGCGACGGGGGGTACACCGCGGCCACGGACCTGCTGTCCTCAGAGGAACCGCCGACCGCGGTCTTCGCGGGCTCCGACCTCATCGCGATCGGCGTCCTCAATGCCGCCCACGACCTGGGGGTGGCCGTCCCCGACGACCTGGCTGTCGTCGGGCTGGACGGGACCATGCAGTCCGGCTATGTCACCCCGGCCCTGACCACGGTCCGTCAGCCACTGGACCTCATGGCGAAGGAAGCCCTGGACGTCCTCACCCACCCCGGCTCCCACGCCCGGTCCACCACGTTCCCCGTCGAGCTGGTCGTGCGGGAGTCCTGTGGGCGGCACAGTTGACGTCATGCATCCGCCAGCGGCGCGACAGTCGCAGCGCCATGTCAGGGGTGATGCGTCGGGCCCCGTGGACGACTTCATTGATGCGTCGAGCTGGCACCCCCATTCGCTGGGCCAGCCTGTACTGCGAGATGCCGAGCGGCTTCAGGAAGTTTTCCAGAAGCACCCCACCGGGGTGGACCGGGGGATAGAGCTTGTCAGTCATCAGGTGCCGTCCTCGTCACTGGGAGCGCCGGGAGTCCGCACTCACCACCGCGCGACGTCGTCGGCCAGGGTGCGGATGCCCTCGGGCGAATCAAGCGGGACACCTCGATCATCTGTGAGCAGACACTGGAGCTCGCCGTGGCCGAGCGTAGACGTTGTCCTGCTTCCACGTTGTCGACAGGACCCGGCCGTTAGGCTGATGGAACCGGGAAGGGAGGATGACATTCCATGAGTGGTATGACCGGATCTCACGTGCGATTCCGTGATGTGAAACCCTACGAAGCGGTTTCATCGCTCGACGAGCTGTCTGGCCCGGCACGCGGGGGCGTGACTCTTCCCCTGCGCCTCCGATGGGTGCCAGGTGAACGCACATACGACGTGGACAACGATGCGCAGGCCCAGATCGTGTACCAGGCGGTCCTTGCAGAGGGCACGGCGGCGGATCAAGAGCAGTTCTTGAATCACGACAGGCTTGTCGAGCTGTGGCCGAGATTGAACCTCGACAGAAGCGTCGTCGCCCTCTGGGAAGGCCGCTTCCACGAGCTGCGAGGATTGACATGGCCGATGCCCTCCTGAGCGAGCAGCGTCGAATCACGCGCGTCGCCCTACAAGCGCTGGGTCAAGATGGATTTGCTCTTGCCGGATCTGGAGCGATCCGAGAGCATGGCCTCATCGACCGACCAACCCAGGACATCGATCTGTTCACTGTAGCTTCCGCACGAGAACGGTTCTCGCCCGCACTGGACTCCGTGGTCGAGGCACTCGAGGAACATGGATACGTCGTGGACGTCTTGCGGCGTTCTGCCGGGTTCGCCCAACTGGAGGTCACTGGATCATCGGGACTGACCATCGAGATGGATCTCGGCGTGGATTGGCGAGCCCATGCACCCGTGCGCCTCGAGGTAGGACCAGTCCTGAGCATTGATGACGCCGTGGGGAACAAGATCGCTGCTCTGTACTCGCGTGGCGAGGTCCGCGACTACCTCGATGCGGATGCCATCAGGCAAGCAGAGCGGTACAGCGACGGTCAACTCATCGAGCTCGCACGAACATCAGACACCGGGTTCGATTTGGCGTACTTCATCCACCGGCTCGACGGGGCGAGGCAGCTTGACGTCGACCAGGTGGCAGATTATGGACTTGGAGCTGCCGACCTTGCTCGGATCAAGACGCGGATGGCCATGTGGGCCTCGACCCTCCGCAAGCAGCTGGCAAACAACGAAGACGAACAGCGCTCGTGACGCTGGTGTGGGCCACGACCCCGCCCGCACTCACCAGAGGGTGACGCCCTCGGACAGCGTACGGATATCCTCGGGCCACGCAAGCTGGACACCCAGGTCATCGACGAGCAGGGTCTGGAGTTCCCCCAACAAGTTCGGATCGGACCGGACGGCAATGGGGGAGACCCCGTGGTCGTGGCAGACCTGGGACAGTGCACCAACGGCGACCCCAATCGACCACTCGACCGTGTGCAAGCGGAAGGCTCCGTTGGTGATGTGGGTCGTTCCGATGTCCTTCCCACCGGCCAACAGGTTGACGGTGTCGCGGGGAATCAGGGCGCCCAGAGGGATCTGGAACGGGAAGCACGCGATGTCGACGTAGGTGCGCCCGGACGTCGAGGGATGGAGATCGATGCGGTAGTAGCCGGTACCAACGGTGTCAGGGACGTCGGCTGCGCCGGTGTGGGGGCCACGCATCTCGACCCCGACCTCGCCCTCGGTGATCGTGTGCAGCGCTCGAATCCGCCGTGACTCGCGGATGTAAGGCTGGCGCGCCAGGCCGTCTGTTGTCCCCAGGACGTCCCCGCGCAACCGCAGCTCCGGGTAGCCCGTCCCACCGTCGTGACGGGAAGCCTCATGCTGGAGCCAGTACACGAAGGACAAGGTGAGCTGACGGGCCTCATCCTCGGCCACCGCGCGCTCCTCAGGTGGGACGCCGATGAGCGGCTTGTCCCAGTAGTCGATCTGCGGCCAGTTCACCAGCGTGACCTCGCCGCCCGGGAAGTCGGGACGCAGGTTCTTCCGGGTGAGGACCCGGCGATAGTGCCAGAAGTCGCCGGTGTAGGTGTCAGCGTCCAGGGAGTGCTCATCGGCCAGCATCGGACGGAACCGGGGTTCCAGTGAGATCGGGTCCAGGTCCTCGAACGACAGCTGCGGACCCGGCCAGAAGTCGGGGACGGCGGTCGCGAAGCGGTCGTACAGGGCGGGCCGGTCGACCAGATCGGTGTGCCCGGGCGCCCACTCGAGCGCGCAGCACCAGGTGATGGCCTGCTGGTCCAGCGGGTCGGCGCCGTTTGGGGCGTGGAGCTCGCCGTACTCGGCGCGGGACTCGGCACCGATGACATGGTCGACATTGCCCAGGGTCAGCAGGTCGCCCGTCTCGGTCGCGTCGACGAACAGGGGAGCACACAGGTCGACCTCGGCGCCGGTCCCAGGAGCGCCACGTCTGGTGCTGCCGCCGCACCCACGCACGGTCACCCGCTCGATGTGCTCCCCCTCCCGGTGCACGGCGACCGGCTGGAACTCGCGCAGCCAGACCAGGTTGCCCGAGGCCAGCAGGGGAGAGACCATCTCCTCCAGCACCAATGCCCCAACACGAGGTTCGTGACAGATCCTCGAGACGTCACCGCCGCCGGGATTCAGGTGCGGGTCCTCACGGGCGTGGTCCGTCAGTGGGTACAGGCGCCGGTAGTGGTCCCGGATCCTCATCCGCAGTTCCGCATAGCTGGCCGAGGTCGCCACGTCCTCCACCCACGGGTACTCGTCGGGTGGCACCCCCTGGACGCTCAGTTGCCCGCCCAACCAGGGGTCGGCCTCGGTGAGGACGACACGGCGTCCCAGTCGGGCAGCAGTCAGAGCGGCGGCGACGCCTCCCAGACCACCTCCGACCACCACCAGGTCGGCATCGATGCGGGAACTCATGGGACTGCTCCTCTCGGGGGACTTGTCGGCACAGTAAACGAGGGACGTCCATCCTCACAAGCGGCCTTGCCAATTCATGGTCTACTCAAGTAGATTCTAGAGCACATGGTTGTACATGCCTCTGACCACTACCGATGTCGATCAGTGGCGATGCATACTCAACTCGAAGAGCATGAGGGATGGACTGGCGGGCCCCTCCGCACATCTCTTCGCCCACAAGACGTCGACGCCCCGGCCCGACGACCTCTCCCACCTCGACAACGATGCGAAGAAGGACACCACCCATGGGGATGTAGATCAACAGACGCACATTTCTCACCGGAGCAGCGGCCCTGGCGCCGAAGGACGCGGCGCTCGAGGAGGACGCCCTCGTCAATGAGCAGGAGTCATGAGATCCGCGCAGGTCGTCCTCGTCAATGCACGATCTTGTCACCAGTGAAAGGCACCACCCATGACCATGGACATCAGCAGACGCAGCTTCCTTGCCGGAGCGGGGCTGCTCACCGCCGTCACCGCGCTGGGCGGGTTCCGTTCGCAGTCCTTCGCCGCGGTCGCCGCGGACATCGGACCCCGAGCGATCGTCGGACCTGTCCTGGAGGCCCAGGGCATCCGGGTGGTCTTCGGTGACGACGGCGTGTTCCACCTCCGCGACGACACCAACACTGATCGCCTCAAGATCCACAAGATCTACATCACCGGCAAGATCAGCGGCGTGCCCGGCGTCCCGACGTTGGTGGAGGTCGACGGGCGACCGGCCCTGGACATCCCATTCACCGTGAAGACGACGGACGCGACCATCGACATCTCTTCGTATGCGTGCCACGGCATTCTGACGGTCGGCGACGGCGGCGCGTTCCGCCTGGACGTCGACCTCACGACGCCGGACACCTTTGCGAATGCTGCGGGCTACACGCAAATCACCCGCAGTTACGTCCCGTTCGAGGCGAACAAGCTCAAGAAGGCCATCCCCGTCGGCGCCTGGGACACGGATCCTCGCGGCGGCGTCCCGTTCCAGGTGCCGCTGGGCACCGTGTACTCGACTCCGCTGGCCGGTGGCGTGTTCTGCCACGAACTCACTGTGAAGAACAACGCCTCCTGGGTCGGCGACTGGAACTTCCACCAGCCGGCGGTGGCCGTCGACGACACGCACTACACGATGGTCTACATGGGCGTCATCGGGACGATCCGCTCGGAGGCGGCGGGCGCCCAGCTGAGCACCTCGTCGCTCGTCATCGGCGCCACCACGGAGAAGCCCTTCCACCTGTGGGAGGCGGAGTCCGCAACGCTGGCCTTCGACCTCACCGTCACCAACCAGGCGGCGGCCGCCGACGTCACCGTCGACTGGGTGCTCCGCGACTTCGACGGGACCGTGGTCGGACAGGGTCAGCAACTCATGCCCGGGCTCAGCGGGATCGGGACGTTGTCGGGCTCCTCCAACGGACCAGTCCCCCGCGGCAGCTACTTCCTGGACGCCACCGCGACCTCGACCACCGGGGACGTCGCGACCGCCCGACTGACGTTGAGCGTGCTCCCGCCCTGGGAGAACCCCGTGGGCGCAGACGTCTCGAAGTTCGGTCTGGCCGCGATCTTCATGGGCGCCGGCGCCGGCTACGGGGTCGGGCGGACCGACTGGATCAAGCTGTGCAAGCGCATGGGAGTCCGTCATCTGCGTCAATACCAGCAGATGGAGACCGAGGAGCGCGAGGCTGCCGGAATCCAGGGGATCTTCCACCGCGGCCCCACCCGCGGCCAGGTACGCATCGGCGGAGAGTACCCAGAGGGCGAAATCGACCAGGCCGCCCGTGACAAGCTGTTCACCGAGTACACGCAGGCGTGCCTGGACAGCGGCGCCCCCTACTTCGAGTTGTCCAACGAGTGGAACATGAAGGGCGGGGTCCTCACCGGCTTCACCGCCGAGGAGTACGCACGTGACGTCCTGCTCCCCATGCACCAGTACCTGCTCGACGCCGGTGCCTCCACCGAGCTGTGCGTCATGGGGCTGGCCGGCCCGGACTACGTGTGGCTGGAGAAACTGGCGGAGGTCGACGACGGAGCGGCCTGGAAGGCCACCGCGGCCGTCGCCCTGCACACCGGACGCGGGAACTTCACGGCAGACTGGGCGCCCGCGCCGGACACCTGGGGAACCGGGTCCGACGGCTCCTACTGGAACAATGAGGGCAGTGTCCTCAAGATCCAGGAGACGATCGCGAACCTGGACGCGCAGCACGGCACCCATCACGAGCTCCTCATCACGGAGACCTACTCCGTCACCTACGAGAACCACTGGTGGACCGACGGTATCCGCAACGCCGCCGAGAACGCGCTGCTCACCATCGCCCTGGCCTACCGCGATGGCGTCAACTCGTTCTACTGGTACCAGATGAGCGACGGCGTGTGGTGGAACATCGACGGCATCAAGCCCGAGGACAAAGAGTTCTCCTTCGGACTGGTCCGCGTCGACGGCTCCTTGAAGCCCTCCGCGATCGCGTACGCGACGGCTGCCGAGCACCTGGGTGACGCGGTGTTCGTCCGCGAGTACCAACCCGGGCCCGACTCCGCCGCAGGCCACGCCCTGGTCTTCGACACGGGGCGTGGCCAGGTCCAGGTCCTCTGGTCGCGCGCCGATGGCGATGTCCTTCAGGCCGACCACGCGGACTACGACGACGGGACCGGGTTCTACCCCTCGAAGGAGCCCTGGGTCGACGAGTGGCCGACCAAGACCGCGGTCGAACTGCCGGCCACCGGGGACGTCACGGAGGTCGACTGCCTGGGTCGCGAGACGGTCCTCCCCAACCATGGGGGGACGGTCACCGTCACCCTGGACGGGGCGCCGCGTCTCTACTATGGCTTGGCACTACCACCCGACACGCCCGACCCGGAGCTTCCGCCGGCTTGGGACGCAACCGCCACCTACACCGCCGGGGACCAGGTGACGCACCAAGACTCCACCTGGAAGGCCCTGTGGTGGACCCAAAACGAGACCCCCGGATCCACCCCCTGGGGCGCCTGGCAGGAAATCGCCAACACCCCCGACGGCACCGCCATATGGACACCGAGCCGGGTCTTCACCACGGGCGACCTCGTCGACCACGACGGCACCCGCTACATCGCCCAGTGGTGGACCCGCAACCAGGAACCCACCGGCGCCCCATGGTCCACCTGGACGCGCCAATAGCACCCGCGTTCTCCCTCCCGGGTCCACGCATCCGCGCCACCGCGCATTGACGAGGACGCCCGTCCGACTGACCACGCCAGGCGGGCGCCCTCGTCGATGGAGACGAGCGAGGGAACCGAACTCGACGGAGAAGGGAACCGAAGTCGGCGGAGGGACAGCGTGGGGCTCCGGCTGTGAATGCCCGCTTGCTCGCCCGCCTAGTCGGGGGCGTCGGTGACGGTGCGCCAGAGCCGGTCGGAGTCGGAGAGGTCCTCGGCCACCTGGCGGACCGCGAGCCCAACCAGGACGGCGCATCCGACTGCGGCTAGGGCCGTCATCCACTTCCTCATGGCGTCGACCTCCTGGGCGGACAGCTCCTGTCACAGCTTCGTCAACATCGGGGAGCGAGAGCCTGCTCGGCGTTCCCCGTCGTGGGCCTAGGTGGGCTCGAACCACCGACCTCAGTCTTATCAGGACTGCGCTCTAACCTACTGAGCTATAGGCCCTCCCGCGCCCTATCGGGCACCGGGCCATGCTACCCGAGCGGCGCGCCGACGGACAAACCGCCGCCGGTGACGTCGCGCACTCGCTCTCCCCGCGCTCACTCGTCCATCAGGGAGACCCGCACCCCGCCCACCAGGGCGGCCACCACGTTGTACAGCAGCGCGCCCAGAGTGGAGATCGCGGTGAGCAGGACGACGTTGACCACCGCGATGATGGTCGCGTAGGACATCACCTTCGGCAGGCGCACGTAGTCGAGCAGCGCGAGGAAACGGTCGGCCGACAGCGATTCGAGGAACTTCTCCAGGTCGCCGAAGACGTGCATCCCGTCGAGCATCGTCCACAGGACGAACGCGGCGATCACCGTCGCGATCCCCAGGGCCACCGACAGCAGGAAGCTCACCTTCATCACGGACCAGGCGTCGACGCGCGCCACCGCCAGGTCGACGCGTCGCAGGGCCCCGGACTCGGGATCCGTCCCCACCTCGGTGCGATCGCTCATTGGTCACCCTCCTGTGCGCGGTCCTCCCCAGACGCTACCGTGTCGGCCGCTTCCCCGTCATCCGTCTCGAGATCGGGGGACGAGGGCGACCCGCCCGGCTGGGCCGGGTCGGCATCCGCGGTCTGGTCCCCGGGCAGGTCGTCGGGTCGATCCGCGGGCTCGGCCGGCCCGGAGTCCCCGGGCAGGTCCTCGGTCTGGTCGTCGGGCAGGTCGCGCTCCGGGTTCGGGGTGATCGCGATGATGCGGTCCTGGGCGTCGGGGCGCGCGAAGATCACGCCCATCGTGTTGCGTCCCGTCTCGCGGACGTCCGAGGCGCTGACCTGGACGAGCTTGCCGGACTCGGTGATGACCATGACGTCCTCGTCGGGGGCGACCACCAGGGCCCCCACCAACGCGCCGCGCTCCTCGACCAGTTTGCCCACGCGCACGCCGAGCGTCGCCCGGCCCTTCGTCGGGTACTCCTCGACGGGGGTGCGCTTGGCGTACCCGCCCTCGGTGACGATGAGCAGGTCCGTGCCGGGGCGCACCACTTCGAGCGAGAGCAGGTGGTCGTCGCCGCGGAACTTCATGCCGCGCACGCCCGAGGTCCCCCGCCCCATCGGGCGCAGCTGCTCGTCGGAGGCGGTGAAGCGCACGGCCTGGCCGTCGCGCGACACCAGGATGACGTCGTCGGAGGCGTTGACGATCTGGGCGGACACCAGCTGGTCCGGCTCGCCGTGCTCGTCCTCGCGGAGGTTGACCGCGATCAGGCCGCCCGTGCGGTTCGTGTCGTACTCCGACAGGCGCGTCTTCTTCACCAGGCCCGACCGGGTGGCCAGCAGCAGGTAGTCGCCCTGCTGGAAGTCCTCGATGGCGAGGACCTGTGCGATCGTCTCATCGGGCTGGAAGGCCAGGAGGTTCGCGACGTGCTGGCCCTTGGCGTCGCGGCCGCCCTCGGGGATCTCGTAGGCGCGCGCCTTGTAGACGCGCCCGAGGTTCGTGAAGAACAGCAGCGTGTGGTGGGTGGTGGTGACGAAGAAGTGCTCGACCACGTCGCCTCCGCGCAGCTGCGTGCCGCGCACGCCCTTGCCGCCGCGCCGCTGGGAGCGGTACTGGTCCGTCCGTGTGCGCTTCGCGTAGCCGTCGCGGGTGATGGTGACGACCACGTCCTCCTGGGGGATGAGGTCCTCGATCGCCATCTCGCCGCCGTAGGGCAGGATGCGCGTGCGGCGCTCGTCGCCGTAGCGGGAGACGACCTCGCTGAGCTCCTGGGAGATGATCGCCCGTTGGCGGGCCGGCGTGGCCAGGATGTCCTCGAGGTCCGCGACCCGCGCGCGCAGCTGGGCGTCCTCGTCGAGGATCTTCTGGCGCTCCAGGGCGGCCAGGCGGCGCAACTGGAGGGCCAGGATCGCGTCGGCCTGGACCTCGTCGATGGCGAGGAGCTCCATCAGGCCCGTCCGGGCGTCGTCCGCGGTGGCCGACGCGCGGATCAAGGCGATGACGGCGTCGAGGTTCTCCAGGGCCCTGAGGTAGCCGTCCAGGATGTGGAGGCGCTCGCGCGCCTTGGTCAGGCGGAACTCCGTGCGCCGGCGGATGACCTCCAGCTGATGTCGGACCCAGTAGCGGACGAACCCGTCCAGGCTGAGCGTGCGCGGCACGCCGTCGACGAGCGCCAGCATGTTCGCCGGGAACGAGTCCTGCAGCTGCGTGCGCTTGTAGAGGTTGTTGAGGACGACCTTCGGCACGGCGTCGCGCTTGAGGACGATGACGAGGCGCTGGCCGTGGCGGCCCGAGGACTCGTCGCGCATGTCCGCGATGCCCTGGATCTGGCCGGCCTTGACCAGGTCCGCGATCTTCGCGACCAGGTTGTCGGGGTTGACCTGGTAGGGCAGCTCCTTGACCACCAGGCAGTTGCGGCCGTGGATCTCCTCGACGTCGACGACGGCGCGCTGGATGATCGACCCGCGGCCCGTCCGGTAGGCGTCCTCAATGCCCCGGCGCCCCATGATCGTGGCGGCCGTGGGGAAGTCCGGGCCCTTGATGCGCTGCATCAGCGCCGCGAGGAGCTCCTCGCGTGTGGCGTCGGGATGGTCGAGCGCCCACTGCACGCCGTCGGCGACCTCGCGCAGGTTGTGCGGGGGGATGCGGGTGGCCATGCCGACCGCGATCCCCTCCGACCCGTTGACCAGCAGATTCGGGAAACGCGACGGGAGGACGGTCGGCTCCTGGGCGCGGCCGTCGTAGTTCGGCTCGAAGTCGACGGTGTCCTCGTCGATGTCGCGGACCATCTCCATGGCCATCGGCGCCATCTTGCATTCGGTGTAGCGGGGCGCGGCGGGCCCCAGGTTGCCGGGCGAGCCGAAGTTCCCCTGGCCGGCGACCAGCGGGTAGCGCATCGACCACGGCTGGACCAGGCGCGCCAGGGCGTCGTACACCGAGGCGTCGCCGTGGGGGTGGTAGTGCGCCAGCACGTCGCCGACGACGCGCATGCACTTGTAGAAGCCCGCGCTGGGGCGGTACCCGCCGTCGTACATCGCGTAGAGGATGCGGCGGTGGACGGGCTTGAGCCCGTCGCGCACGTCCGGCAGGGCGCGGCTGACGATGACCGACATCGCGTAGTCCAGGTAGGACCGCTGCATCTCCAGTTCCAGGTCCACCTGGTCGACGCGCCCCGCGGGCATCAACGAGGGCGTCCCCTCCGGCTGGGTCGCGGCATCATCCACCGTCGCGCCCGTGGAGGGGTCGACCGGTTCGTTCGTGTCACTCACGTTGTTCTCCTCCGTGTCCCGGCGCTCAGGCGTCGATGAAGCGGGCGTCCTGGGCGTTGCGCTGGATGAAGGCACGGCGGGACTCGACGTCGTCGCCCATCAGCATGCTGAAGATCTCGTCGGCCGCGGCCGCCTCCCCCACCTCGATCTGCTTGAGGATGCGGTGGCCGGGATCCATGGTGGTCTCCCACAGCTCCTGGTCGTTCATCTCGCCCAGGCCCTTGTACCGCTGGATCGGGCCCTCCTTGGGCAGGCGGTGCCCCTCCTCGGCGCCGGCGCCCAGCAGCTTGTCGCGCTCCTTGTCGGAGTACGCGAACTGGTGGGAGGCGTTGGACCACTTGATCCGGTAGAGCGGCGGCGTCGCCAGGTAGACGTGGCCCTGCTCGATGAGCGGAGTCATGTACCGGTAGAGGAAGGTGAGCAGCAGCGTCGCGATGTGCTGGCCGTCGACGTCGGCGTCCGCCATCAGGATGATCTTGTCGTAGCGCAGCTTCTCCAGGTCGAACTCCTCGCCGATGCCGGTGCCCAACGCCGAGATCAGGGCCATGATCGTGTCGGAGTTGAGCGCCCGGTCCAGCCGCGCCTTCTCGACGTTGAGGATCTTCCCGCGCAACGGCAGGATCGCCTGATGCTCGGGGTCGCGGCCCTGCACGGCCGAGCCGCCCGCGGAATCGCCCTCGACGATGAAGATCTCGCAGACGGACGCGTCGCGGGAGCTGCAGTCGCGCAGCTTCGTCGGCATCGACACGGTGTCCAACGCGCTCTTGCGGCGCGTCGCCTCGCGGGCCTTGCGCGCCGCCACGCGGGCCAGCTGGGCCTGCGTCCCCTTGTTGACGATCGCCCGCGCGTCGGCGGGGTGGGCGTCCAGCCAGTCGCCCAGCTGCTGGTAGACCTGGGACTGGACGAAGGTCTTCGCCTCCGTGTTGCCCAGCTTCGTCTTGGTCTGCCCCTCGAACTGGGGCTCCGTCAGCTTGATCGAGATGACGGCCGTGAGGCCCTCGCGCACGTCGTCGCCCGACAGGTTGTCGTCCTTGTCCTTGAGCATCCCCTTGTCGCGGGCGTAGCGGTTGAGGACCGTGGTCAGCGCCGTGCGGAAACCCTCCTCATGCGTGCCGCCCTCGGTGGTGTTGATCGTGTTCGCGAACGCGTGGACGGACGCCGTGTAGGCCGTCGTCCACTGCATCGCGATCTCGACCGACATCGTGCCCTCGGCGTTCTCCGTCTCGAAGTCGATGATGTCGGAATTGATGACCTCGGTCTTCTTCGTCGAGTCGAGGAACTCGACGTAGTCGCGCAGGCCGTGCTCGTACATGTAGGACACGCGACGGAAGCCCGGCACCGGATCGTCCGCGGTGCCCTCGGCGTCGCCGGTGATCTCGTCGCCCTCGTCCTGGACGCCCGGACGCTCGTCGGTCAACGTGATCCGCAGTCCCTTGTTGAGGAAGGCGTACTGCTGGAAGCGCTGGCGCAGCGTCTCGAAGTTGAACTCGACGGTCTCGAAGATCTCCGGATCGGGGTAGAACGTCTGGGTGGTGCCGGTCTCCTCCGTCTCCTCGCCGCGCACGAGCGGCGTGATGGGCTGCCCGCCGTTGGCGAAGGACATCCGCCACACGTGCCCCTGACGGCGCACCTCGGTGTCGACGCGCGTCGACAGGGCGTTGACCACGGAGATGCCGACGCCGTGCAGGCCCCCGGACACGGCGTAGCCGCCGCCGCCGAACTTCCCACCGGCGTGGAGGATGGTCATGACGACCTCGACGGTGGGCCGGTGCTCGGTCGGGTGCTCGTCGACGGGGATGCCCCGCCCGTCGTCGACGACGCGCAGACCGCCGTCGGCCTGGAGGGTCACCTCGATGTGCGTGGCGTATCCGGCCAGCGCCTCGTCGACGGAGTTGTCGACGACCTCGTAGACCAGGTGGTGCAGGCCCCGCTCCCCCGTCGACCCGATGTACATGCCGGGCCGCTTGCGCACGGCCTCCAGGCCCTCCAGGACGGTGATGTCGGAGGCGCCGTAGCTGTCCTCCGGATCGTGCCTGGTCGCCCCTGTCGTCTCAGCCACCCACTGGCTCCCCTCGTCAAGCGCGCACCGGGCGCGCGGGACCCGGACGTGAGCGACGCCGGACCCTCGGACGGGGCGGTCAATCCGCATCCCGTCAGTGAAAACTCTGGGTCCCATTCTAGCAAGAACGGGCCCGGACACCGGAGGCTCCGACGCACCCCCGCATTCCCGAGAATGGACGCTGACCTGCGGACATCATCCTGTGACCAGATCCACGCCCCCGACTCGCCTGCTTCACGCGTATGTGTCGCGCGGCCCCCGGCCCTCGACGACGAAACGGCCCTTCCTCCACGAGGGCGCCGCCGGCCCCCGGACGATGACCTGCGTGACCACGCCGGGGCCCACCTCCTCGTCGATCCGGCGCTCGATATGGGGCAGGAGCAGCTGCAGTTGCTTCGCCCAGGCCGTCGACGAGCACCGCACGATGAGCCGATGGTCCTCGAAGGTCTCGACGTGGCAGTGCTCGGAGACGTCGACGCCGACGATCACCGGCCACTTCACCATCACCGACCCCATGGCCGCGGGACCGTCCCACCCGCGCTGGTGGCCGACGCGGTCGATGAGGACGCCCACGGCCGCCGGCTCGTTCCACCGCGTGCGCGACGCCGCCATCCCCGGGGCCTTCCTCCAGCGCGTCGCCGCCCGGGACGCCGGCTCCTCCACCGCCTCCCGCACCCCTGCCCGCGGCGCGCGTGCGGACCGGCGCCAGGGCAGGCCCGCCCGGGCCTCCCGCATGCGCTGCAGAGCGACATCGGCCACGGCGCGGAGCTCCTCGTTCGTCGGTTCCTCCACCGCGGGCTCCGCGCCGCGCGGATCCTCCTCAGGAGCCATCGTCCACCTCCCCCAACGCCTCGGCCCCGCCGGCGGGAGCAGGACTCACCACCGATCCCCGTTCGGGGTCGAAGCGCACATCCAGTCTGCTCCCACGGAGGGCCTCCGGCACGTCTTCGGCGACGGCAGCCGTCACCAGCACCTGATCGGCCCCCGCCACCATCTGCGCCAGACCCCGGCGCCGGCCGCTGTCCAGCTCGGAGAAGACGTCGTCGAGGATGAGGATCGGCTCCTCCCCCTGGTCCTCCAGGACCGCGAACGCGCCGAGGCGCGCCGCCAGAGCCGCGGACCAGGTCTCGCCGTGGCTGGCGTATCCCTTCACCGGCATGCCGCCGAGCATGACCTCGAGGTCGTCGCGATGGGCCCCCACCAGGTTGACGCCGCGTTCGACCTCCCGTTCGCGGTGCCCGGCGAGGACCCGGAGCATCCTCTCCGTCTGCGCCTCGAGGTCCTGCGGATCCGCGTCCGCCCCGGCCGCATCCGCGTGGTCCACCGAGGCGTCCAGCCGCAGGGCCAGCGCCTTCGGGGAGTCCGACACCCGCAGGTAGGCCTCAGCGGCAGGCCGTGCGAGGAGCCCGACCAGCTCCGCGCGCGCCGCCGTCATCCGGGCGGAGAGCCGAGCGAATTGCTGATCCCACACGTCCAGGGTCGACAGGTCGGGTGCGCGTCCGCGCCGGATCTGCGCGGACGCCTGGCGCATGAGGGCGCCGCGCTGGCGGGCCACCCGCTCGAACTCGGCGCGGTCCACGGACAGGGTCGGGCGCAGCTGGACCGCCAGGTCGTCCAAGAATCGGCGCCTGGCCTGCGGCTCGCCCCGGATCAGCTGGATGTCCTCCGGAGCGAAGACGACGGTGCGAACCATGCCGACGATGTCGCGGGGACGCACGGTCGTGCGGTTCAGGCGCGCGCGGTTCGCGCGGCCCCGCACGATCTCGAGTTCGAGGACCTGTTCGCGCGGCGCCCCGGAGGCCCCGGCCTCCGCGCGTCGCCCGCCGGACCCGGCCACGGGGCCGCCCTCGTCCCCGGAGCTCCCCGAGTCGCCGGAACCGGCGCGCTCCCCCGTCACCAGTTTGACGCGGACCACGGCCCCTCCGGGCGCCTGCTCCGGCGCGACGTCGCGGTCCACGCGCACCAGCGCCCCGTCGGCCGCCACGCGGTGGGAGGAGAACGCCGAGAAGTAGGCGATCGCCTCGACCAGATTCGTCTTCCCCTGGCCGTTGGGTCCCACCAGGACGGTCGCGCCCGCGGGGAGTTCGACGACCGCGTGGCGGTAGGAGCGGAAGTCGTCCAGTGACACGTGGGACACGCGCACGCGACGGGTCCCTCAGATCCCGAAGCGGATCGGCATCAGCAGGTAGCGGAAGTAGTCGACCGGCCCGCCGTCGGCAGCGGTCTGCCCGGTGAGGACCGCCGGCTTCGAGGGGTGGGTGAAGCCGAAGCGCACGTAGTCCGTGTCGACGACGGACAGCCCGTCCATGAGGAACTGCGGATTGAACGCGGTCGCGATGGGTTCGCCGTCCAGCTGCGATTCGATGGCCTCCGACGCCTGGGCGTTGTCGCCCTGGCCGGCCTCGAGCACCACCTGGCCCTCGGAGAACGCCATCCGCACGGAGGTCTTGCGCTCGGCCACCAGCGAGACGCGCCGGACGGCCTCCAGCAGGACGTGGCGCTCGCACACCGCCTGGATGGACGTGGTCTCCGGGAAGAGCCGCCGCACCGGCGGGTAGTCGCCGTCCATCAGCGTCGACGTCGTGCGCCGACCGCCCGCGGAGAATCCGATCAACGAGGACGCCCCCGGCTGGGACTCGCGGGACAGGCCCAGCTCGACCGAGGCGCCGCCCGTCATCGACTTCGCGACATCGGTGAGGATGCGGGCCTTGACGAGCGCCGTCTCCTCGTCCTGGGGGTTCGCCGGATCCCACGACAGTTCGCGCATCGCCAGGCGGTACCGGTCGGTGGCCAGCAGCGTCATGTGCTCGCCCTCGATCTCCACGCGCACGCCCGTCAGCAGCGGAAGCGTGTCGTCGCGCGAGGCCGCCACTGAGACCTGTCCGATCGCCTGGGCGAGGACCTGGGCGTCCACGGTCCCCCGCGCCTGCGGGTGGGCCGGCAGCAGCGGGTACTCGTCGAGCGGCATGACCGCCAGGGCGAAATGGGAGGAGCCGCACGTGAGGTTCGCCTTCTGTCCCTCCAGCTCCACGCGCACGGGCTTGGCGGGCAGTGACTTCGAGATCTCCGCGAGAAGCTTGCCGGAGACCAGGACCTCGCCGGGGTCGTCGACCGTCGCGGGGATCTCGACGGTGGCGGAGACCTCGTAGTCGAAGGAGGACAGCGTGAGCGCCTGGTCGTGGGCCTGGATGCGCACGCCGGCCAGGATCGGGCTGGCGGGGCGGACCGGGAGCGTGCGCGCGGTCCACGACACGGCCTCAGCGAGAACGTCACGGTCGACGGTGAACAGCATGCCGATCCCCTCCAGGGCCACAGACAGTACGGACTAGTCGCGCCTCCTTACTGTACGCGACGGCGACGGGGGTGGGGGTCGGCGAGCCGGACGGGGGACGGCTCTTCGGGGCGCGTCCCTGCCGAGCGGGCAGGCGGCGTGATGGAGGTTCACAGGAATTCTCAATGAATTCTTCATTCGTCGTCGTCATCGGGGATGTGGACAGTGTGAATTCGGAGGGTCGTCGCTGGTGGGACGCCGAATTGCGATGTGGACGGGCGGTGGTTGGCACGGTGGACACGTCCCCGCCGCCTGTGGATGGGACGGGGCGCGACGAGGGCGTCCACAATTCACGCTCTGCAATTCACAGGATTCGCGGAACCCGTCCACGCGAATTCACCGGGCAATTCACAGGTCGGCCGATGCCCTCCCCGCCCCCCTCCCTCCCCCTCCCCGCCCCCCTCCCGCCGCGACTTCGGTCCTCTTCTCCGTCGACTTCGGTGCCGATCCGCCGCGAGTTCGGTGAGACGGTGTCTCGTTGCGTTGATTGGCAGGCCGACCACCGAAGTCGCGGGAAGACAGCACCGAACTCGCGGCGGATCAGCACCGAACTCGCGGTGGATCGGCACCGAAGTCGCGGGGGTAGGGGTGGGGGTGAGGGTGGGGGCGTGAGGGCGCGGGAGTGCAGGGGCGGGGAGGTCAGGACTCGCGGGCCTTCTGCTTGATGCGGTTGGTCAGCTCGGTGACGTGATTGAAGGTCTCGCGCTTCTCGTTCATCTGCTCGCTGATCTTCTTGTTCGCGTGCATGACGGTGGTGTGGTCGCGTCCGCCGAACGCGGCGCCAATCTTCGGCAACGAGAGGTCGGTGAGCTCGCGGCACAGGTACATCGCGATCTGGCGGGCCTCGACCAGGGTGCGCGATCGGTCGGAGCTGCACAGCTGGTCGATGGTGACGTCGAAGTAATGGGCCGTCTGGCCCATGATGAGCGCCGCCGTGATCTCCGTGTCCTGGGGGTCGGAGATGATGTCCTTGAGGACCATCTCGGCCAGGGGGAGGTCGATGCGCTGCTGGGTGAGGTTCGCGAAGGCGGTGACGCGGAGCAGGCAGCCCTCGAGTTCGCGGATGTTGGAGGAGATCCGCGAGGCGATGTACTCCAGGACGTCGGGATCGACCTCGAGGCTCTCCGCGGCCGCCTTCTTCTGGAGGATCGCGATGCGCGTCTCGAGGTCCGGCGGCTGGACGTCGGCGAGCAGGCCGGCCTCGAAGCGGGAGCGCAGACGGTCCTCGAATCCGTCGAGCTGCTTGGGAGGGAGGTCCGAGGTGAGCACGACCTGCTTGTTCGCGTTGTGCAGGGTGTTGAACGTGTGGAAGAACTCATCCATGGTCTGTTCCTTGCCCTGGATGAATTGGATGTCGTCGATGAGGAGGATGTCCACCTCCCGGTAGCGGCGCTGGAACGCCGCGATGCGCCCGTCCTGCAAGGCGTTGATGAAGTCGTTGGTGAACTCCTCCGAGTTCACGTAGCGCACGCGCAGGTGGGGGTAGAGCGAGAGCGCGTAGTGCCCGATGGCATGCATGAGGTGCGTCTTGCCCAGGCCGGAGTCGCCGTAGATGAACAGCGGGTTGTAGGCCTTGGCGGGCGCCTCGGCGACGGCGATGGAGGCGGCGTGCGCGAAGCGGTTCGCGGGGCCCGTCACGAACGTGTCGAACGTGTACTTCGGGTTGAGATGGGTCTCGGTGGAGTCGATGTTGACCGCGTCCAGGGTCCGCGACATGTCGGGATCGCGGGGAGTCTGCAGAGGCGGCGCGCTGGAGGCCGTCGACGGGGCGTCGTCGATCTGGTCCTCCGACTCGTCCGGGTCATCCGGAGCCAAGGAGGTGTCGATGGTGACGGCGATGCGGACCTCGCGGCGCAGCGCCTCCGAGAGGGCGCGTGTGAGCTCGTCCGAGGCGCGGTTCTCGAGGTAGCCCTTGGTGAACTCGTTGGGCACCGCCACCAGGATGGTCCCCTCAATGTCGCCGAGGGGCTTCGCCATGGCGAGGAACGACGCCGCTGCCGGCCCCAGGGAATCCAACGACGTCAGCGCCGTCGTCCAGGCTTCGGACAGGACGTTCTGGGCCACGGCGACCTCCAGTGCTGGGGCGGCGCGACATGTGGGATGAGACACGATGCGTCCGCCCGTCGGGCACCGTGTCGGCCTCCCACATTACTGCCTCGAAAGTCTGTCCACAGCGTGGGGAAAGACCTGTGGATAGCTGATCGTTGAATGACATTGATGTGACTCTCCGAGGGATCGGCACTGAGGAGCCGAATTCTCGGAATTGGTGGAGCATGCGGCGTGGAGACGGAATTCACCGATGTGGATCGAGCCGTCCACCACCGGGTCCACAGATGTGGACGGAAGACGGCGTCCGGCGGGGCCGGGGGACGGCTCACACTTGTGCGGGTCGCGTTGACGGAGCGGCGGGGCGGCTCCTACGCTGGTCTGTTGTCTGTGCTCGGGAGACCGGGGACAGGGCTCCCTGCTGCGAGGACCTCTCGGTGTGGGGGGTCGCCATCGAGCAAGGAACGGGCCGTCATCCCCGTTCGCGTGGAGGAGAACTGTCGTGACCAAGCGGACTTTCCAGCCGAACAACCGTCGTCGCGCCAAGACGCACGGCTTCCGCCTGCGCATGCGCACCCGCGCGGGCCGCGCGATCATCGCGAACCGTCGTCACAAGGGACGCGCCCGCCTGTCCGCCTGACAGCGGGTCGCAGGCCCTCGGCCCCGACGTGCTGTCGCGCGAGCACCGCATGACCGATCCGGAGGACTTCCGCACCACGATCCGTCGCGGGTCGCGGGCGGGCAACCGGATGGTGGTCGTGCATTGTCGAACCGACGAGGAGTCCACCGGGAGCCTCGTCGGTTTCGTCGTGCCCAAGCGGGAGATCGCCCACGCCACGGACCGCAACCGCGTGAGGCGCCAGCTGCGCCACCTCATGCGCCCGCGGGTGGCGGACCTGCCCGACGGGTCGCGGATCGTCATCCGGGTGCAGCACGAGGCGGTCGGACGCAGCTCGGAGGAGCTCGGGCGGTCCCTGGGCTCGGCGTTGGAGCGGGCGTGGGCGCGGTGGGACCGATGACGGGCCCGGTGACGCGCCTGGTCCTCGCCCCCATCCGCTTCTACCAGCGCGTGGTCTCGCCGGGCCTGCCGCCGCGGTGCCGCTATGCGCCGACGTGCTCGCAGTACGCGGTGGAGGCCTTGGAGGTCCATGGCCCCCTCAAGGGGCTGATCCTGGCCGTCTGGCGGTTGCTGCGCTGCAATCCGTGGAGCGCGGGCGGCGTGGACCACGTGCCACCGCGCGGCAGATGGCGGCCTGACCCGTGGATCCCGCCGGAGGACTGGGCCGGCTACGACGACGCGTCGGAGGCGCCCGTCCCCATGGGGATGGAGGCGGCGCCGCAACGGCCCGGCCGCGAGCCGGCGACAGACGCATCCCCGGCCCCGGCCGGACGACCCGGTGGCGCTTCCGGCGTCCCGCAACTCTAAGGAGATCCCATGTGGGAGAAGATCCTCCACCCCTTCGTCTATGGCACCGCCTGGGTGTGGGCGAAGATCCATGACCTGCTGGTCCTCATCGGCTTCGGTGGGGGCCCGGGGATCGCCTGGGTGCTGTCGATCGTCCTGCTCACGCTGCTGGTCCGCGCGCTCATCCTGCCGCTGTTCATCCGCCAGATCCGCTCCTCCCGGGGCATGGCGGTCATCCAGCCGGAGATGCAGAAGATCCAGGCGAAGTACAAGGGGAAGACCGACCAGGTCTCGCGCCAGCGCATGGCGGAGGAGACGCAGGCGCTGTACAAGAAGCATGGGACCAGCCCCTACGCCTCGTGTCTGCCGCTGTTGGTCCAGATGCCGATCCTCTTCGCGCTGTACCGCGCGATCTTCGCGGTGAAGCCGCTGATGGAGGGCACCTACACGGTCGGCGGCACCCACTACGACGCGTTGGGGCCGATCACGAAGGCGATCGCCCAGGAGATCGACGCCTCCACGGTGCTGGGGGTGCCCCTGTCGCACACGATCTCCACCGGCGGCAATGGGACGATGGGCACGGTCGCCTTCGTCGTCATGATCATCATCATGGTGGTGGTCCAGTTCCTCTCGATCCGCCTGTCGATGACGAAGAACATGGCGGCTCAGCAGGACCCGAACAACCCGATGGTCCGCTCGCAGAAGACCATGATGTACATGATGCCGCTGATGTACATCTTCACCGGCGCGGTCTTCCAGATGGGCCTGCTGGTCTACATGGTGACGACGACGTTCTGGTCGTGGGGGCAGCAGATCTGGACCGTGAAGTACATGCCGACGCCGAGCTCGCCCGCCTACCAGGAGCTCCTGGACAAGCGCGAAGCGCACTACAAGGAGTGGGCGAAGCCGTTCTTCGCGGATTACGACGCGAGGCGCGCGGAGGCGGAGGGCGCGGCGGGATCGTCCGATGAGCGAGAGGCGGCCGTGGAGGCCCTCAACGCGGAGACTCTCGCCGAGGCGCAGAAACGCGCCCGCGGGCAGCGGGTGAGCGCGGACTTCCCCGAGGAGATGTCGACGGGGTCGAAGGTGGCCGTGTACCGCAACCTCTCGCTCCAGGAGTGGACGACGTTGCCCGACGAGCAGTGGATGCGCGGCGTCAAGCGGGCGACGGAGAAGGTCCAGGATCGCCAGGCGCAGCAGCAGGTGCGCCGCCAGCAGCCGCGCAAGCAGTCTCACGAGCAGCGGCGCCTGGCCGCCGAGCAGGCGGAGGAGGAGCGTCTCCGCCAGGAGGCGCGTGCGGCGCGCAAGGCGGGCTCGAAGCCCCCCACGCAGCTCAGCGACGAGGAGATCGAGCGCCGTCGGGCGGAGCGGCGCCGTCAGCGGCGCGACAACAAGAAGAAGTCGGGCCGATGAGTTCGGCGCAGGACAGGGACACGGATATGGACACGAGGACACCGACCATGAGTGAGACACCTTCGAAGGACCGGCTCTCCCAGCTGGAGGAGGAGGGCGAGCTGGCGGCGGACTACTTGGAGGAGCTGCTGGACATCGCCGATCTGGATGGCGACATCGAGATCGATGTCGACAACGGACGGGCCTCGGTGGAGATCGTCGCGGAGGAGCCGGAGGCGCTGCAGCGCCTGGTCGGCGAGGACGGGGAGGTGCTGGATGCGCTGCAGGAACTGACCCGCCTGGCCGTGCAGACCGAGACCGGGGAGCGGTCGCGGCTGATGCTGGACGTCGCGGGCTTCCGCCGGGCGCGCCGCGCCGAGCTGCGCTCGATCACCGAGGAGGCGATCACCCGGCTGCGCGCCACGGGCGAGCCGCAGAGGCTCGAGCCGATGAATCCCTTCGAGCGGAAGGTCTGCCACGACGTCGTCGCCGCGGAGGGGCTGGTGTCGGAGTCGGAGGGCGTGGAGCCCCATCGCTTCGTGGTCATCCGGCCGGCGTCGGAGGGGGCCGCGACGTCCGAGGTCGACGAGCCAGACGAGGGCGACGGCACGCCGGAGGACGGCGCCGAGTGAGCGTCGACGCGGCGGAGCCTGAGGAGCGCCCCGACGAGGCGGCGCGCGCCCTGTTCGGCATGGGGCTGCCCGCGGTGGAGGAGTTCGCCCGGATGCTCCGCGAGGAGGGCGAGATCCGCGGGGTGATCGGACCCCACGAGGTTCCCCGGCTGTGGTCCCGGCATCTGGTGAACTCCGCCGCCGTCCTCGACTTCCTTCCTCGCCGAGGTGAGATTCTTGACATCGGTTCTGGAGCAGGTTTTCCGGGTATCGTCATTGCCGCCTGTCGACCGGCGTTGTCGGTGACGCTGGCGGAGCCGATGGAGCGACGCTGCGAGTGGTTGGCGGATGTCGTGGACGCCCTGGGGCTGGACAACGTGCAGATCGTGCGCGCCCGGGCCGAGGAGTTGCGGGGGAAGCTGCGCGCGGACGCGGTGACGTCGCGGGCGGTGGCGAACATGACGAAGTTGGTGCGCATGACGACGCGCCTGATCGCTCCGGGCGGTTCGCTGGTGGCGCTCAAGGGGCGGCGGGCCGCCGCGGAGGTCGTGGACGCGCAGATGGAGCTCACGCGGCATCACCTGGTCGCGGAGGTGCATGAGGTGCCCAGTCCGATGGAGGACGAGTCGACGTTCGTCGTGGTGTGCCGGCGCGCCTGACGGCGGTCCCGGGATCGGCTCCCAGTTGGGGCCGCCACGTACACTGGTTCCGGTTCAGGAGAGGTGGGGACGTGGCAGATCTGCAGACGGGCGACACGCCGTTGTCGGCCGAGCTCGAGCGCAATGCGGCCGAGCGCGCGGCGTTGGAGCGGGCCCGGTTCGGGCGCCCGTCCTCACCGGTGGTCGTGACGGTGGCCAACCAGAAGGGCGGCGTCGGGAAGACCACGACCGTGGTCAATCTGGCGGCGGCCCTGGCGCTGGGCGGCCTGCGGGTGGTGGTGGTCGACGCGGACGCCCAGGGCAACGCCTCCAGTGCTCTGGGCATCGATCATCCGGTGGGCACACCGTCGTCCTACGACGTCGTCGTGGGCCAGGCGGCGATCGCCGATGTGCTGCAGGACTGTCCGGACGTCGAGGGACTGCGGGTGTGCCCGTCCACGATCGACCTGTCGGGCGCGGAGATCGAGATGGTCGACCTGCCGCGGCGGGCGGATCTGCTCTCCGACGCCGTGGGCGAGTTCCTCCGCGCGGATGGGGCGGTGGATGTGCTGCTCATCGACTGCCCGCCGTCGCTGGGCCTGGTCACCCTGAACGCCTTGGTGGCGGCGGATCGCGTGCTGATCCCGATCCAGACGGAGTACTACGCGCTGGAGGGGCTCACGCAGCTGTGGTCGACGATCGACCGCATCCGGCAGGGACTCAACCCGCGGTTGGAAGTCTTGGGCATCCTGTTGACCATGGCGGACCGCCGCACGCGCCTGAGCGAGGAGGTCGAGGACGAGGTGCGCTCCCACTTCGGCGGCCTGGCGCTGGAGACGGTGATCCCGCGGTCGGTGCGGATCTCCGAGGCGCCGAGCTACGGGCAGACGGTGGTGACCTACGATCCTCGAGGGACCGGCGCGTTGTGCTATCGGAAGGCGGCCCTGGAGGTGAGCCGTCGGCTCGAGGCGATATGAGCGGCCAACAGCGATCGGCCGCGGCCTGATCGACGGCGGCGCTGCCGGGTCGCCCGTGCGGATGTTTCACGTGAAACAATCGACGCGTCGGACGCTGCGGGACGGCAGGCGGAGAGAGTGCGGGCAGGGCGAGGAGAGGTCGGAGAATGGCATCCCAATCGAATGAGGACCCGAAGCGGCGCGCGGAGGACGCCGCGGAACGGGCGCGCGCTCCGCGGTCGGGTCATCGAGTGGGCCTGGGCCGCGGGTTGGCGGCGCTGATTCCGGTGACGGAGGACAGTGAGTCGGTCATCGAGACGGCGCGGCCTCTGGATGTGCTGTTCCCGGCGCGGCAGGGCTCGGCGGAGGCCGAGGATGGGTCGGCGCCAGCGGGAGCGTCCACGAGCGGACGGATCCCCCGCGGCGGATCCGCGAGGGAGCTGCTGACGCCACCGACAAAGGGCGGGCGGGCGGGCCGGGGGTCCGCTTCGACGCGGAAGGCGCAGGGGAGTGCCGCGTCGTCGTCGGTGGGGACTGTTTCACGTGAAACAACGTCCTCGACGGACGACCTGGTCCAGGTGCCGGGGATGACCTTCGGAGAGCTGCCTCTGACATGGATCATCGCCAACACGCGCCAGCCGCGCCAGGCGTTCGACGAGGACGAACTGCGCGAGCTCGCAGACTCGATCGTCGAGGTGGGGGTGTTGGAGCCCGTGGTCGTGCGGCCGATCGCCCAGGACGACGAGCCGACGGATCGCCTCCGGGAGGCGTTGGAGGAGAAGCCGGAGGCGCGCTACGAACTGGTGATGGGCGAGCGCCGGCTGCGGGCGTCGGAGCTGGCGGGTCGCGAGACCATTCCCGCGATCGTCCGGCGCACGGCGGACGAGGACCTCCTCCGCGACGCGCTCTTGGAGAACCTGCACCGGTCGAACCTCAACCCGTTGGAGGAGGCCGCCGCGTATCAGCAGCTCATGGTGGATTTCGGAGCCACTCAGGAGGAGCTTTCGAAGAGGATCGCTCGGTCGCGTCCGCAGATCGCGAACACCTTGCGACTGCTCCGCCTTCCCGCGCCGGTGCAGCGGAAAGTGGCGGCGGGCGTGTTGTCGGCCGGCCACGCCCGGGCGTTGTTGGCCCTGGACGACGCCCGGGAGATGGAGGCACTAGCGGACCGCGTCGTCTCAGAGGGCCTCTCGGTGCGCACCACGGAGGAGATCACGCGCCTACGGACCCGCGCAACCACCGACCCCCAGCCGCGGCGGGCGCGCCGGTCCCCCCGCACCTCCGCACTGGGGGAGCGCCTGGCGTCCACATTGTCGGATCGCTATGAGACCCGCGTGACGGTGACGGAAGGGGCAACGAAGGGGCGGATCGTCATCGAGTTCGCCGGGGCTGAGGACCTTGAGCGGCTCTCCGCCCTGTTCCTCGGGTCCGCGCGGGACTGACCGCCCCCGACGGCAGCCGGTGCGCTGCCACTCCTGCGCCGCGCCGTCCCCAGGCTCGCGACCGCGCCCGGTGTCCGCCGATACTCCGCCGGGCAAACGATTGAGCTGCGTCGCAGCTCACAGCCCGTCGCGCCGAGCGGTGCGAATGGTCACACCGGGTGTCCGAGCGCCTCCGCAGCGGCCAGAATGGAGGCATCAACGCGTGCACATGCGACGGGCGGTAGCAGACATGGCGAGGACTCAGGCGGTCCTGTTCGACATCAGTGGGGTCCTGGTGACCGCGCGGCTGGACCCGTCCCGCATCGCGGAATTGCTGGGGCTCGACCCTGCGGAGGAGGACTCCGTCGCATTGGTGGACCACGCCGTGTGGTTCAACCGCCCCGCCTATGACTCGGGCTCGGTCGACGATCGCCAGTTCTGGGACACGGTGGCGGGCGACTGCGGCCTGCCCGAGGTCGGCGACGACCGGCTGGCCGACCTGGTCGCGGAGGACGTGGCCCGGATGTCCGCTCCGGACGCGCCGGCGATCCAGCTCGCCGCGGAGCTGCGCGACGAGGGATACCGGCTGGGCATCCTGGCCAACGCGCCCGTGTGCATCGCCGAGGCGATCCGGACGAGTCTGTGGGCGCAGGGGATGTTCGACGCGATGACGTTCTCCGGTCCGCTGCGGATCGTCAAGCCGTCTCAGGGCATCTACCGGCAGGCCGGCCACGACCTGGGGGTCGACCCGGCGCGCATCCTGGTCCTGGACGATCGCCGCCCGAACCTGCGCGGCGCCGAGCTGGCGGGCATGTCGGGACTCCTGTGGGAGACGCCGCAGCAGGTGCGCGAGGACCTCATCGAGCGCGGCGTCCTGCGCACGGCCCAGGCCAGCTGAGCGACCGGACCGGTCGTCGAGAGCGGCGGAGTCCTCCGGGTCTCCGGCGCCGCCCTCCGGGTGGCCTAGTCCCGCTGCGAGGCGGCGAACCGGGCGATCCTCACGCAGGTCTGCGCGAACGACCCGTCCGGGTCCGCGTCGGCGGCCTGCGGGAACAAGGACGTGTCCGTCATGCCCGGGGCGACGTTGGCGTCGATGAACCAGATCTCCCCGTCGGCGCCGACGATGAAGTCGATGCGGGAGAGGTGGCGCAGCCCCAGGACGCGATGGATGAGGACCGCTTGGTCGCAGACGAGCCGCGAGGTCTCGGCGTCCAAGCGCGCGGGCACGAAGTACTCCGTCGTGTCCGTGGTGTAGCGGGCCTCGTAGTCGTAGGCGCCGTCGTCCGTCTCGATCTCCACGGGAGGCAGGGCCCGCGGCCCCTCCTCCAGGTCGAGGACGCTGACGGCCACCTCCATGCCGCCGACGAACTGCTCGATCATCACGCGCTCCCCGTAGGCGAAGGCGTCCACCATGGACGAGCGCAGGGAGTCGACGCCGTCGGCGCGGGAGATCCCCAGGGCGGATCCCCCGTCCGTCGGCTTGACGACCACCGGGAAGGAGAGGTGCGGATCGAGGGCCTGGAGGACGCGGGTGGCGCCCAGCTGGCGGAACAGCGCCTGCGGCAGGGAGATCCAGGCGGGCGTGCGCACGTCGGCGGCGGCCAGGAGGCCCTTCGCCGTCGGCTTGTTGGACGCCATCATCGCCTGGACCGAGTGGGTGCCGACGAAGGGGACGCCGAGGCCCTCGAGGAGGGCCTGCAGGGAGCCGTCCTCGCCCACCGAGCCGTGGACGAGCGGCCACACCACGTCGGGGCGATCCGCGGACAGCGCGGGCAGCAGGGCGGCGTCGAGGTCGCAGACCCTCACGTCCACGCCGGCCTGGTGGAGGACGTTGGCGATGCGTCGGCCCGAGCGCACTGAGACGTCCCGTTCGTGGGTGAGGCCCCCGGCGATGACGAGGACTCGTGGTGCGGTGGTCATATCGACCTCCCTGTCGAGACGGACAAGACGGCGGGCTCAGTGGGCGTCCGGGGCGGGCCCGGGATCCTCGGGGGCGTGGGGGGACGAGGGCGCGTCCGGCGCGTCGGGCGGCACGAACCCCGCGCCGAACATCTCGACGAGCTCCTTCTCGGCGTTGACCACCGAGGCCAGCCGGCGGACGCCCTCGTGAATGTCCTCCGGGGTGGGATAGCAGAAGGAGAGCCGCATGTGATCGGCCCCCCGCCCGTCGTAGTAGAAGGCGGTGCCGGAGACGTAGGCGACCTGGCCGCGCACGGCCCGGGGGAGCATCGACTTGGCATCGAGGCCCTCGGGCAGGGTGACCCACGTGTAGAAGCCGCCGTCGGGGACGGTCCACCGGCAGTCGGGCATGTACTCCGCCAGGGCGGAGAGCATGGCGCGGCACCGCTCCTCGTACATGCCCCGGAACTGTTTGACCTGCCCGTACCAGTCGTACTCGGACAGATACTGGGCAATCGCCATTTGGCCGACCATCGATGGGGAGAGGATGGCGGACTCGGAGGCCAGGATCAGCTTGTCGCGGATGGCGTGGGGGGCGTAGGCCCACCCGATGCGGAAGCCGGGGGCGAACATCTTGGAGAAGGATCCCAGGTAGACGACGCCCTCCGGGCAGTAGGACGCCAGCGCCGGCAGCGGATCCGAGTGGAAGCCGAGCAGCCCGTACGGATTGTCCTCGACCACCAGGACGCCCTCGCGCAGGCAGATCGCCGTGATGAGCGGGCGGCGCTCCTCCGACAGGGTGACACCGGCGGGGTTGTGGAAGTTCGGGATCGTGTAGAGGAACTTGATGCGCCGCCCCTGGGACTTCACGCGCGCGATCGTGGTCTCCAGCGCCTCGGGGATCAGCCCGTCCTGGTCCATGTCGACGTGGACGACGTCCGCCTGCCGCGCCCGGAAGACCCCGAGGGCACCGACGTAGGACGGCGACTCGGCCAGCACGACGTCACCGGGGTCGATGAACAGCTCCGCCACGTAGTCGAGGGCCTGCTGGGAGCCCGTCGTCACCACGACGTCGTCGGGATCGGCGCCGACGATGCCGTCGTAGGACATGACCTCCGTGATGCGCTCGCGCAGCACCTCCCAGCCCTGCCCGGACCCGTACTGCATCGCCTGGGCGCCGTCGCGGAGGATCAGCTGCTTGGCGGACTCCGCCAGATCCGCCAGGGGCAGGTCCTTGAGGTTCGGCATCCCGCCGGCCAGCGACACCACCTCCGGGCGCGACACGACGGAGAACAGAGCTCGGATCTCCGAGGCCCGCAGGTTGCGGGCTCGTGCGGCGTAGGAGCCGAACCATGGATCGAGTCTGTTTCCCTGTGTATCGCCCGGACGGCGAATCGTCTCGCTCACGGGACCTTCCTTGACGAGTGGATGAGTCCGGGCCGCTCGGCCCGGCGTCCCCAGTCTGCCACGGCCGGGAGGAGTCCCCGCACGGAGGTCACCGTCATGGACGCGCCCGCGTCGTCCGCCACCGGCAGGCCGGGCGTCACCAGCAGTACGGCCGGGACCCCCGCGGCGCGGGCTGCCTGGACGTCCAGGGCGCGATCGCCGATGGCCAGCGCGTCGGCGGGGGACACGCCGTGGCGGGACAGGACGGCCGTGATCATCGCAGGATCAGGCTTGCGCGGGAAGCCGTCGTCGGCGCAGATCAGGTCGTCCGCGGCCAGCCCGTGGCCGGCTAGCAGGTCCGTCGCGCTGGCGCGGTCGCGATGCGTGACGACCAGGTTGAGCCCTCCCCGGCGACGCACCGCGGCGAGGACCTCCGGCACGCCGTCCATCAGCGGGGCGGGCTCGTGCGCCCACCGGGCGCGGACGTCGGCGTAGGCGCCGTCGAGCGCGGCCGGGTCCATGCCGTACCTCGCGGCCAGCGCGCGGATCGCCTCCGCGATCGAGCGGCGGGTGAGCAGCGAGACCTCGCGCAGCGCGTCCTCGTCGGCCGGGTCCCTCCCGTGGACGGCGCGATACAGGGCGCGGTCGACGTCCGGATAGGTGTCCAGCAGGGTCCCGCCCATGTCCCAGACGACGGCGTGTCGGTTCATGCCCCCATTGTCGCGGCTTCCTCGGCCAGGCGCCGCACCTCGTCCTTGGGGCGCGCGCCCACGAGGCGGGCGGCCTCGCGCCCGTCGGGGCCGCTCACCACGCAGGTCGGCACGCGCGTCACGTCCGCCGCCCGCGCCCGGGCCCGTCCCTCGGGGGTCGTCACGTCGACGACCTCGACGTCCACGCGGCCCGCGAGGGACCGCGCGAGCTCGGGAAGGATGCCGAGCAGCAGGCGGCTCGGCCCGGACCAGGGCGCGTGGAACGCTGTGAGGACGGGGACCACCTCCGACGAGGGCGACCCGTGGGCGGGGTCCGGCTTTCCCGGCCCTCCCGGCCCTCCCCCTCCCGGCCTTCCCGGCCCGCTCACCGTCCCTGGGAGGCCAGCCACCGCTCGGCGTCCAGCGCGGCGCGGCATCCGGACCCCGCCGCGGTCACCGCCTGGCGGTACGCGTGGTCGACGGCGTCCCCGCAGGCGAAGACGCCCGCCAGGTTCGTGCGCGTCGACGGCTCCTCGACGACGATGTACCCGGCGGCGTCCAGATCGACCTGACCGCGCAGCAGCTCCGTGCGCGGCTCGTGCCCGATGGCGACGAACACGCCGTCCACGGGCAGCACCGACGTCGACCCGTCCGTCGTGGACGCCAGCTCGAGGCCCGTCACCGCGTCCTCGCCGAGCACACGACCCACTGTCTGATTCCAGGCGAAGCGGATCTTCGGGTCGGCGGCGGCGCGGTCCGCCATCGCCTTCGAGGCGCGCAGCCGGTCGCGGCGGTGGACGACGGTCACGGATTTCGCGAATCGCGTGAGGAACGTGGCCTCCTCCATGGCGGAGTCGCCGCCGCCGACGACCGCCAGGTCCTTGTCGCGGAAGAAGAAGCCATCGCAGGTCGCGCAGTAGCTGACGCCGCGCCCCGACAGCCGGTCCTCCCCGTCGACGTCCATATGGCGGTAGGCGGAGCCGGTGGCCAGGATGACGGCCCGGGCGGCGACCGCCTCGTCCTCGTCGATCGTCACGGTCTTCTCGGCGCCGGCCAGGGAGACGGACGTAACGTCCTCGTAGCGCACTTCCGCGCCGAACCGCTCAGCCTGGGCGCGCATGCGGTCCATGAGGTCGGGGCCGAGCAACCCGTCGGGGAAGCCCGGGAAGTTCTCCACCTCGGTGGTGTTCATCAGGGCGCCGCCCGCCGTCACGGATCCGGCGACCACCAGCGGGCTCAACCCGGCGCGGGCGGCGTAGATCGCCGCCGTGTATCCCGCCGGCCCCGACCCGACGATGACGAGGTCGCGAACCTGGGTGCCCTCAGACATGGATGCTGCTCTCTCTCGATGGATGGCCGCCGGCGGCGGTCGGCGGTCAGTGGACGGTGATCTCGTTGATCCAGGCCCGGTTCGTGCCCTGCGAGTCCACGGGCATCGTCCGGAACGACAGCGAGACGTACTGGAGCTCTGCGGGCGGATTCAGGGAGATCTCCGTCGTCGGGCTCAACGCGGTGGTGGCCAGCTCTGTTCCCACGCGGGGCTGCGCGGGGTCGGGGACGGCACGGACCACCAGCTCGCCGCCGGACGTGGCGGGGTCCATTGACAGCGTGATCCCCGACAGCGTCGACTGCTGCTCGAGGCTGAGCAGGATCGTCACGGTGTTGTCGTCGTTGAACTGGTTGGTGTCGTAGTACCGGGAGTACCACTGCGTGGAGGGGTCCCCGTCGATGAGGTTGATGGCCAGATCGGGGTGATCGCCGGTATCGCCGCTATCGGAGTTCCAGGAGAACACCTGCGCTGCTTGGATGACCGGGGCGACGGTGGGCTGGGGCGCGGGCTCGCCGCCCTGGCCCGAGGCGTCGCCGGACTGCTGGTTCTGGGCGTCCCCGGATTGGGCGCCGGCGAGACCCGCCGACAGCGACTGCGCGAGGTCGTCGACCGCCGTGATCGGGGCCAGCGCCTGGTGGACGCCCCACACGGCGCCGACGACGACCAGCAGGGCCGCCAGGGTGAGGGCGGGAGCGGTCGGGTCGAGGCGCACGCGCCCGTCCCCGGGCCGGCGGGGTCCCGCGCCGTCGCCGTGCCGGTCGTGCCCGTTCCCCCCGGACGAGGGC
>JAFAAX010000164.1 GCA_023426345.1 Actinomycetes bacterium
GCCCTCGTCAATGGGAGACGACGGAACGCCGGCAGCGGCGGAGGACCCGTGCGGCGCTCCCCCGCCGGCCAGGCCGACGGTCCCGGGGAAGGCGCCCGCGGCAGGCTCGCCGGCGGCGGACCGCCCCGGCTCGGGCACCAGGATGCGGCCGATGAGCAGCTCCAGCTGGAGGCGCGGGCTGGTGGCGCCCGTCATCCCTCGCAGCGCCTGATCGGTGAGGTCGGCGGCGCGCGAGAGCGGGCCGGGCCCCCAGTTGCGGGCCTGGACCCTCATGCGCTCGAGCTGGTCGGCGGGCGTGCCCGCCAGGACGTCGTCCGCGCCGTCCCCGGCCACCGCGATGATAAGGAGGTCGCGCAGGCGCTGGAGGAGGTCTTCGACGAAGCGGCGCGGCTCGTGGCCGGACTCCACCATGCGTTCGACCACGCGGTAGACCGCCGCGCCGTCGCCCCCGGCCAGGGCGTCGACCGTCTGATCGAGCAGCGCCGTGTCCGTGTAGCCGAGCAGCGCCACCGTGGTCGCGTAGTCGAGTCGGCCGTCGGTCGACCCGGCCATCAGCTGATCGAGGACGGACAGGGTGTCGCGCACCGACCCGCCGCCCGCACGGATGACGAGGCCCAGGACGCCGTCCCCGACCGCGATCCCCTCCTGGTCGCACAGGCGGCGCAGATAGGGCTCCAGCACGTCGGGGGGCACCAGGCGGAACGGGTAGTGATGGGTCCGCGAGCGGATGGTCCCGATGACCTTCTCGGGCTCGGTGGTGGCGAAGACGAACTTGACGTGCTCGGGAGGCTCCTCGACGAGCTTGAGCAGCGCGTTGAAGCCCTGGGGGGTCACCATATGGGCCTCGTCGATGATGAACACCTTGTAACGGTCGCGCACCGGGGCGAAGGCCGCCCGCTCGCGCAGGTCGCGGGCGTCGTCGACGCCGCCGTGGGAGGCCGCGTCCATCTCGACGACGTCCAGGGACCCGGGCCCGCCGGTGGCCAGCTCGCGACAGGAGTCGCAGTGCCCGCACGGGGTGTCCGTGGGGCCCTCCGCGCAGTTCAGACAGCGCGCGAGGATGCGGGCCGACGTGGTCTTGCCGCACCCGCGCGGACCGGAGAACAGATAGGCGTGGGTGACGCGGTTCGCCCGCAGCGCCGCCCGCAGGGGCACGGTCACATGGTCCTGCCCGATCACCTCGTCGAACGTGTCGGGGCGGTACCTGCGGTAGAGAGCTGTCGTCACACCTGAACCTTACGGGCACCCATGGGCATCTCGCATCGCCCCTGGTGGATCCCGCGACTTCGGTCCTCTTCTCCGCCGACTTCGGTTCTCTTCTGCGTCGACTTCGGTCCTGGTTCCCCCATTGACGAGGACGGCCGCGGCTCCGCCGCGGCGCCCTGCGCGGTTCCGCCCGGACCGCGCCCTCGCGTCCGGACACAAAGGGATCCTCCGCGCACCCGGCAGCGCGCCCTTATCCTTGCTGCCTTCCGGCCCTGGGGAGGTTCGGACGATACCGTCACGCGGAGGATCGGTGACCAGTCTACACGGCGCCCCGGGGACGTCCCGCCCCGTGGGAGGTCCTCCCCCTCGTCGACGAGGGCGACCCCGCTCGCGGGACCGCCGGTCCGTCCGAGGGGCGCCGCCCTCGTCGATGAACAGGACCGAACTCGACGCAGAAGAGAACCGAACTCGGCGGAGAAGAGGACCGAACTCGGCGGAGGGGGAGACGGATCCCTCTCCCCGGCTGCGTCCCCGGCGCCCGGCGCCCTACCCCGACACCCGCTCGACCAGGCGCGCAGGCAGGCGCACGGGCTGCTGGGTCTCGCGGCCCTCCATGAGGTCGCGCAGCATCGACATCGCGGCTTGGCTCATGGCGGCGACCGGGTTCTCCACGGTCGTCAGCGGCGGATCCGCCAGGTCGGGCTCGATATTGTCGTAGGACACCAGCGGCACGTCGTCGGGGACGCGCAGCCCCTCCGAGCGCCAGGCGCCCATCGCGCCGCGGCTCATCAGGTCCGAGCAGCAGAACACGCCATCGACCTCCCCGGAACGGATGCGGGGGGCCAGCTCACGGCCCGCGGCCGCCCCGGACTCCAGGCTGTAGTCGCCCGTGACCTCCACGGTGTCGATCCCCTGGCGGGCCGCCTCCTCGCGGAATCCCTCGAGGCGGTCCTGGGCCGCCACCATGTCCAGGATGCCCGTGATGATCGCCAGCCGCCGACAGCCGTCGTGCTCGACCAGGCGGCGCACCGCCAAGCGCGCGCCCTCGCAGTTGTCGACGTCCACCCACGACACCGCGGACGTCGTCGCCATCGGGCGTCCGATGAACACGACGGGGATCGGCGCCTGCATGAACGTCTCGATCTGCCCGGGGATCTGGTGGTGGGAGACCACGACCGCCCCGTCCACATGGCCGTCGCCCAGGAAGGACCGCATCCGGCGATGCCCGTCCGCGTCGTTCGCGAACGCCATCACCAGCTGGATGCCGGTCGACTCCACGGCGCGCGTCAACGACTGGATCGTCAGGTAGAAGAACGGGTCGGAGAAGATCCGCTTATCCGGCTCGGGCACCACCACCGCCACCGTGTCCGTGCGGCGCGTGACCAGGGACCGCGCCGCCCGATTGGGGATGTAGCCCAGGTCGGAGACCGCCTGCCGCACCGCCGCGGCCTTCGCCGGGGACACGCCGGGATCCCCGCGCACGACGCGGGACGCCGTCGCGCGGGACACGCGGGCCGCGCGCGCCACATCCTCCAGGGTCACGGCCCCACTGGACTCCACGGCCATGCCTCGATCCTCCCCGCCGCTCGCCGGCTCCGCCGTCGTCACTGGATGGCGGGCCGGGCGGCTCCATTGTCGCCGTCCGGCCCGCCGATGGCCCTCAACCCACGTCCGGCGTGGTCACCCCGTGGTCACGGCGTTCGCGGCCATGACATCGCGGTACCACAGCGCTGAGGCCTTCGGGGTCCGCTCCTGCGTCTCGAAGTCGACGCGCACGATCCCGAACCGCTTCGTGTACCCGAGCGCCCACTCGAAGTTGTCCAGCAGCGACCACACGAGGTAGCCCGCCACGTCGGCCCCCTGCTCGATCGCCTGGTGGACGGCCACCAGATGGTCGCGAATGTAGGCGAGCCGGTCGCCCGAGTCGTCGACGAAGCCGCTCCCGTCGGGGACGTCGTCGTAGGCGGCGCCGTTCTCCGTGACGACCAGCGGAATCCCAGCCGGCCCCGTGTAATCGCGGTGGAGCCGCACGAGCAGCTCGCGCAGGTCATCGGGTCCCACCTCCCACCCCATGGCAGTCTGCGGCAGGCCGCGGGGCACGCCGCGCACCCATTCCGACCCCACGTTCGGGGAGCCGTGCGGGAAGCCGTAGCGGTCGTGGGTGACCGGCGGGCGGAGCCGCGCGCCGCCCTCGTCGCGTCCCCCCGCCGCCGGGATCGCGGACGAGGGCGACCCCGCCGGGCTGGGTCCGCCGATCGCGTGGCCGTCCGGCGCGCCCGGGCCCGCCGCACCGCGGATCCCCGCGGGGGCGTCCGCTCCGGACACCATCTGGCCGTTGTAGAAGTTCACACCCAGGACGTCGATGGGCGCGCTGATGAGTTCCAGGTCGCCGGGGCGCATGAACTGCTCGATGTCCGCCCCCGCGCCCGCGCGCATATCGTCGACGACATCCGCCGGGTAGGACCCGCGGAAGATCGGATCCGCGAACAGGCGGACCGCCAGGCCGTCGAGGCGGCGGGCCGCCTCGACGTCGCCCGCGTCCTCCGGATCCTGCGGGTGGACGACGGAGAAGTTGAGCGTCAGCCCGATCTCCGGGTCCAGCCCCGCCGCGGCCGCCTTCGAGCGCAGGCGCTGGAGGGCCAGGCCGTGGCCCAGCAGCAGGTGATGCGCGGCCGCCACGGCCTCGACGGGATCCGTCAGCCCGGGCGCGTGCTCCGCCCCGGCGTAGGCCAGCAAGGACGAGCACCACGGCTCGTTGAGCGTCGTCCACGTCGGCACCCGGGCGCCCAGGCGGTCGAAGACGATGCCCGCGTAGTCGGCGAACAGGGACGCCGTGTCCCGGTTCACCCACCCGCCGCGCTGCTGGAGGGCCTCCGGCAGATCCCAGTGGTACAGGGTCAGCCAGGGCGCGATGCCGGCCTCGAGCAGCTCGTCGACCAGGCGCTCGTAGAAGTCCAGCCCCGCCGGGTTGAGGGTGCGGCCGTCGGGCATGACGCGCGCCCAGGAGGTCGAGAAGCGGTAGGTCCCCACGCCCAGGTCCCCCATCAGGGCGACATCCTGCGGGACCCGGTGATAGTGGTCGCAGGCCACCTCGATGTCCGACCCGTCGACGATCGCGCCGGGGCGGCGGCACAGGACGTCCCAGATGGAGTCCCCCTTGCCGTCCTCGTGCCCGGCCCCCTCGATCTGGGCGGCCGCGGTGGCCACGCCCCATCGGAATCCCTGCGGGAAGTCGAATGTGCGGGTCATCCCTTGACAGCTCCTTGCATGATGCCCGACACCAGTTGGCGTCCGGCGAAGACGAACAGGATGAGCAGCGGGATGGTCGCCACCACCACGCCGGCCATGATCAACGAGTAGTCCTTGAAGTACGACGCCTGCAGCAGCTGCAGGGCGACGGGCAGCGTCGGGTTCTTCGCGCCCAGGACGACGAAGGGCCAGAAGAAGTTCGTCCACGATCCGACGAACGTGAACAGCGCGAGCATCGACGCCGCCGGGCGGGCGCTGGGCAGCGCCACCGACCAGAACGTGCGGAACATCGACGCCCCGTCCACGCGCGCCGCCTCGATGAGCTCGTACGGCAGCGCGTCGCGGATGTACTGCGTCATCCAGAACACGCCGAACGCGGAGACCATGGCGGGCACGATGACCGAGATCAGCTCGCCCGTCCAGTTCAGCTTGGCCATCACCATGAACAGCGGGACCACGCCCAACTGCGCGGGGACGGCCATCGTCGCGATGACGAACGTGAGCAGGCCGTCGCGCCCCCGGAAGCGCAGCTTCGAGAACGCGTAGCCCGCCAGGGTGGAGAAGAAGACGACCGACAGCGAGACCACGGCGGCGACGATCAGCGAGTTCCAGAACGCGCCCCACAAGTCGATGCCGGAATCCATCACCCGCCGGACGTTGTCGGCGAACTCGCCCTGGGGGATCAGGGAGGGGATCGGGTTCTTCGCGATCGACGTGGCGTCGGAGGACGCCAGGAGGAACGTGTAGTACAGCGGGTACGCGAACACGAGGATCGTGAGGGCCAGCAGCAGGTAGACCACCCACCCCGGGCGGCGGTTCGCGCCGAAGGACCGGTGCTCGACGTGGTTCGCGCGCCTCTTGTTCTCGCGGTCCAGCTTCCGCTGGGCGGCGCGGGCCGCCCCCTTGCCGGCGCGCTGGGCGGTCATCGCCACCGACGGCTGATTCGAGGTGCTCATCGTGCGTTCCCCTTCCCGGTCGCGCTGCCCTCCACGCGGGTGGTCCGCGTCCCGGTCCTCCCCGGGGCGGCGGAGGACGCCGCGCCCGCGGAACCCCGGATCAGCCCGGGGGCGTCGCCCTCGTCGATGTCTGGAGACGACCCGCGCACGCGCCGCCGCCTCCTCTTCTCCTTCTTCATCCCCGAGGACGAGATCCGCTGGGTGAGGAAGAAGTTGAGCAGTGCGAAGACGATGATGATGAGGAACAGGATCCACGCGACCGCGGACGCGCGCCCGAAGCTCTTCTGCGCGCCCCAGCCCAGCGAGTACAGGTACATCGTCAACGTCATCCACTGGTGGTCCGCGCCGCCCTGACCCATCACGTCGAACATGCGCGGCTCGTCGAAGATCTGCAGGCCGCCGATGGTGGAGGTCAGCACGACGAACACGATCGTCGAGCGCAGCTGCGGGATGGTGATCGAGAAGAACTGGCGAGCGCGGCCCGCGCCGTCCACCGTGGCGGCCTCGTAGAGATCCGCCGGGACGGCCTGCATGGCCGCCAGGAGGATCAGGGAGTTGTAGCCCGTCCACCGGAAGTTCACCATCGTCGCGATCGCGATCTGGGACCAGAAGGCGCTCGAGTGCCATCCGATCGGGGCGATGCCCAGGTTGCCGAGGATTGTGTTGATCATGCCGGACTGGTCCGCGAAGATCTTCGAGAAGATCAGGGACACGGCGACGGGCGCCACGATGTAGGGCAGCAGGACGCCCATGCGCCAGAAGGTCCTGGCCCGCAGGTTCGTGTCGAGCATGTAGGCGATGAGGATCGCCAGAATGATCTGGGGGACGCTGGACAGCAGGAAGATCGAGAACGTGTTGCGCAGGGCGATCCAGAACGTCGGCTGATGGACCACGTCGATGTAGTTCTGGAAGCCGATGAAGCCCTGGTCGCCGCCGATGAGGTGCCATTTGTGCAGCGAGACCCATGCCGTGTAGACCAGCGGGAACAGGCCGGTGATGGCGAAGACGATGAAGAACGGGGCGATGTACAGGTAGGGGGACCACTTGTACTCGATGCGGCCCAGCCGGTCGCGCCAGCCGGGCCCGGCGGGCCGGCGGGGAGCCTCGTCCTCGGCGGACGCCCGGGCGGGGGCGCCTGGGACGGTGGTGGTGCTCATGGGGTTCCTCCTCCCCGCGACGCGCGTGGGAGATCAGTCGGACAAGGGGCGCGGCGGCGACGGCCGGGCGGCGGTCCTCGGTGTGCACCGGAGGCCGCGGCCCGGCCGTCGATCGCTCACAGGCGTGAGATCAACTCACTGGATGCCGAGTTCGTCGAACGCGGTGAGCGCCTTGTCCCACGAGGACGTCGCATCGTCCGTCTTGTCGATGTCGACGCGCGTCAGGGCGTCGGTGACCACGGTGCCGATGGCGAAGTAGTTCGGGCCCTTGTACGGCTGCACGGTGACCTTCGCCGACATGTCGGAGTAGATCTGCCCGACGGGGGCGTTGTTGAAGAACTCATCCGTGTAGTCCAGCAGGTCGGACGACTTCAGGGCCTCGACCTGCGAGGGGAAGTTGCCCTTCGTCTTGAAGGCCTGGATCTGCTGCTCGGGGGCCGTCAGCCACGCGGCCAGCTCCTTCGCCTCCTCGGTGTGGGCGCCCATCGCGGGGACCGTCAGGTACGAGCCGCCCCAGTTGCCGCCGCCGCCGGGGAAGACCGGGGCGATATCCCAACCGGTGACGCCGGCCGCGTTGCCCGAGATGATGCCCAGGAACCACGGCGGGCACAGCTGCGTGGCGAAGCCGTCCTTCTGGAAGCTCGCGACCCAGTCCTCGCCCCACTCGGCCAGGTGGGCCGAGAGGTTGTCGTCCACGGACTCCTTGGCCAGCGTGTCGTAGATGTCCTTGACGTCCGTGTTGTCCTTCAGCGGCGTCACGGTGTTGTCATCGGCCTCGAACGGGTTCTCGACCTGGCCGATCATGCCCTGGTAGATCGAGGGCGCCCCGGAGTACCACGGGATGCCCGTCGCGTCGACGAACTGCTTGCCGACCTCGAAGTACTTGTCCCAGCCGCCCTCGAGCAGCTTGGCCACCTCGTCGCGGTCGGTGGGCAGTCCCGCCTTGGCGAACAGGTCGGCGCGGTAGCAGATGGCCTCGGGACCGGCATCGGTGCCGTCGCCGATCAGCTTGCCGTCGGGGGTCGTGGCGGCGGCCGTCTTCCAGTCCAGCCAGCGGCCGTCGGTGTCGGCGGACTTCAGATCGACGAACGAGTCCGGGTACTGCATGAGCTCGGGCAGCCAGTCCAGCTCGATGGCCTCGACGTCGGACAGGCCCGAGCCCGCCGCCAGTCGGGTGTTCATGTTGTCGCGGGCCTCGTTGGAGGTCGCGGCCTTCTTCTCCTTGACGGTGATGCCCGGGTGCGACGCCTCGTACTCGTCGAACATGTCCTGGGTGTACCCGAACTCGTTGAACGTGGCGACGGTCAGCGTGATGTTGCCGTCCGCGCCATCCCCACTCGAGGCGGTGCCGGACTCGCCGGAGCTGCTCGATCCCCCGCCGCACGCGGTGAGGGCCAGCGCGCTGACAGCCACAAGGCTGAGAGCCGCAAAGGTCTTCCTGGTTGTCACAACTACTCCTTCGTGCGTGAACTCGCTGTGCATTCCCCGCATCTGCACGGGACTGCTGGATGGAATTCTTGGCCCTTCATTGAGAGCGCTCTCGGAGTGTAGCACTCGGGGCGAGAGCGCTCTCATCACGGGTTGTCCCCATGCTGCCATGCGAAGGCCCGGCGCGGAACGGCAGAGGTCCCCGGGGACGGTCGCAATTCGGTAACAGCGCGAGGTCCACCCACGTGCGACGCCGAGGTCCGCCCAACCAGGCACCGCGAGGTCCGCCCAAGCGAAACGGTGAGATACGCACCTGTAGGTCGATGAGTCGGACAACCGCCTCTCACCGCCCCGACCGTGCGCGTCTCGCGAAGGAAGTAAGAGGAACGGGAGCGCAGACGTCACGGTCGGTCACTGGGCGAGCACTGCACCCGGCGTCTACCCGCCGCATCGCTACGGTGGCGGTAGGGGATGCGTCTTCATCCCCGCCGCCATCCTGAGGAGGTCCCACCATGACGGATGCGAGCAGCCAGCCCGCGCCCACCGCCAACTCCACCGGTCCCGCCGACTCCACCGGTCCTGACAGCCCCGCCGGCCCGATCACGCCCGCAGACCCCGATGGACCCGCGATCCCCGGCATCGGGGCACTGCGCACCGAGCGGGCGCTCGACCGCCTGGATCTGGTCGCCGCACCGGTCGCCGCCGCGCTCCGCGCGCTGTCCGCCTCGAAACCGGACCTCGCGGCCCGCGCCCGCGTCGTGGAGATCGATCCCGCGTTGGCGGACACGGAGACGATGACCGAGGCGTTCGGCATGGACCTCGCCCTGTCCTCGAATTGCATCCTGGTGGCGGGCCGCCGCGCCGGCGAGGAGCGCATCGCCGCCTGCGTCGTGCGCGCCACGACCAACGCCGACGTCAACCACGTCATCAAACGCCTGCTCGACGTCCGGAAAGCGTCGTTCTGGCCGCAGGACCAGGCGGTCGAGGCCTCGGGGATGGAGTACGGCGGGATCACGCCCGTCGGCGTGCCGACGGGCTGGCGCCTCCTCGTCGACGCCCGCTGCGCGCGGGGATGGTCGTGCATCGGCTCGGGCCTGCGCCGCTCCAAACTGTTCGTCCCCGGCGAGCTGCTGACGGCGCTGCCCGGCGCCGAGGTGGTCGAGGGGCTGGCCACCGAGGGCTGACAGCGGACGACGCCGAGTCGGCGCCACGCGGGCCGCCCTCGTCGACGCGCCAGGAGGACCAGCCGCGGCGCAGAACGCGGCCGGCCCCCACGCCCCGGTCCCGTGGGCGCCCCGGCTCACCGCTTGAGCGATGCCTCGGACGCGCCCGGAGTCATGTCGGCGGCGCCGGACAGCAGATCGCCGGCCGGCTCGGAGTAGGTGATGCCCACCAGCGTCGACCCGTCGAACGTGAACGAGGTCAACGACGCCAGGGAGCACACGCGCGACATCGGGCTGTGCGGCAACACCTGGCACCGGGCGAAACGGGTGAGCGTGGTGATGGGCATCTGGTGGGAGACCACGAGGGCCTCGCGCCCGCGGGCCTCGCGCAGCGCGCCGGACAGGGCCGCGCTCATCCGGGAGGCGACCTCGCGGTAGGGCTCCCCCCATGAGGGGCGCAGGGGGTGGGTGTAGAGGTGCCAGTACTTCGGCTGGGCCAGAAGAGCGCGGTTCGCGTTGATGGCGACGCCGCGGAACGGGCTGGCCGCCTCAATGAGGCGGGGGTCCGCCTCGATGGGCAGGTCGAAGGCCCGAGCCGTCGGGGCCGCGGACTGCTGGGCGCGCAGCAGCGGCGAGGCGATGACGCGCGCGATGTCGTGGCCGTCGACGATGAGGCTGTCGGCGACGCGCTGCGCCATCGCATGCCCGCGATCCGTCAGGCCGAATCCGGGAATCCGCTCGTAGAGCACACCGCCGGGATTGTCCACTTCCCCGTGCCGCATGACGTGGACGATCGTGATCTCCATGACGTCCAGTGTGTCATGCTCGCCCCGTCCCCATTGACGAGGGCGCAAAACCCGCGACCCGCGACTTCGGTTCCCTTTTCCGCCGACTTCGGTGCTGTATTGCCGCGAGTTCGGTGATCCACCGGTCATCGGCTATCGGAGAGAGCGCCGATCCACCGAAGTCGGCGAAAAAGGGAACCGAAGTCGGCAGGAAAGGGAACCGAAGTCGCGGGGCTGGACGGCGGGACGCGGGGCTGGACGGCGGGAGGAAGCGGGCATACGTCGGGCCCGGCCGATCCGGCCGGGCCCCGTGGGACTCCAGGTCCCGAAGCGTCACTTCTTGTTGCGACGCTGGTGACGCGTCTTGCGCAGCAGCTTGCGGTGCTTCTTCTTGGCCATGCGCTTGCGGCGCTTCTTGATCACGGAGCCCATGGGGTTCCTCCCTTGTCAGCAATACGGTGCGACGCCCTGGGGACGCCAGCGATGTCCGGTCCGCGTCCCCGGGTGGAGACACAACGGGCCCATCCTACCCGCCAATTCCCTGCGAGCGGTCATCGGACCAGTCCGCCAGACCCGCGTCGATGAGCTGGCGGACAGCGGCCTGGGGGACCCGGAAGCTCTTGCCGACCCTGATCGCCGGGATGTCGCCCTTCTGGATGAGGCGGTAGACCGTCATCTTGGACACGCGCATGAGGTCCGCCACTTCAGCCACCGTCATGAAACGGGGCACGGGCTGCTTCTCCATGCGGGTCTCCCAAGAATCAGAGGCGGACGGGCCACACCCGAACCACAACGAACCTCTGGCACATGATAGTGGACGACGTGTGCCGTTCGACAACTATTGGTCATCTGTGTCTCACGCGACTCACCAGTCCCACGGTCCCCGGCGAGCGACGGCGAGGCGGAGGCGCGCTCGGCCCGTCGCCCCTGCCGCCCCCAGCCCGCCGGCTCCGACGATCTCCGACGACGCCTACGATGAGAGGCGCCCGGTTCCCGGGTGCCAACGGCCCGGGTCGCGCCCGGACCGGCTCTCCGGATGTCCGACCAGGATGGAGGCCATGACGCGCACGAGGAGATGGATCCGTCCGCGGCGCCGCCCTGACGCCGGGTCGCTGCTGGCCCCCGACGGAGACCCGCTGGAGGCCATCGACCGGACGTCCCTGGACCTCGACCCCGACCGCCTCCTGGCCGCGCCCCGGCGCGGGACCCCCTTGGTGCGCACGGTCCAGGGCCCGTCGGCGACGCTGCTGCGCCGGACCCGCGGCGAGCGCGCCCGCGACTGGTTCGACCGCCAGGCCCGCAACTCCCCGGCGCGCCTGACGATCGCGGTGTTCTTCGGGATCATCGTCCTCATCACCGCCCTCCTGTGCCTGCCCATCGCCACGGCCTCCGATCACCGCGCCCACTTCGTCGACATCGTCTTCACCGCCGTGTCCGCCGTCTGCGTGACGGGTCTGACCACCGTGGACACGGCCACCTACTGGTCCGTGTTCGGGCAGGCGGTCATCGCCTTGGGCATCGCGGTGGGCGGCCTCGGGTTGATGACCCTGGCCTCGATCCTCGGCTTCGCCGTCTCGCGGCACCTCGGGCTCACCCAGCGCATGCTGGCCGCCCAGGAGACGGGCTCGTCGAACCTGGGCCAGGTCGGCTCCCTGCTGCGCGCCGTCATGGCGACCTCGCTGATTGCGGAGGGGCTGCTCTTCGTCGTCTTCCTCCCGACGTTCCTCGACCAGCGCGACACGGTGGGCGAGGCCGCCTGGCACTCCCTATTCATGGCGATCTCCGTGTTCAACAACGCGGGGTTCGTCATCACCGCCGACGGCATGGCCGCCTACGTCAACGACTGGGGGGTCCTCATCCCCGTGGCGCTGGGCACCGTCATCGGCGCGATCGGCTTCCCCGTCATCACGGACATCACCGCCCGGTGGCGCACGCCGAGGCGGTGGACGCTGCACACGAAGCTCACGCTGACCACCTACGGCATCCTCGCCCTCATCGGGAGCGTGATGATGGCACTCACGGAGTGGTCGAATCCGGACACGCTGGGCGGTCTGAATCTGGGATCGAAGATCCTCAACTCGCTGCTGGCCGGCGTCAACACCCGTTCCTCCGGGCTCAGCGCGCTCGACATCGGGGCCATGCGCTCCCAGACGCATTTCGTCCAGGACATCCTCATGATGATCGGCGGCGGCTCCGCCTCGACGGCGGGCGGCATCAAGGTCTCGACGTTCGCCGTCCTGGCACTGGCCGTCGTCGCGGAGGCCCGCGGCGACCGCGACCTGGAGGCCTACGGGCGGCGCGTCCCCACCACGGTCGTCCGGCTGGCCGTCGCCGTCAGCCTCATCGGCATGACGATGGTGGCCGTCGCCGCCCTGGCCCTGCTCACGATGACGAATCTCACCCTGGACACCATCCTCTTCGAGACGATCTCCGCCTTCGCCACCGTCGGCCTGTCCACAGGTGTCACGCCGTCGCTCCCCGTCGCCGCGAAGTACGTCCTGGTCCTCCTGATGTTCGCCGGCCGCACGGGCACGATGACGGTGGCGGCGGCCCTGGCCCTGCGCCAGCGCCGCCGCGTCATCCGCCTGCCCGCGGAGCGCCCCGTCATCGGCTGACCCGACCACGCGGGCGCCTTCGTCGCTCAGTGACGGACCGAAGCGGCGCACCCGCCGCCCCGTGGAACAATGACGCCATGGCAGAGGACAAGAGCCGCGCGGCGTCCACCCTGGTGATCGGGCTGGGGCGATTCGGCTCCGCGGTGGCGGCGACGCTGGACCGGCTGGGCCGGGAGATCCTGGGCGTGGAGAAGGACCCGCGCCGCGTCCAGCAGTTTGCGGGGCGCATCCCCCTGGTGGAGGCCGACGCCTCCGACATGGAGGCGCTCGAGCAGCTGGGGGCCGCGGAGTTCTCCTCGGCCGTCGTGGGGATCGGGTCCTCCCTGGAGGCGTCCGTGCTGATTACCGCCAACCTGGTCGACATCGGCATCGAGTCGATCTGGGCGAAGGCGATCTCCCGCGAGCACGGGCGGATCCTGCGCCGCATCGGCGCTCACCACGTCGTCTACCCGGAGTTCGACGCCGGGCAGCGCACCGCACACCTGGTGGGCGGGCACATGCTCGACTACATCGAGATGGACAAGCAGGGCTTCGCCATCATGAAGCTGCGCCCCCCGAAGGAGGTCCACGGCTTCACGGTCGGAGAACTCGACCTGCGGGGGCGCTACGGCGTCAACATCCTGGGCATCCTGCGTCCCGGCCAGCCCTTCGAGTACGCCGACTCCCACACCCGCATCAATCCCGAGGACATCATCATCGTGTCGGGCGATGCGATGCTGCTGGAGCGCTTCGCGGATCAACCCTGATCGCAGCGCCGCCCAGTCGTTCGGGACCCGTTCACCCCCATTGACGAGGGCGGCGCCGCCGTCCTCGGGCGGGACGCTCTGGAGGCGCGGCGGCGGCGAGCGATCAAGGCCCTCACGTGGCGCCGACCGGCGGCAGGGCGTTGGTCGAGACCGGTACGTGTGGTACGCCCATGCCCGTGTCCATGCTCGAGATCGGTATCTGTGGCAGCGCTCCGTGCCATAGGTGCCGATCTCGATGCGAGGGCGGACTCGGGTTTGACGTGAGTTTGAGTGTTTGTGCTGGTGGGAGGCCCGGCGCTGGCGTCGGAGTGAGCGGGCCGTGAACTGAGGTCGGTACCCGTGGCAGCAGTCCGTGCCATAGATATCGATCTCGAGCGCAGTCCGGTCAGGAAACCGCCCGGACCGAGCCCGTGACCCGCATCGACACGGGAGGTCCTCGCAGCGCCGACCGGCGGCGGGGCGTTGGTCGAGACCGGTAGGCGTGGCACGAGCACCCAGACCCCGACACCAGAGCGCGTCACAGGAACCGAAGTCGCCGGACAAGAGAACCGAAGTCGCCGGACGCGCACAGTCTCACGTGGGCGAACCTCACCGCCCCCGTTGGGCGAGCCTCGACGTCGCGGGTGGGCGAACCTCGCGGGTCTTGCGGATCAGTTCCTCAAACCGTGCAGGGGCGCCGGGATCCGGCCGCCGCGCGCGACCAGCGCCTCGGACCCGAAGGCGCTGACCGGCATCACGGGGGCGCGGCCCAGCAGGCCGCCGAAGTCGAGTTCGTCGCCGACGTCCATGCCGGGCGCCGGGATGATGCGGACCCCCGTGGTCTTGTGGTTCATCACGCCGATGGCGGCCTCGTCGGCGATGATGCCGGCAATCGTCGAGACGGGCGTCGCGCCCGGGATCGCCACCATGTCCAGGCCGACGGAGCAGATGCAGGTCATCGCCTCGAGCTTGTCCAGGGTGATCGAGCCCAGGCGGGCGGCCTCGATCATGCCGATGTCCTCACTGACCGGGATGAACGACCCGGACAGGCCACCGACGTGCGAGCACGCCATCAGGCCGCCCTTCTTGACGGCGTCGTTGAGCAGGGCCAGGGCCGCCGTGGTGCCGGGCGCTCCGACGCGCTCGACGCCGATCTCTTCCAGGATGCGGGCAACGGAGTCGCCGACCTCGGCGGTGGGCGCCAGGGAGAGATCCACGATGCCGAAGTCCACGCCCAGGCGCTCCGCGGCGGTGGTGCCCACCAGCTGGCCCATCCGCGTGACCTGGAACGCCGACTTCTTGATCGCCTCCGCGACGGCGTCGAACGGCTGCCCGGCGACCTTCTCGACGGCCCGCTTGACCACGCCCGGCCCGGAGACGCCGACAGACACCACGCAGTCGGCCTGCTCGACGCCGTGGAAGGCGCCCGCCATGAACGGATTGTCGCCGACGGCGTTCGCGAAGACCACCAGCTTCGCGGCCCCCAGTCCCCCGGTGTCGGCGGTGCGGGCGGCGGCCTGGCTGATCACGCGCCCCATGTCGGCCACCGCCGACATGTTGATCCCGGCGCGCGTCGAGCCGATGTTCACCGACGCGCACACGAGGTCGGTGGTGGCCAGGGCCTCGGGAATCGACTCGATGAGCGCCTGGTCGGCGGCGGTCGCCCCGGCGTCCACCAGCGCCGAGTACCCGCCCAGGAAGTCGATGCCGACCTCGCGGGCGGCCCGATCCAGCGTCTGCGCGAACGCGACGCACTCCTCGGCGGCGGGGGCGGCAGGCCCCGCGGGTCCGCCAGCCCCGCGCCCGGGCTCCACCGCGCCCGCGCCGACGCCCCGCCGGGTGACGGCGCCCACCGCGGCCCCGGCGATCAGCGCGATCGGCGTGACGGCCACGCGCTTGTTGATGATCGGGATGCCGAGCTCCGCCTCGATGCGCGCGCACGTCGCCACCAGGCGCTCGGCGCGCGAGCAGATCTTGTCATAGACCTTGCGCCGCGCTGCATCCCCATCGGCGTCGATGCAGTCCAGCAGCGAGATCCCCATCGTCACCGTGCGGATGTCGAGGCGGTCCTCCTCGATCATGCGAATGGTCTCCAGGATGCCCTGGCTCGTCTCCATCATCGGATTCTCGCGCCTCACAGCCTGTGCATGGCGTCGAAGATCGCCTCGGACTGCACGCGGACGGCGACGCCCAGGGGCCCGCCGACCTCCTTCAACCGCGCCTGCACGTCGGGGAGGTCCGGCGAGCCGTCCGTGAGGACGCACTCCATGATCATCGTGAAGTACTCCCCCATCAGCGTCTGGGAGACGTTGACGATGTTGATGTCCATGTCCGCCAGCGCGGCGGACACCCCTGCGATGATCCCGACGTGGTCGACGCCGGTCACCGTGATGATCGTGTGCATGGGCTCCATCGTGCCATTCTCAGCGGGCCGTCGGGACACCGGTCCGTGGCTGCGGACCAGTGACGAGGGCGACCCCCTCCCGCTTCTGCGGCCCCGCGCTCAGGAGGCGCGCTCTCGTGGGACCAGGTCGGCCCCGCCCGACGCTGCCGGGAGCGCTGCCACCGGCGCGTGGCGCTCCTGGTGCCCGGCCCGCATCGCCAGGGCGATCGCCAGACCGCCGACGATGTTGCCCAGGGTGACGGGCACGATGTTGCCCGCGAAACCGCCCCAGGTGAGAGTGTCCACGGCGACGCCTGCTTGCCCGGCTAGGGCCGCGTACTCCGGGACGCGGGCCGCGAGGATCCCCGCGGGGATGTAGTACATGTTCGCGATCGAGTGCTCGAACCCCGCGATGACGAAGAACACCACCGGGATGTAGGCGCCCGCGAAGCGGCCGAGCGTGTCGGAGGCGGACATCGAGCACAGCACCGCCGTGCACACCAGCACGTTGCACAGGATCCCCAGCAGGAACGCCTCGCCGAAGGGGTGGGCGATCTTCCCGGCCGCCACCTTCATCGTGTACACCGCCAGGCCCCCCGAGGACAGGCCCAACTGTCCCGATGCCACGATGGCCGCGGCCACGGCGAGCGCCCCGACGAAGTTGCCGGCGTAGACGACCGCCCAGTTGCGCAGCATGCGCCCCGCCGTGGTGCGGCGGTCGAGCACGGAGCCGACGATCATGACGTTGCCGGTGAACAGCTCCGCCCCGGTGATCATGACGATGCCCAGCCCGAAGGCGAAGAGCAGGCCGCTGACGATCTTCGCCGCCGACACGTTGCCGATCGCGTGCGCCCCGGTGTTCGCCGCCACCGCCCCGAAGGCGATGAACACACCGGCCAGGATCGCCAGCACGAACTGGCGGCCCACCGAGCGCTCCGCCTTGTGCTCCCCGGCCTCGGAGTAGGCGGTGACGATCTCAGCGGGCGTCCTCGAACTCATGCGACGGCCCCCTGGGACGACGCGGCCGCCCCGGATGCGGCCGCGGCGCGCGCCGCGGCCTCCACCACGTGGGCGACCAGCACGCTGGTCGTCACCGAGCCGACGCCGCCGGGCACCGGTGTCACCGCGCCGACGATCTCGGAGGCCGCCTCCGTGTCGACGTCGCCCACCAGGCGGCCGTCCTGGTCGACGTTGATGCCGACGTCCAGGACGGTCTGGCCGGGCGACAGGAACTCGGCCCCCGCCATGCGGGGGCGCCCGGCGCAGGCGATGAGGATCTCGCCCCGGCGGCACTCGCCGGCGAGGTCCCGAGTGCGCGTGTGGCAGATCGTCACGGTCGCGTGCCGCGCGAGCAGGAGCATGGCCAGGGGCCGCCCCACCACCAGGCTGCGTCCCAGCACGACGACGCGCCTGCCTGTGGGATCGATCCCGTAGTGGTCCAGAATCTCCACGCAGGCCTGCGCGGTGCAGGGCGCGAACCCGGTCGCGGTGCCCGCGAAGACCCCCGCCAGAGACAGGTCCGAGACACCGTCGACATCCTTCGCCGCGGCCACGCGGTTGCGCACGGTCTCGTCGTCGAGGTGGGCGGGGAGGGGACGGAAAAGAAGGATCCCGTCGACGGTCGCGTCCTCGTTGAGGCCGTCGAGGACCGCCAGCAGCTCGGACTGGGCCACATCGGCGGGCAGCGTGACATGGCGGACCTCCACGCCGACCTTTGCACACCGCTTGACGGCGCCACGCTCGTAGGACAGGTCGTCCTCGCGCTCGCCGACGCGCACGATCGCGAGCGCGGGGGCGATCCCCCGGGCCGCGAGCGCGCGGACCCGCTCTGACGTCCGCTCGTCCAGGGCGGCCGCGACGGGCGCGCCCCTCAGCATCTGCGCCGTCACTGCCGCTCCTGTCCGCGCAGACGCCGGGCGACGCCGTCCGCGACCTCGTCGGCGCGCGCGACGTAGACGTCGAGCATCCGGTCCGCCTGCTCCTCGATCGCGGCCGCATGACTGCGGTCCTGCATGGAGCGGGTGTTGATGAAGACGTTGAGGCCGGCCGCCTGCAGCGCCGCACGGCAGAACGCCGCCCCGCATCCGGCATCGCTGATCGCCATCACGGAGCCCTTCTCCGCGAACTCGACGTGGAGGTCGATCGCCTCACAGCACCGCTGCATGATCTCCATCGGCACGGAGCAGGCCTCACGCAGGCACGCCTCCATGACGCGCGCCTTCTCCGCCCGCTCCTCGTCGGTCTCCCTGGGCAGGCCGTAGGCCCGCGACAGCGGCTCGAAGACCTCCGCGTCGCGGTCCACCAGCGCCAGCAGCTCCCGCCGGACGGCGTCGGCCCGCTCGATGAGGGACGCGATGTCCTCCTGGACGTCCGCGTACTTCCTCTTGCCCGATGTCAGGTTGCCGACCATGCTGCCCAGCGCCGTCCCGACGGCGCCGACCAGCGCGGCGGCGCCGCCCCCGCCGGGAACCGGCGCCTTCGAGGCCAGTGCGGACACGAAGTCCGTACAGCTCTCATCGACCATTGCCATGTGCATTCCTCCCGTGCCGTCCCGGCGTCGCCCGGACCATTGTCTCCTGCCCCACGCCCATGCCCACGCCCGCCCCGTGCCGGGGCCGGACCGCCCACGCGACCCGACCCCGGCGCGAGGGCGTCGCCCTCGTCAATGAACGCCCGATTCTCAGAACAGGCCCGAGATCCGACCCGTCGAGTCGACGTCGATGCGCTCGGCGGCGGGGGACTTCGGCAGGCCCGGCATCGTCATGATGTCGCCCGTCAGCGCCACGATGAACCCGGCTCCGGCGCTCACTGTGAGGGTGCGGACCGTCACCGTGAAGCCCTCCGGGGCGCCCAGCAGGGTCTGGTCGTCGGAGAAGCTGTACTGGGTCTTCGCCATGCAGATCGGCAGGTTCCCGAAGCCGAGGGCCTCCAGCTGCTTGAGCTGCTTGCGAGCCGGCGCCGTGAGCTCCACGCCGTCCGCCCGGTAGACCTTCGTGCAGATGGCGGCGAGTTTGTCCTCGATCGAGGACTCCGCGTCGTAGACCACGTGGGACCGGGGAGAGGAGGCGTCCCGCGGCTGCTCGCACAGGCGCACGACCTCCTCCGCCAGCGCGATGCCGCCCCGGCCGCCCTTGGCCCAGACCTCGGACAGGACGGCGCCCACGCCCAGCTCGCCGCAGCGCTTCTGGACCAGGTCCAGCTCGGCGGCGGTGTCCGTGGGGAAGGCGTTGATCGCGACGACGGCGGGCAGGCCGTAGACCTGCGTGACGTTCTCCACGTGGCGCAGCAGGTTCGGCAGGCCGCGCTCCAGGGCCTCCAGGTCCTCGGCGCCCAGGTCGGCCTTCGCGACGCCCCCGTGGTGCTTCAACGCCCGCACCGTCGCCACGATGACGGCCGCGTCGGGGACGATGCCCGCCTGCCGGCACGTGATGTCGAGGAACTTCTCGGCCCCGAGGTCCGCGCCGAATCCGGCCTCGGTGATCGCGTAGTCGCCGAAGCGCATCGCCATGCGGGTCGCGATGACGGAGTTGCAGCCATGAGCGATGTTCGCGAACGGGCCGCCGTGGATGAAGGCCGGGGTGTGCTCCAGGGTCTGGACCAAGTTCGGCTTGAGCGCGTCCTTGAGCAGGGCCGCCATGGCGCCGGCCGCCTTGAGGTCGCCCGCCGTCACGGGCCGCTGGTCGTACGTGTAGCCGACGACCATGCGAGACAGGCGCTCCTTGAGGTCGGTGATGTCGCGCGCGAGGCACAGCACGGCCATGACCTCGCTGGCCACGGTGATGTCGAAGCCGTCCTCGCGGGGCATGCCGTTGGCAGGGCCGCCCAGGCCGTCGACGATGGTGCGCAGCTGGCGATCGTTCATGTCGACGACGCGCTTCCAGGTGATCCGCCGCGGATCGATCTGGAGCGCGTTCCCCTGCTTGATGTGGTTGTCCAGCAGGGCCGCTAGCAGGTTGTTCGCCGCACCGATCGCGTGGAAGTCACCGGTGAAGTGCAGGTTGATGTCCTCCATGGGGACCACCTGGGCGTAGCCGCCTCCGGCGGCGCCGCCCTTCATGCCGAAGACCGGGCCCAGGCTGGGCTCGCGCAGGGCCACCGCGCTCCTCTTCCCGATCGCGCGCAGCCCGTCTGCCAGGCCCACCGTGGTCGTCGTCTTGCCCTCGCCGGCCGGTGTCGGCGACATCGCCGTCACCAGGATAAGCCGGCCGTCCGGGCGATCCGCCACTGCCGGGTCGGCCAGCACGTTGTAGTCGACCTTTGCCTTGAGCGAGCCGTACTGCTCGACGTAGCGCTCGTCGATGCCGAGGGCGTCGGCGACCTCCGTGATTCTCTGCGGCTGCGCCGCCTGGGCGATCTCGATGTCCGACATGGTGTCCGCCATCAGTCCTTGTTCTCCTTGTCCGTCGAGCATTCTCGTCGAATGTCCATGCCGCGCCGCGGATCCTCGCCCCCGGGGTGTCCCGCATCGACGAGGGCGACCCCAGTCCGCTTGATGCTCAGTCTCTGCCCGGGCGTAACGTCCGGCTCTGGGTGACGACGACGCGCACCGGCACGTCGTGGACGTCCACGACATCCAGGCGGTCGACGGTCTGGGCGTCGCGGGCCAAGCCCACGCTCAGGCCGGGGAACCGGGCGAGGAACGTGTCGTAGAAGCCGCCGCCGTATCCCAGGCGGTCGCCCCGCAGGTCGAAGACCAGTCCGGGGACCAGCGCGACGGCCGCGGCGCCGTCCGGCCCGCAGGGGTCCACGCGGCGGGACTGATCCGCAACGGGTTCCGGCACTCCGAACCGGCTGGCGACCAGTTCGTCCACGGCGCCGATGGCATACCACTCCATGTCGCGCGTGCCCGGGACGCTGAGGGGCACGGCGACGGTCCGCCCCTCGCCCAGGGCGGCCGCGATGAGGGCGCGGGTGCCGACCTCGGCGCCGATCGAGGCATAGGACAGGACGACGGGAGCCTCGCGCCACTGCGGAAGGGACGCCACCCGGGCCGCGATGCGCGCGTCGATCGCCTCCCTCTCCGGCGCCGGGATGAGGCTCCGTTCCCGGCGCAGGCGCCGACGCAGTTCCGCCTTGCGCGCGCCCAGGGGCATCGCCCCCGAGCCCGTCGATCCCCCATGCCCGCCCATGTGGCTCCCTCCTCGCCTGTCTGCGCGCGCCGTCGGCGCGGGAGCCGTCTCCCGGCGCTGGCCCCGGCCTCCTCCGCACAGCACAGCACAGCACAGCACAGCACAGCACAGCACAGACCAAGGATGGCAGATCGGCGGGCCCCGCCGACGGCTCCGCCCTCGTCGATGAGCAGTGCGACGCGCACCATCGCCCGTCCCGCGCGCGACACGGCCGTCCGTGCGCCGAGGGCGACCCGCCGAGGACAGGGTCCCGCGCGGGCCTCGCTCAGATGCCCATGGCGCCCGTTACGGTGGACGCATGGCGAAGGCGAAGACGGAATACCGCTGCACGGAATGCGGCTGGACCTCCCCGAAGTGGGTCGGCCAGTGCCGCGAGTGCCACGCGTGGGGCACCCTGGAGGAGTCCGGCGCGCCCGAGCCCGCCGTCCCGGCGGCCACGGCCCCCCGCCACGCCGCCCTGCCGATGACCCAGGTGGACGGCTCCACGGCGCGGTGGCGGCCGACGGGCGTCGGCGAGCTCGACCGGGTGCTGGGCGGCGGCATAGTGCCCGGCGCCGTCGTGCTCATGGCCGGGGAGCCGGGCGTGGGCAAGTCCACGCTGCTCCTCGACGTCGCCGCCCGCGCGGCGCTGGAGACCCGGCGGACGGGCGGGCGGGGACCGGTCCTCTACGTCACGGGCGAGGAGTCCGCCGCCCAGGTGAAGTCCCGCGCCGAGCGCATCGGCGCCGTCGACGAGGCCCTGCTGCTCGCCGACGAGAACGACCTGGGCACGATCCTCGGGCACGTCGACGCCACCGGCCCGTCGCTGCTGGTGGTCGACTCCGTCCAGACCGTCCAGTCCTCCCAGGCCGAGGGCGCGGCGGGGGGCGTCACCCAGGTGCGCGCCGTCGCCTCGGGCCTGATCCGCATCGCCAAGGAGCGCTCGCTGCCCGTGCTGCTGGTCGGCCACGTCACCAAGGACGGCGGCATCGCCGGCCCGCGGGTCCTCGAGCACCTCGTCGACGTCGTCTGCCAGTTCGAGGGCGACCGCCATTCCCAACTGCGCCTGCTCCGCGCGATCAAGAACCGCTACGGCCCCACCGACGAGGTCGGCTGCTTCGAGCTCACCGACGCCGGAATCACGGGCCTGCCCGATCCCTCCGGGCTGTTCCTCTCCCAGACCTCACGGGAGGTGCCCGGCTCCTGCGTGACCGTGAGCCTGGAGGGCCGCCGCCCGCTGCCCACCGAGATCCAGGCGCTGGTGGCGCCGACCTCGTCGACGCCGCGGCGCACCACCTCCGGCGTGGACCGCAACCGTGTCTCGATGATCCTGGCCGTCACGCAGGCGCGCGCCGGCCTGAAGACGGACGCCTCCGACGTGTACGTGTCCACCGTCGGCGGAGCGCGGACCACCGAGCCGGCCATCGACCTGGCGATGGCGCTGGCCATCGCCTCCGCCGCGGGGGATGCGCCCCTGCGGCCCGGCACGGTGGCCTTCGGCGAGGTCGGGCTGACCGGGGAGGTCCGCGCGTGCACAGGCGTCCAGCGGCGCCTCCAGGAGGCCGCTCGCCTGGGCTTCACGCGGGCCCTGATCCCCGCGCAGGGATCGCTGGACCTCCACCCGGTCCCCGGCATCCAGGCGCTGCCCGTCAGCGACCTCATGACGGCCCTGCGCGCCGCGCTGCCGTAGACTTGGCACGAACCTTTCCCGTCGGTCCCCGCGGCCCGGGCAACGGTCAGGGGACGGCCACCCGGCGGCCCAAGGACGGTCAGGAGACATGGACTCAGATCAGGCGACGCTCCGCTCGACCCTCCAGCTGATCGCTCCCGGCACGGAGCTGCGCGAGGGCCTCGACCGCATCCAGCACTCCCACACGGGGGGCCTCATCGTCCTCGGCGACACGCCGGAGGTCCAGGCGCTGTGCTACGGCGGCTTCGAGCTGGACGTCGAGTTCACGGCCGCGCGCCTGCGCGAGCTGTGCAAGATGGACGGCGCGGTGGTCCTGGACACCGACAACTGGCGGATCCGCCGCGCGAACGTGCAGCTCCTCCCCGACAATTCGGTGCCCACCGAGGAGTCGGGGATGCGCCACCGCACCGCCCAGCGCACCGCGCGCCAGACGGGGCTGCCGGTGCTGTCCGTGTCCGCGTCGATGCGGCTGATCTCGATCTACGTCGGCGACCTCCACCACCCGGTCTACGAGCCGGAGGCCCTGCTGGCCCGCGCCAACCAGGCCGTGGACACGCTGGACCGCTACAGCCAGCGCCTCGACGAGGTCCTCCAGACCCTCACCATCCTCGAGATGCGCGACTCGGCGACCGTCCGCGACGTCGTCACCGTGGTCCAGCGCATGGAGATGATCCGGCGCATCACCTCCGAGATCAACGACTACCTGGAGGAGCTCGGCTCCGACGGCCGTCTGCTGGCCCTCCAGGTCGACGACCTCGTCCGCGGGTCCGCCTCCGAGCGCTCCCTGGTGCTGCGCGACTACGTCCAGACGCCGTCGGCGGTGGCGGCGGCGGAGACGCATCTCTCCGAACTGGGCGGGGACCAGATCATCGACCTCATGGCGATCGCCAACGTCCTCGGGCTGGGCGTCTTCGACGTCACGGACCTGGACCGCCTGGTCCAGCCGCGCGGGATCCGGGCCCTCTCGCTGGTCCCCCGGCTGCCGTGGTCCGTCATCAAGACCATCGCCGAGAACTGGGACTCCCTGTCCGACCTGCGCGAGGCCTCCGTGGAGGACCTCCAGAAGATCGAGGGCATCGGGCCCTACCGCGCGAAGCTCATCCACGAGAACCTCGAGCGCCAGCATGCGATGGCGTCCTCGGGGGTCGTCGGCTGGTAGCCGCGTCGGGAGGCCCGGCCACGTTCTGTCGGCGGGTCCCGTCCTTCTCATCGACGAGGGCGGCCGCGCGTGAACCCGATCGACGGACAGCCGCCCCACCGCGGAGGCCGAGCTGACCATCAGTTCATCACAAATCATCATCGATCTGCATGAACGCGGCCGCTCGGAATCCTGCTCGACACGACGCGCCGACCATTTGGTGTAGTCCGACGATCACTCGCTCTTCTGCTCAGGACGCCACGGCCACGCCGCCTGCGCTTTCCGCACCACCCGCGCCCCCGACACCACCCACTGTCGATGCGCTGGTTGTCAGTCTGTTGCGAACTGATTGGTGTGTGGTGTGGGTCACCCCGCGACTTCGGTGCTGTTCGCTCGTGAGTTCGGTGCTTGTGGCGCGCTGGTCCGCGCTGGTCCGCGGGGTGTCCTCCCGTGCGGGTGTGAACGAGGGAGCTGTCCGCGATGGAGGGCGCACGCGAGATCGCTCGTCGGACAGGGATCTGCCCGTGGGGAAGTGGAATGCCCGCGGGGCAGCTCTATGGCGCTTCCCTGCGAGCGGTTCTCTTCCCCGAGGCCAGATCCCTTCCCCGCGGGGTGGTCCTCCTCGTGTCCGAGCACCCGCGCCCGCACCGGCGCAGCCGGCGCCGCCCTCGTCAATCAGCGCGGAGACCGAACTCGCGGGGAGACAGCACCGAAGTCGCCGGAGAAGAGCACCGAACTCGCGGCGGAACAGCACCGAACTCGCGGCCGAGGTCACTGGACCTCGAAGACCCGTTCGTCGCCCACGCGGCGCCCGTCGACCAGGATCTGCGCCCGATAGGTGCCGGCTCCCGCGACGTCCGCCTGGCCGTCGCCGTCCGTGTCGACGCCGTCACAGCCCTGGTGGGCGCGTCCGTCCCACGTCAGCGTCCCCGACCAGTGGAAGCCGGTGGCGAACAGCAGCTCCGTGCCATCCGCGCCCGACTGGTCGGCGGCCACGCAGGTCGAGGGGTCCGAGACCACTTGGTCTCCGCTGACGACGCGCAGGGCCAGACGCCCGGTGGACAGCGAGCAGTCCTTCGCGGACACGCTGGTCAGGGTGAACGCCACGGAGAGGCCCTCTCCCGCGGGAACGGCCGAGGGGACGTCGGGGGCGACGCTGAGATCGTCGGCCGTGCACGCCGCGATGACGACGGCGGACAGCCCGCCCTCGCCGCCCGACGTGGGGTCGTTGAGACCGGGCCCGGACTGCGTGTCCGACTGGTCGGGCTGTCCGGACTGCGCGCCGGCCGCGGCGTCCGGGCCGTCCTCGGAGAGCGCGCCGCGCACGACGCCGACCAGGGCGAGGATCCCCCCGACCAGAAGGGCGAGGACGGCGAGCAGCCCGAGCCCCGTGATGATGCGCCGCGGCCACAGGTTCACCGTCTTCTTCCGCCCCGCCGTCATGGCCTCGACCGTACCCGTCGCCGCCCCGCGGCGTCACGCGGGCGTGCCGGGCGCGTGCGGCCTGCGCCGCCCGTCGTCGTCCTGATCGTCGTCGGGGCCCAGCAGGCACCACCGCTCGACGAGCACGCCCACCGCGGTCAGCGCGAGCGCCGCCAGCGCGGACAGACCCGCGGACATCGCGGAGGAGGCCATCGACGACGCCTCCAGGCGGAACAGGCCGACGACGGCCACACCGACCAGGAGGCCCAGGCAGACGGCGCCGACCAGCGCCCCGGCGCGCGCGGCGACGGCGGTGCGCATGGCAGCGATCGGCGTCATCCAGGTGCGCTTGTGGGCGCGCATGCGGCGCACGGCCCATCCCGCCCACAGCAGCGCGAGCGCCAGGACGAGGAGGACGAGCGCCAGGTACGGGGTGACGATGACGGGCGAACGGCCCGTCCCCACCACGATCGCGCTGATCAACGCGCTGACCGAGGCCGCGGAGGCGGCGGCCAGCCCCAGCTGTCCGATCGATTGGGGCGTCACTGCGGCTGCCCGCCGTCCCGGCGGATCACGGGCTGCTGACCGGTCACCGTGGGACGGACGGTGACGCGCCGCATGATCGACGTGGTCTGTCCGGGCGCGTCATGCCCCAGGGGACCCGTCGGCGTGGACGGGGGGAGTTGCGGGTCGAGGATCGAGCGGCGCTGGGGCGCGGGCGCCGTGTCCGCACCGCCCGCCGTCCTCCCGTCGGGCGTCGGCGCCGAGGACTCGGAGACGGCCAGGTCCTGCGGGTCGTCGACGATGCGGACGCTTTGGCCGGAGGGGAACCGCCAGGCAGGCAGCGAGGGCGGGAGCGCGTCCTCGCGCCGCGCGTCGGTGCGGCCCTCGGCCGGCGACGCGGACGAGGGCGACGCGGACGGCGACGCCGCCGTGGACGCGGCGCGCGCGGCCCCGGCACGCACCGGGACCCACTTGGGGG
>JAFAAX010000170.1 GCA_023426345.1 Actinomycetes bacterium
CGACGGCCGAGGCCGCCGTGCGGGCTCGCGGCGTCCTGCGCGGCCGCATAGGCCATGGCCGCGTCGGGCACGGCGTCGAGGCGGCCGCCGCGTCCGAGGTCGAAGATCCCCGCCACGGGCACCACGGGCACGACCTGGCCGGGCAGGGGGCCCACGGGGAAGCCGCGTCCCCGCTCGAGGCACCACCGGTGGACGCCGGCCACCGCCGGCAGCGCCAGGGCGGAGCCGCCGGTGAGCATGAGCGCCGAGGGATGGGCGTTGACGGCGCCCGCCCGCAGGGTGTCCGTCTCGGCGGTGCAGGTGGCGCCCCCGCGCACGTCGACGGCCCCGAGCGTGCCGGGCGGCGGCAGGACCACGGTGACGCCGGTCAGCCAGCCGTCTCCCTCGCGCTGGGCGTGCCCCACCCGGACTCCGGGCACGTCGGTGAGCGAACCTCCAGCGGTCTCAGCCATGGATCGATTCTCGCGCACGCGGGCGTTCGCCGCGGGACTCCGGTCTCCGCTCCGAGGCCCGGCACGGCGCCGGTCCCGCTCAGGCGGCCAGCAGCACGGCACCGCCGACGGCCGTCGCGGACCGGACGGGGACTCGCACGGAGGAGGCGGTGGCGGCATCGGGGACGCGCGGTCCTGCGGAGTCCTGGACGATCCACGCCGCCAGGTCGAGGACGGTGATTCCGAAGGCCGCGCACAGGGCCTCGACCATCTCGGAGGACGGCTCCTTGCGGCCGCGTTCGACCTCGGAGAGGTACTGGACGCTCACACCGGCCCGGACGGCCACGTCGATCAGACGCTCGCCGCGGGCGCGACGCAGGCGGCGGAGATGGTCGCCGATCAGCTCGCGCCACAGGGGCGTGAGAGCCGGGCGGCCCGACGGTCCGGCGGAGTCGTCGCGAGGTGCCATGCGGCCAGCCTAAGCGGCGTGCGCGCTGCGGAGAAGGCGGTAGGCGCCGTTCCGCCGTGGGCAGATCGTGGGGGAGCAGAGGAGCGGGTAACGGGGAGCGCGGCCCGCATCCTCGCCCGCCCATCCACCCGTCCACCCGCGAACCTCGCGCAATAGGGTGGGCCCATGAGCGCAGATCAGTCGATGGGCCGATCCGGCCACGCGGGGCCGCCCTCGTCCCAGGGGGTCCCGACGCCCACTGAGACCCAGGCGCCTTCGGGCGCGGGCTCCGATCGGTCCCCGGAACCGCCGCGCCTCGACCCCGATCTCATCGCGCCCCTGGTCCAGGACCTCGCGGAGGCGCGCTGGACGGTCGACCGCGCGGACCGGCTCCTCTCCCAGGCGGCGCGCGACGCGATGATGCGCGACCAACGGGTGCCCGCGCTCGCGGAACTGCGCGAGGACCCGGTCGCCACCGATCCGGCGGCTCTGCTCACCCGCCTGTTCGTGCTGGGATCGACCGAGGAGGGGACGGACGTCGACGATGCGCTGCCGCTCACCGGCGCGGACGGCCTGGAGGCCCTGGGCCTGGCGGCCGTCGAGGACGGGCTGGTCACCGCCCTCTTCGACCTCCGCCCGCACACCGCCGACCTCCCGTCGGGCGCCCGAGACTGGTGGGTGGCCTCCGACCTCGGGGAGGCCGTGACCGGCCGGCCGCTGCGCCCCGACCACGTGCTGGGGATCGGCGGCGCCACGCTCACGCTCCTCGAGCTCACGGTGCGCGATCATGTGGCGTCGGCCCTGGACATCGGGACGGGCTGCGGCATCCAGGCCCTCTACCTGGCCGAGCACGCCGACCGCGTCATCGCCACCGACCTGTCGGAGCGCGCCTGCGCCCTCACGCGCTTCAACGCCGCCCTCAACGGGGCGGACATCGACGTCCGCGAGGGCTCGCTGTTCGAGCCTGTCACGCGGCCCGATGGCGCGCCCGAGCGCTTCGACCTCATCGTGTCCAACCCTCCGTTCGTCATCACGCCGGACTCCGTGCGCGCGCAGGGCCCACGCTCCGGCGGTGGCGGGGCGGGCGGGGTCCTCTCCGCCGACGAGGGCGAGGGCGGCCCCGCCGGCCCGGGCGGCCTCCTCGAGTACCGCGACGGCGGGATGGCGCGCGACAGCCTGATCGCCACGATCCTGCGCGAGGCTCCCGGCCATCTCGCCGAGGGCGGCGTCCTCCAGATGCTCGCGAACTGGGAGATCCCTGCGGGCGTCGACCCGGACACCGGGTGGTGGCGGCGCGTCGACCGGTGGCTGGATGGGCTGCCCGTCGACGCGTGGGTCGTCCAGCGCGACGTCCTGGACCCCGCGCGCTACGTCGAGATGTGGCTGCGCGACTCCGGCGGCACGCTCACCCCGCGCGGCCAGTGGGAGCGCCTCTACGCGGACTGGCTCGCCGATTTCCGGGCCGCCGGCGTCGGCGCGATCGGCATGGGGTTCGTCGCGCTGCGCCGTTCCGCGGGGGCCGCCGGGACCGCGTCGGAGGACCGCGGGGAGACCGGCGGACCGGGCCACGCGGGGACGCTCTCGTCGGAGCCGGAGGGGGAGGAACCGATCTCGCGGACGAAGGGGACCGAACTCGGCGGGGCGAGGGTGTACACGGAGGAGCTGGACGGGCGCACGCCGCGGGGCGTGGACGTCGCCCGCGCGCTCGCCACGCTGCGGCTGCCGGTTTCCCTGGACGGTCTGCGCCTGCGGCGCGCCGCCGACGTGACGGAGGAGCGGCACTACACACCCGGCGAGCCCGACCCGCGCGTCCTCGTCCTCCACCAGGGGGCGGGGCTGGGACGCTCCTTCCCCGTCGGCACGGCGGTGTCGGGGCTGGTGGGAGCGTCGGACGGGGAGCTCGCGGTCGGCCAGATCCTCACGGCGATCGCCGTGCTCACCGACCAGGACGCGGGCGAGCTGCGCCGCCAGGTCGACGCCCCGCTGCGCGACCTCATCCGGGCGGGCGTCCTGGAGATCGTCGGCGAGGGCTGAGCGCCTCGATCCGCGCGCGGTCCGCGGGCGGGGAGCGGGAAGCCGCGCGGTGCCCGGGGACGTGACTCCGTCCACAGGTGGGCGGGCGGGCTGGCGGAGAGGAGGGTGCCGCGTTGTAGGGTGCCCCCAGGCGGCGGCGCTCGGACGCGGTGAGGTCCGGCCGCCGAGCGCGAGCATCGCGGGCATCATCGGTGTGGCGGTCGCAGGACCGCAGTCGAACAGGTGGAGGGGCATGAGCGGGTCGAAACTGGTCATCGTCGAGTCCCCGGCGAAGGCCCACACGATCGAGGGGTACCTGGGCCCTGAGTACCGGGTGCAGGCCTCGATCGGCCACATCCGCGACCTCCCGCAGCCCAAGGAGCTCCCGGCCGACCTCAAGAAGGGGCCCTACGGGCGCTTCGCCGTCGACGTCGAGCACGGGTTCCAGCCCTACTACACGGTGAACCCGGACAAGAAGAAGGTCGTCACCGAGCTCAAGCGGGCCCTCAAGGACGCCGACGAACTCTACCTGGCCACTGATGAGGACCGCGAGGGGGAGGCCATCGCCTGGCACCTCCTGGAGGTCCTCAAGCCGAAGGTGCCCGTCAAGCGGATGGTCTTCCACGAGATCACCCGCGAGGCCATCCAGCGTGCGCTGACGAACACCCGGGATCTCGACGAGGACCTCGTCGACGCCCAGGAGACGCGGCGCATCCTGGACCGCCTCTACGGCTACGAGGTCTCCCCGCTGCTGTGGCGCAAGATCCGCCCCTCCCTGTCGGCCGGACGCGTCCAGTCCGTCGCCACGCGCCTGGTGGTCGACCGGGAGCGCGAGCGGATGGCCCATGTCGCCGCCGAGTACTGGTCGATCGACACCCACGTCGTCACCGAGCGCGGCGCGTTCAGCGCGCGCGTGGTCCAGGTGGACGGGCGATCGGTCGCCACGGGGTCCGATTTCGCCGAGACGGGCGGGCTGTCCGCGAAGGCCCAGAAGTCGGGCGTCCTCCCCCTCGACCAGGCGGGCGCGGAGCGCCTCGCGCGCCTGCTCGAGGCGTCGGGCGGGACGCCCGGGGCCTCCACCGTCGACTCTGTCACGCAGAAGCCCTACCGTCGCCGCCCCGCAGCGCCCTTCACCACGTCGACCCTCCAGCAGGAGGCCTCCCGCAAGCTCCACTGGAACGCCAGCTCGACGATGCGCACCGCCCAGAGCCTCTACGAGTCCGGCTACATCACCTACATGAGGACCGACTCCACCGCCCTGTCCGACCAAGCGGTCACGGCGGCCCGCGCGCAGGCCCGCGAGCTCTACGGACCCGAGACCGTCCCAGACGCGCCGCGCGTCTACGGCGCCACCTCGAAGGGCGCGCAGGAGGCCCACGAGGCCATCCGCCCCGCCGGCGACCATTTCCGCACGCCGCGGCAGGTGGAGGGCGCGCTGAGCCGCCAGCAGCTGGCCCTCTACGACCTCATCTGGAAGCGCACGGTCGCCTCCCAGATGGCCGACGCCGTCGGCCACACGGCGACGATCCGCGTCCTCACGGGGGTCGGGGACGACCAGGGCCGTCACGACGTCGTCTCCTCGGCATCCGGCACCGTCATCACCCAGCCCGGGTTCCGCCTGGCCTATGAGGAGGGACGGGATCGGGCGCGGTACGAGGACGAGGGCGGCGCCGCCGGCGAGGGCGGCGAGAAGGTCCTCCCCGACGTCCACCAGGGAGACCCCTGCGACGTCGACCATGCGGACCCCGACGGCCACCAGACGCAGCCTCCGGGCCGCTACACCGAGGCGACCCTGGTCAAGACCATGGAGGAGCTCGGCATCGGACGCCCCTCCACCTACGCGGCGACGATCCAGACGATCTCGGACCGCGGCTACGTCGCGCACCGCGGCCAGTACCTGGTCCCCACCTGGCTGGCGTTCTCCGTGACGCGCCTGCTCGAGGAGAACCTCGCCGAACTGGTCGACTACGACTTCACAGCGTCCATGGAGTCCGACCTCGACCGCATCGCGGCGGGGCAGGAGGACGGCACGCAGTTCCTCAGCCAGTTCTACCTGGGCGCCGACGGCGCCGGCGACCGTGACGGCCTCCAGCATCGGGTCGAGAGCCTGGGCGACATCGACGCCCGCGCCGTCAACTCGGTCGACCTGGGCGGCGGCGTGAGGTTGCGCATGGGACGCTACGGGCCGTATCTGGAGAACGCGGACGGCGTCCGCGCGAACGTGCCCGACGACGTCGCCCCCGACGAGCTCGACCAGCAGAAGGTCGCGGAACTGTTCGCGATGGCCGCGGACGACGGCCGGGAGCTCGGCGTCGATCCGGCGTCCGGGCACATGATCGTCGCCCGCAACGGCCGCTACGGCCCCTACGTCACCGAGGTGCTGCCGGACCCGCAGACCGCGGCCCCCGACCCAGCGGTCGCGGGGGCGCACGGGGCGTCGCCCTCGTCGGCGGTGACGTCCGCGGCGAAGGGCCGGAAGAAGGCCCCGGCGGCTCCCAAGCCGCGGACCGCCTCGCTGTTCCAGTCGATGTCGCTGTCCACCGTGACGCTCGAGGACGCCCTCAAGCTGTTGTCCCTGCCGCGCGAGGTCGGCATCGATCCGGCCACAAGCGACGTCATCACCGCGCAGAACGGACGCTACGGGCCCTACCTCAAGAAGGGGACGGACTCGCGGTCGCTGGCGACTGAGGATCAGCTGTTCACCGTCACCCTGGATGAGGCCCTGGAGATCTACGCCCAGCCCAAGACCCGGGGGCGCGGCACCGCTCGCCCGCCGCTGCGGGAATTCGGGGTGGACCCGGTCTCGGAGAAGAAGGTCGTCGTCAAGGACGGGCGCTTCGGGCCCTACATCACGGACGGTACGACGAACGTCACGGTCCCGCGCTCGGAGTCGGTCGAGGCTCTCACGGAGGAGCGCGCCTTCGAGCTGCTGGCCGACAAGCGCGCCAAGGGCCCGGCGCCGAAGCGGCGCGCGGCGACGACACGCCGGACGGGCACGGCCGCGCGCGCGTCGTCGGCCCGTGGGACGGGCCGGACACGCTCGACGTCGAAGTGAGGCGCCCCGGAGATGCCGGTGGGGCGTGGGAGGATGACGGCATGACGGACGACACGGCGGCCCACGACGCGGCCGGGCATGCGCGCAGGGGGCTGTTCCTCACGTTCGAGGGCGGCGACGGCTCCGGCAAGACCACCCAGATCGAGCGCGTCGGCCGGTGGTTCGAGGAGCACGGGCGCGAGGTCGTCCTCACCCACGAGCCCGGCGGCACCGCCCTGGGCACGGAGCTGCGGCGCCTCGTCCAACGCGGTCCCGAGGACGTCGATCCGCGCACGGAGGCGCTCCTGTACGCCGCCGACCGCGCCTACCACGTCGCGACCCTCGTGCGTCCCGCGCTGTCGGAGGGGAGAGTCGTCCTCTCGGACCGCTACATCGACTCCTCGGTGGCCTACCAGGGCGCGGCGCGCGAGCTGGGCACGGAGGAGATCCTCAGCCTGTCGGAGTGGGCGACGCAGGGATTACGGCCCGACCTCACGTTCCTCCTCGACCTGCCGCCCGAGGTCGGGGCGCGGCGCGGCTCGGATGATCCGGACCGCCTGGAACGCGAGCCGGGGGAGTTCCACGAGCGAGTGAGGCACGAGTACCTCCACCTGGCCGAGCAGGACCCCGAGCGGATCGTCGTCATCGATGCCGTCGGGACGCCCGATCAGGTCTTCTCCGAGATCCGCGGCGTCCTGGAGGAGCGGCTGCTCGGCCGCCGCGTCGATCTGGACGACGGGGTCGTGGCCGATCTGGAGGAGCGGCCCCCGTCGGCGCCCGCCCGGGGCGCCAGGCCGGGCCTGGATGCCCTGACCGGGCATACCGATGCCGACCGGCCCGCGGCGGACGGTCCGACGAGTGGCGGGGGCGCCCCGGTCGACGGGGCCCCGAAGAGGCGGGCGGCCCGCGTGCGGACCAGGGCGCCGCGGCCCGCCCCGGCGGTCTCCCCGGAGACGCTCGCCGACGGAGAGCCGCTCGAGTCCCAGGCGACCCTGTGGGGCGCGCCCGGGGAGGGCATGCTGCTGTGAGCGTCTGGGACGAGCTGGTGGGGCAGGAGGCCGTCGTTGGCGTCCTGCAGGAGGCCGCCCGGGCCGCCCGCCGGATCGTCGACGGCGCGGACGCGGGTATGGGCGCCGGCGCGGGCGCCGCATCCGAGCCTCCCGAGGGCGCCGAGCGCGCGATGACCCACTCCTGGCTGGTAACCGGGCCGCCGGGGTCCGGCCGGTCGGTGGCGGCGCTGGCTTTCGCGGCGGCGCTGCAGTGCACGGGACCCGTGCCCGGGTGCGGGCAGTGTCCGGGATGCCGGACGACGATGGCGCGGACCAACGCCGACGTCATGGTCGTCTCCACCGAGGCCAGCGTCATCCGCATCGAGGAGGCCCGCGACTTCGTCCAGCGCGCCCAGGTCGCGCCGTCGGCCGGACGATGGCGCGTGATGATCGTCGAGGACGCCGACCGCATGCCGGAGCGGACCTCGAATGTGCTGCTCAAGGCCATCGAGGAGCCGCCCGCCCGCACGGTCTGGCTGCTGTGTGCCCCCAGCCCCGAGGACATGATCACGACGATCCGCTCGCGGTGCCGCCACCTGGGCCTGCGGATCCCTTCGGCGCAGGCCGTCGCGGACCTGCTCGTCCGCCGCGACGGGGTCGATCCCGCGGTCGCACTGGAGGCGGCGCGCGCCGCCCAGTCCCACATCGGGCTGGCCCGGGCGCTCGCCCGCGATCCCGAGCTGCGCGAGCAGCGGCGCCGGATCGTGCGCGCCCCCGCCGGGGTGCGCAGCGTGGGGGAGGCCGTGCTGGCCGCCCAGGATCTCGTCGACATGGCGAAGTCCCAGGCAGAGGCCCGCACCGCGGAGCGCGACGAGCGCGAGCGCGCCGCCCTGCTCCGCCAGATGGGGATGGCGGACGGGGAGCGCCCGACGGCTCAGACCCGCAGCGCACTCCACCAGCTGGAGGAGGATCAGAAGCGACGGGCGAAACGGGCGATGGTCGATGCGCTGGACCGCGCGCTGCTGGACCTGTTGTCGCTCTATCGCGATGTGCTGCTCGTCCAGCTGGGGACGGGGCAGGACCTGGTCAACGACGACCTGTCGGACCTGGTCCACGACCTCGCCGCGGACTCCGCCCCGGCGCAGACCATGACCCGCGTCGAGGCCATCGAGCAGGCGCGGCGTCGGTTGGTCGCCAACGTCCAGCCGGTCCTGGCGATGGAGGCCATGACGATCGCGCTGCGCCCCCAGGTCTGACCCCTTCCCCGCGAGGTTCGCCCATCTGGGAGGTCGAGGTTCGCCCAAGTGGGACCGTGAGTTTCGCCCAACCTGCGGCCGCCGCCGGACTACACCAAATGGTCCGACCCGACCAGAAGGAGTCTTCCACATCTTCGCAGGTCACAGCGATTCTCTCGACGCGCTCGTCCTCCCGACACCTGACCATTTGGTGCTGTTGGCCACGGTCAGACGCCCCGCACCCGTGTGCGGGCGTGCGGGCAAGCTCGCGAGCGGACGGGCGAGGAGGGCGAAGGAACGGGCCGGTTCGGCGGGCGAGGGCCGCCCTCGTTACCCTGAAGGCATGACTGCGCGCCCCACGCCCTCCCCACGCCTCGACGCCCTCGACACCCCCGGCG
>JAFAAX010000025.1 GCA_023426345.1 Actinomycetes bacterium
CCGCCTTGGCCGAGATCGCGCTGCGCGGCCAGGACCGCCGCGCGCCCGACGGCCGGAAGCTGACGAAGGCCGAGCGCGCCTCGATCCTCACCGTCGCGGAGCTCAACGCGCCGTTCCTGGCGGCGGCCGACCGGGCGGCCCGCGAGGCGCGCGTCCCCGACACCGCCTGGATGATCCGGCAATTCCTCAACCCGGTGCCGCTGAGCCGCCGGCGCGGAGGGCTGCTGCCGGAGCGGGATCTGCTGGATCGCGCCGTCGTGTTCCTCGAGGCGGCGGCGGAGCCGGCGCGGCGGACCCGGGACCTGCCGCGCACCGCGCCGCGTCCCCGCATGGCCGCCGCCCTGGACGAGTGGGAGCGGGCGGCGCGCTCCCGTCCGGCCGATCCGCGCTGGAAGCGCGTGGAGGGCACCGCCGTGTCCCTCCAGCAGTTCCGCGCCTGGCAGGATCGGGTGAGCGCGGCCGGGGAGGACCTGGCCGTGATCCCCGGACTCGTGGTGCCGACGGAGTTCGTGCGCGCCCTGGAGATGGTCCAGCAGTGGGACGAGATCCTCGCCCGGCGCGGGCATGCCGGCGAGCGCTTCTCCCTGCGGGAGGAGGTCGTGCGCCTCCACAACTGGCCGGGGGACCAGTGGGATTCCGGCGATGACTATGCTTCGGCGCAGCGGCGTTTCCACCGCCGGCTGCGCAAGGCCCGCAAGCTCGCCCGCGACCCGGTGCGCGACCGCATCATGATGCGCGCCCTCTATCTGCGCGAGGGGCTGCTGCTCAATCCCGTCGACGACCTGGCGTGGTTCCTCGCCGTCCTCCAGTTCCGCCAGGCGTTCCCCGGGTCCCTGGAGGTCCGGCCCGATCTGATGTCGTGGCGCGTCCTCGACTGGATCTCCCGGGTGGGACGCGCGGAGTCCTCGCGCCGCGTCGAAAGGGACGAGGACGACTTCGGCCGCCTCGACGCCGTGGACCCCCGCGACGTCGACCGGGATCTGCTGACCGCCGTCGGCGGGCCGGGCGTCATGATCGACCTGGACGAGGACGTCGTGACGGCGCTGCCACCCGGCTGCCGGGTGCGCCGCCTGGTGGTCAGCGCGCGCGGGCCGCTGGGCCCCGACTGGATCGTCTACTGGGTCGAGTCGGAGTGGGGCGACTCGCGCCCGATCCTGGATCTGGTCGAGTCCGAGAAACTCCACCCGCGCGTCGTCTTCGTCTCGGACGGGGAGCCCTCCGACCTGGGGGATCTCCTCCGGCCGTTCCTGCCGGACGCCTTCGAGATCCCGACGAATCCGCTGACCGCGCACAGTCACAGCCCCGGCGTGGTCCCGCGCATCCCCGAGCATCCCGACGCGGGGCTGTCCTGACCCGGTGACCGCGACCGCCAGGTTCGCCCAACCGGCGGGTCGACGTTCGCCGGTCAGACCGCGAGGTTCGCCCATCCTGTCCTGTGTCGGGGCTTCTGTCGGTGACAGAACTTGGTGATGTCGTCGGCGCACACGGACGTTCCCCACGGACGAGGGATGCCCGGGGAGCGCGAGGATACCGCCACAGTCCGCGGGACATACCCTGGGCGCGCAGGCCTCCCGCCACGGTCCACGACATAAGCCCCGGGGGTCGGGAACAAACGGTGGGATGACACCGCTGGCATAGCTGGCTGATTCCCCGCGCATACCTCGAGATCGGTACCTCTGGCGCCCACGGAGCTCGCGACCTCGAGATCGGTACCCGTGGCAGACCCCTCCACCACAGATACCGATCTCGGCAACGCCTCCTTCACCCCAACCCGGTCACCGAGCCTCCCACCAGCGCAAACGTCGGCACTCACGTCACGGCAGAATCCGACCACGCATCGAGTTCGGTACCTGTGGCAGACCCCGCTGCCACACGTACCGAACTCGGACACCCGGCGTGCCATAGGTACCGGTCTCGATGACGTGCCGACCGCGAGGCTTCGGACACCGGGCCCGTGACCTGCACGAACATAGCCACGCGGTGAAAGCTCGCCCGCCGCCCGCCGACGAGACCGGTACCTGTGGCGCCAGCACCCAGAATCGGACACCGCCGCGCGCCACAAGCACCGAACTCGACGCGGAAGAGGACCGAAGTCGCCACTATCGAACTCGTGGAGCGTGGGCCACAGGCTACCCGGCTGTGCGTGCGATTCTTTCGGGCGAGTGCCGGTGCGTGCGCCGGTGCCGGGAGCGGCTGCGAGAATCTCCCCATGGTCCCACCGGCCCTTCCTCTCCCGCCTTCCCCGCTTCCCCCGTCCTCACGATCCCCGTTGGGCGAACCTCGCGGTCAGGGGTGGTGGGGGCGGGCGATCTGCCACGTGAGCGGCAGCACGCCGGCGATGACCGCGATCTTGAGGGCGTCGCCGATGAGGAACGGCGCGACGCCCATGACCCATGCCTCGCGCACCGACAGCCCGAGCCACGGGACCATCCACGCCAGGCCGAGCGCATAGACCACGGCCGTTCCCGCCAGCCCGATCAGGGCCGCGCTCCACCAGCGGCGATCGGCGCCCCGCGCGGCCAGCCACCCGACCAGCACGCCCGCGGCGACGTATCCCAGGACGTAGCCGAAGGAGCCGAACGCCCACCCCGTCCCGCCGCCTGCGAACACGGGAACGCCCAGGACGCCGAGCACCGCGTACAGGCCGAACGAGGCCCCCGCCCGCACCGGACCCAGCGCCGCGCCCCCCAGCAGGACGACCAGCGTCGCCAGTGACAGAGGCACGGGTGTGAAGGGCAGAGGGATCGCCACCTGCGCGGCCAGCGCCAGCGCTACCGTCCCGGCCAGGACGACCGCCGCCTCGCGAAGACGCGTTCCCGTCACCAGGTCCGCAAGGACGCGCGCCGTCCGGCGCCGCCCGGCCGTGCCTGCGGCCACGGCCTCCGGTGCGATGTCCCAGCCGGCTCCGGGCCGTGCGGCCGCGCCGATGACCGCCGCGGCCTGGACGCTGGGAACCGTCGGCGCGCGTCGGATCGTCCGTGCGCCCCACGCGCCCGTCGTGTGCGCTCTGCGCTGTGCCATGGCGTGTCCTCCGACCGGGCCCGCGGCCCCTCGACCACTGTCCTGAACGGCGTTCAGGTGAACAGTGTTCACTATAGTGGGGACGTGCCTCCTGTCCAGTCCCGTCCCGCCCCGCGAGCGCCCTCGGCCCCGCGCGCCCGCGCCTCGGCCGACGCCCGCCATTCCCGCGCCGACATCGTGGATGCCGCGATCGAGGTCCTGGACCGGCAGGGACTGCCCGCCCTGTCGATGCGGCGGATCGCCGACGCGCTGGGCATCCAGGCCTCCGCGCTCTACTGGCACTTCCCGGACAAGCAGACCCTCCTGGCCGCGGTATCGGAGCGCATCCTCCGCGGCTCCGACGACGCGATCGCCCCCGAAGGCCCCGACACCACTAAGTCCCCCGACGGGCCCGCCGGCACGGACCAACCCGCCGGGACGGACGGACCCAGCCACGCGGGGCCGCCCTCGTCGAGGGAGACGCCCCCGCCCACCACCTGGGAGGACGCCGTGCGCGGAGCGGCGGGCTCGCTGCGGACCGCGCTGAGGACCCACCGCGACGGAGCGGAACTGGTCTCGAGCTCGTTGGCCCTGGGGCTGGTCGACCTGCCCCTGCGCGACGCGCTCGAGGGCCCGCTCGCCGAGGCGGGCGCGTCACCGCGCACGGTCGACACGGTCGTCCGGACGCTCACCCACTTCGTCGTCGGCGCGACGTTCCACGAGCAACAGCAGATGGCCGCGCGATCCGCCGGCGTCCTTCCCGTCGCGGGAGCATCCTCTCCCCTCGACGAGGCCGACCCCGCCGCCGCAGACGACCCGCAGAACGCCGAGGACGCCTTCGCCCGCGGCGTCGACCTGGTCGTCGCCGGGACGGCGGTCCTCCTGGCGATCGACGGCGGGGCCGCGCCGTCGCCGGCAGCGGGCGGGCGCTGAGCCCGCACCCGCCACCGACCCCGGCGCGGCCATGCCGAGCACCGGGCGTCCGACGTCAGAGCATCCCCTGGAACGAGAAGCGGAACACCAGCTCTCCGTCCCCGGCGGCGCCCCTCTCCCCCAGCTGCTCGGCCGTGGGCAGGAGATACTCCGGGTGGGTCCGCGCGCCCCAGGAGTCGTCGCCGCCCACCCCGCGGCGCATGAGCGCCGGCCGGAGGATCGTGCGCACGGGCGCCGGCAGCTCGTGGGCGTGCTGAGCGTTCTCGATCTCGAAGGGCGTCCACGGCAGCACGGACAGCTCCATTCCGCCGCCCGACCAGCCGTCCTCGGCGCGCCGTCCCGCCCCGACGCCCGGCGTGCCGCCGGCGAACTCGAGCCGCAGGCCGGCGCCCCGGTCGTCGGTGAGCGCCGCCCAGCGCACCCCGGTGTGGTTGCCGGCCTCCTGCGGGCGCAGGTAGGGCGTCAGCTGGTCGGCGACCTCCCCCGACCACAGGCCGAGCCGCGCGCCGCCCCGACGGTCGGCGGAGGATTCCTCGGGCCCCTCGCCATACCACGTCAGGCGGTGCAGATCGGCGTCCGCCGCCATCAGCACGCCGAACTCCGGCATGTCGGGCAGCTCCGCGCCCGGACGCATCGCCAGCGCGACCTCGATCCGCCCCTCCCCGTCGACGCGATAGGCGAGCCGGGCCCGCTGGCGCGGCGATGTCGGCAGATCGTAGGTGTACGTCACGGTCACCGCGCCGTCGTCCCCGACCCCGACATCCGGCCCGCCGGCCTCCGCGGTCGCGTAACGGCTGGCCAACAGCCACTGGCCGTCCTCCGCGCCCATGCCCCACCCGCGCTCGTTCGAGGTGGGGGCATGCCAGAAGTTCGGCATCGGCGCGCCGCGCAGCAGCTCGCGTCCGCCGTCGCGGGTGCGTCCGAAGCGGTAGGACGTCATCCCGCCGTGGATCTTGGAGAACAGCGCCTCGAAGTGCCGTCCCCGCACGCCGATGTTGTGGATGCCGTCGATGAGCTCCGGCGCCGGCTCCGTGCCCCGGATCCTCGACGAGGGCGCCCCCGCGCGGACCGTCCCGGGTCCCGTGGCCTCAGGCGCCCGAACCCTGGCGACGCCCTGGTCGTGGGCGACCTCGAAGCCGGCGGGCGCCCAGATCGTCTCCGCGCGCAGCCGCCAGGACACGTCGATGGCGTACTCCTCGGACCAGGGGCGCCCCTCCCCGCGGGGGGCGCTCGCCGGCGCGCCCGGTTCCGGCGCGCCCGACGGCACCCGCACCGCGGCCGGCAGGTCGTAGGACGCGGCCCGCCCCGGCGCGACGTCCGTGGACACCACGGTCTGCGCGAGCTCGCGCCCCTCGCGCGACAGCGTCGCCACGCACTCCAGCTCGGACGTGGCCGTGACCAGCAGGTGGTTCGTCACCGTCATCCGCCCGGCCGGAGCGTCGACGGCGGTGGCGACCGGCCGGTAGACGTGGGCGACCTCCTGCATCTTCGGGGACGGCGAGTGGTCGGCGAACAGGATGCCGTTGCCGCAGAAGTCCCCGTCGTGGGGGGCCTCCCCGCAGTCCCCGCCGTAGCCGAGGAACGCCCGCCCGTAGCGGTCGCTCAGCCGGATCGCCTGATCGGCGAAGTCCCAGATGAACGCCCCCTGGAACCGCGGCTCGCGCTGCGCCAGATCGATGTAGCGGTCCACCGCCCCGAACGAGTTGCCCATCGCATGGGCGTACTCGCACAGGATGAACGGCTTGTCCGGGTGCGCGGCCAGGAACGCCTCGCAGTCGGCGGCGGAGGCGTACATCCGGCTCCACACGTCCGTCGTCTGCGGGAACCGGTCGTCGTGGGCCGTGCCCTCGTAGTGGACGGGCCGGTCGTCCACCGACCGGAACCAGTCGGCGACGGCCAGGATGTCCGTGCCCACCAGGGACTCGTTGCCGCACGACCACATCACGACGCTCGCATGGTTGCGGTCGCGGCGCAGCATCGACTCGGCGCGGTCCATCAGCATCGCGCGCCATTCGGGCCGGTCCCCGGGCGTCGCCTGGTCGAACGGCCGCCCCTCGCGCATCAGCTGGTCCCACAGGCCGTGGGACTCCATGTTCGACTCGTCGACCACCATGACGCCGTAGCGGTCGCACAGCTCGTAGAGGAACGAGTTGTTCGGGTAGTGCGAGGTCCGGATCGCGTTCATGCCGGCGCGCCGGATGAGCCGCAGGTCGGCCTCGGTCTGCTCGCGGGTCATCACGCGCCCGTCGAGGCCGAACTCGTGGCGGTTGACGCCCCGGAACACCACGCGCCGCCCGTTGAGGCGCAGCAGGCCGTCCTCGACGCCGAAGCGCCGGACGCCGACCTCCAGGGGGATGTGCTCCGTCAGCGACCCCGCGGCGTCGGACACGCGCACCGCGCCCTGGTACAGGTGCGGGTCCTCGGGGCTCCACAACCGCGGGTCGGGCACGGCCGCGCACAGCGTGACGAGGACGTCCCCCGTGGCCGGGTCCGTGGTCACCGGCCGGTCCGGGTCGGGGGCGAAGTCCCCGACGCCGTCCAGCGCGACGGCGACCTGCGCGAGCGCCCGCGCTTCCGCCGCGCCAGCGGCGGCGCCCTCGTCGCGGACGACGGCGGGCCCGGACAGCGCGACGATCACGCGGATCGCGGCCGAGGACAGGTCCGCGGCCACGTCGGTGACGACGTGGATGTCGCGGGCGTGGGCGACCGGTTGGGTCTGGAGGACGACGTCGCGGAAGAGGCCGGAGAACCGGTAGAAGTCCTGGTCCTCCATCCACGACTGGGCGCACCACTTGACGACCTGGCAGGCCAGGCGGTTGCTCCCGGGGACGACGACGTCCGTGATGTCGAAGTCCGAGGGCGTGAAGGAGTCCGTCGCGTAGCCGACGTAGACGCCGTTGACCCACACGGCCAGCGCGGACTCGGCGCCCTTGAAGGACAGGACCAGGCGCTCGCCGCCCGTCGGCGCGGCGGTGACGTCGAACCACGTGACGTAGCTGCCCACCGGGTTGAACCGGGTCGGGGCGTCTCCGATCGCGAGCGCCTCGCGGCCGTCCCAGGGGTACTGCGTGTTGACGTACTGGGGGCGGTCGTAGCCGGCCATCTGGATATGGGCGGGCACGCGGATGTCGTCCCAGCCCGAGACGTCGAAGTCCGGGGCCTGGAAGCCGGGGAGCGTCTGGGAGGGGGCGGGCGCGTAGTGGAACTTCCACACGCCGTTCAGGCAGGTCTCGTAGCTGCCGGAGCCCGCGGGGCTGCCGGCCGCCTGGGCCGCTGCGGCCTCCGCGGCCGACGCGTACCACCGGTGGTCCGAATGGGCCGGGAGACGGTGCTCGGCGAAGAACTCGGGGTCGCAGAGGACCGAGGACAGGTCGGTGTCGACGGGCGAGGCGGCGGGCGACGGCCCGGCGGCGGCTGGACTCACTTGACGGCTCCCATGATTCCGTTGGCGAAACTGCGCTGGAGCGCCAAGAAGATGACCATCGCGGGCAGCGAGGCCAGCAGCACGGCCAGCATCAGGACGCCATAATTCGTCACGTACCCGGCGCTGAGGTTCGAGATCAGCATGGGCATCGTCTGATAGGAGGAGTCGACCAGGATGACCTTGGGCCACAAGAAGTTGTTCCACGCCGTCATGAACGTGATGACGGCTGCGGCCGCGTAGGTCGACTTCATGGTCGGCATGTAGATGCGGATGAAGATCTGCACCTCGTTCAGGCCGTCCATGCGGGCGGCCTCCAGGATCTCGTGGGGGAAGGATCGCGAGGCCTGGCGAAACAGCAGGATGAGGAAGGGCGTGGCGATCGCGGGCAGGATGACCGCCCACGTCGAGTTCACCATCCCGGCCTTCCCGAACATCTGGAACAGCGGGATCATGACCGCCGCAAAGGGGATCATCATCGCCAGGAGCAGGACGTTCATCAGCACGTCCTTGCCCCGCGAGTGGTAGATCTCGAACCCGTACCCGGCCAGCGAGCACAGGATGAGCGCGAGGAGCGTGGTCGCCACCGCGTTGAGCGTCGAGTGCCACATCGCGGACCCGATGTTCTGGGAGGCCACCAGGTCGCTCCAGTTGCGCAGGAGGTTCGCCCCCGGCAGCAGGCGCGAGCCCAGGACGTCCTGGCTGGTGTTCGTCGCGGAGACGATCATGAAGTACAGCGGGAACACGGAGAACAGCGCGAAGATCGCGAGGAACAGGTAGCCGGGCAGCCGGCGCAGTCGCCTAGTCACGCTTGTCACCCACCTTCATCTGGAGGAACGCCAGCACCGCCACCATGATGAGGATGACGTAGGACAGAGCGGCCGCGTACCCGAAGTTCGGGTTCTTCTGGAACGACAGCTCGTAGAGGTAGTGCGCCATCGACATCGAGGTGTAGGCGGGGCCGCCGCGGGTGAGGTTCCAGGACTCGTCGAACAACTGGAGCGTGCCGTTGATCGACATGATCGCGGTGAGGACGATCATGGGCTTGAGCTGCGGCATGGTGACGTACCAGAACGTCTTGATCGGGCCCGCGCCGTCGATGCGCGCCGCCTCCAGGGTTGCGGGATCGACGTTTTGCAGGGCGGACAGGAAGAACACCATGTTGTAGCCGGTCCAGCGCCACAGCAGGCCCAGGATGATGACGAAGCGGGCGGTGCCGGCCTGGCCGAGCCAGTTGATCGGGCTGTGGATGAACCCGACGCCCATCAGCGCGTCGTTGACGAACCCGTCGGTGGCGAACATGGTGCGGAACACCAGCGAGTACGACACCAGGGACACGGCGCACGGCAGGAAGATCGCGGTGCGCCAGAAGCCCTTCCACCGCAGCTTCGGGTCGTTGAGCAGGTTCGCCAGGATCATCGCCAGGACCAGCATGATCGGAACCTGGACGATGAGGTAGATGAAGGTGTTCTGGACCGTCAGCTTGAACGTGTCGTCGGCCAGGAGGCGCTGGTAGTTCGACCACAGCGGCTCCGCGTAGTGCAGGTTGCGCCCGCGCCCGGTCTGCAGCGACAGCAGCAGCGCCTTCACCATCGGGTAGAAGTTCATCACCGTGATGATGAGGGCCGCCGGGATGAGGAACGTCCATCCCGTGAGGTTGCGGCGCCGGGCGGCGCGCATCATCCCGCGGCCCGCGCCGTCGCCTCCGGCGTCCCCGCCGTCGTCGGTGGTCCCGCTGCGGAGCGGGTCCGGTGTCCCTCGCGACCGCCCGCCTCTGGTCAGTACCGCCATGTCCGCGTCCTCTCTCCGTCTCCGTCGTCGGCGTTCCACGCGCGCAGGGTTGGCCCGCGCGCGTGAGGGGGGCGCCCGGCCCGGGGCGCGGCCGGGCGTCCCACCGGCTCACTGCATCGCGAACTCGACGTTGGCCTGGGCCTCCTGGAGGGAGGACGCCACGTCCGCGCCGCCGATGATCTTCGTGATGGCTGCGGAGACCGCGTCGCGGCCCTCGTAGTAGTAGGCGCCGGTGTTGTTGGAGGGCACCTTGGCGCCGAAGTCGACGACCATCTGGTAGATCGGCTGGCCGCTGAAGAAGTCCACGGGCTGGGCGTAGACGTCGGAGTCACCGGCCGGGATCCAGTTCGCGACCGCGCCGGAGGACGGCAGGATCGTGTCGAACAGCTCGGTGGAGCCGGCGAACGTGGACTTGAGGAAGTCCTGGGCCAGCGCCGTGTCGCCCGTCGAGCTCAGCGCCCACGAGGACCCGCCGTTGGCCGAGTAGTTCGTCGCGCCCTGGACGCCGTCCATCTTCGGCAGGTCCGTGATCTCCCACTTGCCGGACTGGTCCGTGGCCGTCTGGATCGAGGCGACGATCCACACGCCGTTGATCGTGCCCGCGACGGAGCCGTTGACGAAGGTGTTGATGTACTCGTCCCAGGAGTTGACCTCGACGAAGACGCCGGAGGCGACCAGCTGCTGGTAGATGTCGATGGCCTTCTCCAGCGCCGCGTTGTCGACGATCGTCGGGTTGCCGTCCTTGTCGAACAGGCTGGCGCCCGCGGACTGCAGCATCATCATGATCATGTCGGAGGATCCGGCCTGGCCGGACAGCAGCGGCTTGCCCGTCTTGGCCAGGACGTCCTTGCCCTTGGTGAGGAAGTCGTCCCACGTGATGTCCGTGAAGTCGTCGATCGTGTAGCCGGCCTCCTCCAGGACGTCCGTGCGCAGCGCGGTGATCGCCGTGCCGGAGTCGAAGGGCAGGCCGTAGTTCGTGCCATCCACCGTCGAGTAGTCGACGACGGACTGCGGGAACTCGGAGAAGTCGATGCCGGAGTCCGCGTAGTCCGCGACCAGATCCGGGTAGTTGATGACGTTCTTCTGGAAGGCGTTGTTCTGCATGAGGAAGATGTCGGGCAGCTCGTCGAGCTGCTGGGACTGGGCCAGCGTGGTCAGCTTCGTCTGCAGGTCGTCCCAGGGGACCTCCTGGACGTCCAGGGTGAAGTCCGGGTGGTCCTTCTGGTAGATCTTCTCGGCCTCCTTCATCGCGTAGATGTTGAAGTTGGGGTCCCAGGCCCACACGGTCAGGGAGTTGCCCTCGCCGCCGGTGGCGGCCCCGGACTCGCCGGAGGCGCCGGACGCACCGCCGTCGGAACCGCCGCAGGCGGCCAGCGCCATGCTGATCGGCAGCAGCGCGGCCAGGGCCAGCGTCGTCATCTTTCGTGTCGTTCTCATCGGGTGTCCTTACTGGGTCTCGTCGTCGTTGAGGATCAGGAGCGGGCAGGACGCGGTGTCTCTGTCGACGTTGATTCACCGGTGTACCACCTGTCTGTGTACGATAGGGCACCAGGACGTGCGGAGGCAACATCCCGTCGGATTGAGATCAGATCGTGACCGAACGGCGAGGGTCGCCGGAAGGGAGGCGGCGGGATGGCCGAGCGGCGGCGGGCCGTCACGTTGGGCGATGTCGCACGGGTCGCCGGCGTGTCCGTGAAGACCGCGTCGAACGCGGTCAACGGGACGGGGCGGATGGCCCCGGCCACCCGCGAGCGGATCCGCGCGATCATGGAGGATCTGGGCTACCGGGTCAACGTCTCCGCCCGCAACCTCTCGCGCGGGACCACCCAGACCCTCACCCTGGCGGTCCACAGCCTGGCCGCCCCCTACCTGGGGCTGCTGGCCGACGCCGTCATCGCCGAGGCCCAGGAGCACGGCTACGACACCCAGGTGCTCTCCTACGGCCGCTCCGGGCGCGAGGCCGCGCGCCGGGTGGTTCGCGACTTCAACATCCACCTCAGCGACGGGCTGCTGCTGTCCACGCCGGAGCGCCTCCACCTCACCCGCGAGGACCTCACGGTCCCCTATCCCCTGGTGGCCCTGGGCTCCCACAGCGCCCACGGCGTCGCCGACCGCGTCGCGGTGGACGACCGCCTGGACTCCCGCGCGATCACGGATCTCCTCTTCGAGGGCGGCGCCACGGCCGTCGCCGTCCTGGGCGCCCACCACCGCGACGACCACCTGCATGCGGCGACGGCCGAGTACGGCAACGCCGAGGTCCGCATCCGCGGCGTCATGGAGTCGTGCGCCGCCCACGGCCGGCCCCTGGATCCCCGCCTCATCGGCGTCATGGGCTACGACTGGGGGATCGGGCGGGCTTTCGACGCCACGAACCGGCTGATCGCCACCGGCGTCCCCTTCGACGCCCTGGTCTGCTTCAACGACGGTCTGGCCACCGGCGCCCTGGCCGCCCTGCGCGCCGCCGGCCGGGACGTCCCCCGCGACGTCCAGGTGGTCGGCTTCGACAACGTCGAGGAGTCCGCCTACCTGTTCCCGCCGCTCACCACCGTCGACTCCTCGATCCCCTGGATCGCCCGCACCTCGATCGAGCGCCTGCTCGCCCGCATCCAGAACCCCGACGGCGCCGCGGACACTCCGCCCCGGGAATACCGCACCACCTCGCGCCTCGTCATCCGCCAGTCGACGCGCTGACCGAGCGGAGCGCGCCGATCCGCGCAAGGATGAACGCACATCCACACGAATGCGAGCGCGCCGTCCAGGGGGACCTGTGATCACCTTCGAGTCCGTCGGCAAGACCTACCCGGACGGGACCGTCGCGGTCCGCGACGTCTCACTGGAGGTCCCCACGGGGCTCACCACGGTCCTGGTGGGCACCTCCGGATCCGGCAAGACGACGCTCATGCGCATGGTCAACCGCATGGTCTCCCCCACCCGCGGACGAGTGCTCCTGGACGGCGCCGACGTCGCGGCGTCGGACCGCGTGCGGCTGCGCCGCTCCATCGGCTACGTCCTGCAGGAGGGCGGCCTGTTCCCCCATCGCACCGTCGTCGACAACATCGCCACCGTCCCCGTGCTGGAGGGCGTGCGCCGCGCCGAGGCCCGGGCGCGCGCCGAGGAGCTCATGGACCTCGTCGGCCTCGACCGGTCGCTGGCCCAGCGCTACCCCTCCCAGCTGTCCGGCGGCCAACGCCAGCGGGTCGGCGTCGCCCGGGCCCTGGCCAACGCCCCCGGCGTCCTGCTCATGGACGAGCCCTTCGGGGCCGTCGACCCGCTGGTCCGCGCCGACCTCCAGCGCCAGCTCATCCGCCTGCGCGAGGACCTGGGGACGACCATCCTGTTCGTCACCCACGACATCGACGAGGCCTTCCTGCTCGGCCACCAGGTCGCCGTCATGCGCACCGGCGGGGTGATCGCCCAGCTCGGGGCGCCTTCCGAGATCCTCGCCCACCCCGCCGACGACTTCGTTGCCGAGTTCGTCGGCGCCGCCGCGCCCGCGCGCCGGCTCCACCTGGAGCCGCAGCGCGACGGCGCCACCGTGGTGATGGACGCCGACGGACGCCCGATCGGCAGGCTCACCTCATGAGATGGCTGGACTCCGCCTGGCCCCAGGTCCTCGACCTGACGGTCTCCCATCTGGCGATCGCGCTGCCGGCGATCGCGCTGTCCGTCGTCCTGGCGGTCCCCCTGGGATTCCTCGCCCACCGCCGGCGCCGCCTCCATGGCCCCCTGCTGGCGCTGCTCGGGATCCTCTATGCGATCCCGTCCCTGCCCCTGCTCATCATGATCCCCGCCGCCATCGGGACCGGCCTGCGCTCCCCCATCAACATGGTCCTCGCCCTCACCCTCTACGGCATCGCGATCCTGGTCCGCCAGGTCTCCGACGCCTTCGACGCGGTCCCCTCCGATACGCTCGAATCCGCCGACGCCGCGGGCTTCGGCCCCTGGCGCCGCTTCTGGCAGGTCGAACTGCCCCTGGCCGCCCCTGTCATCGCCTCCGGGGCCCGCGTGGTCGTCGTCTCGACGATCTCACTGGTCACCGTCGGCGCCGTCATCGGCGTGCACTCCCTGGGCACGCTGTTCACCGACGGGTTCCAGCGCGGGCTCCCCGCCGAGGTCCTCACCGGCCTGATCGGCACCCTCGTCCTGGCCCTGGTCCTCGACGGACTCACGGTCCTCCTCACGCGCCTCGTCACACCGTGGACGCACCCGGGAGGCTCCGCCCCGGCCATCGGAGACCTCCCACCGGGGTCCGCACCGGAGGAGGCGGTCGCATGACGCTCCTCGGACAGGCCTGGGCCTGGCTGCTCGACCCCGCCCACTGGTCCGGGGCCAACGGGATCCCCCTGCGCCTCCTCGAGCACCTCGAGGTCACCGTCGGCGTCGTCCTCGTCGCCGCCCTGGTCGCCCTGCCCCTGGGCGTGCTCGTCGGCCACACCGGACGCGGCCGCCTGGTCGTCACCGCGACGACGGGCGCGGCGCGCGCCCTGCCGACCCTCGGCCTGCTCACCCTGCTCGGGCTGTGGCTCGGCATCGGACTGACGGCCCCCTTCCTCGCCCTCCTCGTCCTCGCCCTGCCGCCTCTGCTCGCCGCGAGCTCCTCGGGCATCGCCTCCGCGGACCGGCTCACCGTCGACGCCGCCCGCTCGATCGGACTCACGGAATGGCAGATCGTGCGCGACGTCGAGCTGCCCGCCGCCGGCCCGATCCTGCTGGGCGGCGTGCGCTCGACCGTCCTGCAGGTCGTCGCCACCGCGACGCTCGCCGCCTACACGGCGGACGCCGGCCTGGGCCGCCTGATCTTCTCGGGCCTGAAGACCCGCGACTACCCCCAGATGCTGGCCGGCTCCCTGCTGGTCATCGCACTGGCACTGCTCCTGGACGCCGGCCTGGCCCTGCTCCAGCGAGCCACGACGGGCCGCCGCGCCCGCCCCACGGAGGGACGGCGCGCGGGCGCCGCCCTCGTCACCGGGACCTGACATCCCCCATCAGGAGGTCACCATGACACGCACCACCCACCGAACCCTGCTCCTGCTCGCTGCGGGAGGCGCGATGCTGGCCCTGTCGGCCTGCTCGAGCGCCGACCCGCTGGCGGAGTCCGCCGACACCGGCGCCTCCGGCCCTGCCTCCGGGAGCGGCGCGGGCGACACGCTCGTCGTCGGCTCCCAGGACTACTACTCCAATGAGATCCTCGCGGAGGTCTACGCGCAGGCCCTGGAGGGCGCCGGATACACGGTCCAGCGCGACCTGCGCATCGGGCAGCGCGAGGTCTACATGCCCGAGATCCAGGACGGGTCGATCGACGTGTTCCCCGAGTACACCGGGAACCTGCTGCAGTACCTCGACCCGGACGCGACGGCCACGGGCGCCGACGAGGTCCATGCGGCGCTCGCCGACGCGCTGCCCGGCGGATTGCGGGCGCTCGACCAGGCGGCGGCCACCGATCAAGACTCCTACGTCGTGACCAGCGCGTTCGCCGAGGAGCACGGCGGGCTCTCCTCCATCGCGGACCTGGCCGGCATCGACGGACTGGTCCTGGGCGGCAACTCCGAGCTGGAGACGCGGCCCTACGGCCCCCAGGGCCTGGCGAGCGTCTACGGCGTCACGGTGACGTTCACGCCCGTCGAGGACTCCGGCGGGCCGCTCACCGTCAAGGCCCTGCGCGACGGTGACATCCAGCTGGCCGACATCTACTCCGCGGACCCGGTACTCGCCCAGGGCGACCTCACGGTGCTCGACGACCCGAAGTCGATGTTCCTGGCCTCCCACGTGGTGCCGATCGTGTCGTCGCGCGTCGATCAGGGCGCCGCGGACGCCCTCGATCGGGTGAGCGCCGCCCTGACGCCCGACGACCTCATCGCCATGAACGCCCGGTCCGTCAACGAGCAGCTGCCCGCCGCTCGGATCGCGGGCGACTGGCTGGCGGAGAAGGGACTGGCCGGATGAGCGCGCAGGAGGCCGACGTCCTGGTGGTCGGCATGGGACCGGGCGGGGAGGACGCCGCCGGGCGGCTGGCCCGAGCCGGGCTGTCCGTCGTGGCGATCGAGGAGGGACTGGTCGGGGGCGAGTGCCCCTACTACGGCTGCATCCCCACGAAGATGCTGGTGCGCGCCGCCGACGCGCTGGCCGAGGCGCGGCGCGTCGACGGCCTGGCCGGCTCCGCCCGAGCCGTCCCCGACCTGGGGGTCGTCGCCCGGCGCATCCGCCAGGAGGCGACCGACGACTGGGACGACACGGCGGCGGCCGACCGCTTCACCGGCGCGGGCGGCGTGCTGGTCCGCGGGCGGGCGGTGGTCACCGGCCCCCGGTCCGTTCGGGTGGGCGAGGACGACTACCGGGCGCGCCGCGCCCTCATCCTCGACACGGGCACGGACCCCGTCATCCCCCCGATCGACGGGCTCGCGGGCGCGCCCTACTGGACGAACCGGGAGGCCGTGCGGATCACGGAGGCCCCAGGCTCCCTCATCGTCCTGGGCGGCGGCGCCATCGGATGCGAGTTCGCCCAGGCCCTGGCCCGTTTCGGCACCCGCGTCGACCTGATCGAGGCCGGCGACCGCCTGCTGCCGGGGGAGGAGCCGGAGGCGGGCCGCCTGGTGGCGGACGCCCTGAGCGGGGACGGCGTGCGCGTGCACACGGGAGCCCGGGTCACCCGCATCGACCACGACGGATCCGGGTTCGCCGTCCGGATCGGCGACTGGTCGCTGCAGGCCGAGCGCCTGCTCGTCGCCGCCGGGCGTCGGGCGGACCTGGCGAGGCTGGGCCTGGAGTCGATCGGCGTCGACGTCTCCCAGCCGTCCGTGCCCGTCGACGACCACCAGCGCGTGCGCGAGGGCGTCTACGCGATCGGCGACCTCACCGGCCAGGGGGCCTTCACCCACGTGTCGATGGCGCAGGCGCGCCTGGTCGTCGCGGACATCCTCACCGGGCACGGCCCCGCCGCCGAGCGGCACGCGATCCCCCACGTCGTCTTCACCGACCCGGAGGTCGGCACGGTCGGCCTGACGGAGGAGAGGGCGCGCGCGGCCGGGGTGGACGTCCTCACCTCGCTGACGGATCTGGCCTCCTCCACCCGCGGGTGGATCCACGGCCCCGGGGGCGCGGGACTGGTCAAGCTGGTCGCGGACCGCGCCCGGCGCCTCCTGGTCGGTGCCACGGTCGCGGCCCCCGCCCCCGCGGGAGGCGAGGTGCTGTCGATGCTCACCCTCGCCGTCCACGAGAGGATCCCGCTGGAGCGCCTGGGCGCGATGATCTACGCCTATCCGACGTTCCACCGCGCGGTCGAGCAGGGCGTCGACGATCTGCTCGGGCGGCTCGAATGACCGTGGGGCCGCCCGGCGGGGAGTGGCAGCACTGACCACGCGGGCCGCCCTCGTCAATGTCAATAGCGCCGCAGGAAGAAGGGCCCCCGCGGGCCGTGATGGTCCGCGGGGGCCCCGCTCTGCTTCCGGACTCAGGCGCCCGGGAGATCAGACGGCGACGTCACTTGAGGGTGACGGAGCCGCCGGCCTCCTCGATCTCCGCCTTGGCCTTCTCGGCGTCGTCCTTCTTCGCGTTCTCCAGGACGGTCGAGGGCGCGCCGTCGACGAGCTCCTTGGCCTCCTTGAGGCCCAGGCCCGTGAGGTTCTTGACGACCTTGATGACGGCGACCTTCTTGTCGCCGGCGGAGTCGAGGACGACCTCGAACTCGGTCTTCTCCTCGGCCTCCTCGGCCTCCCCGCCGGCGGCGGGGGCGGCGACGGCGACGGCGGCCGGAGCGGCGGCGGTCACGTCGAAGGTCTCCTCGAACGCCTTGACGAAGTCAGACAGCTCGATGAGGGTCATGTCCTTGAAAGCATCCAGGAGCTCTTCGGTGGAGAGCTTGGCCATGATTGGCATCCTTTCGTGTGGGTCCTGCTGCGCGAGCAGGCTGGTGGTTCTGTCCGCCGCGCCGACCGGGTGGCCGGCGCCGCGGGGCCTGAGGCGTCAGGCCGCCTGCTCCCGCTGGTCGCGAAGAGCATCGATGGTGCGCACCGTCTTCGACGGGAGCGCGGTGAAGGCGTACGCCGCCTGGGAGATCTTCGCCTTGAGGACACCGGCGGCCTTGGCCAGCAGCACCTCGCGGGACTCCAGATCGGCAAGCTTCTTGACGGCATCCGCGGACAGCGCCGCGCCGTCCATGGCGCCGGACTTCAGCACCAGCGCCGGGTTCGCCTTGGCGAAATCACGCAGGGTCTTGGCGGCCGCGACCGGGTCGCCCGAGACGAACGCGATGGCGGTCGGACCGTTGAGGTCCGATTCCAGGAAGTCGAGGCCGACCTCCCGGGCCGCCAGCGTGGCCAGCGTGTTCTTCACCACGGCGTAGTTCGCGATGCCGTCCAGGCCGCGACGCAGCGTCTTGAGCTGCTGCACGGTCAGGCCGCGATACTCAGTGAGCAGCACCGCGCTGGACCCACGGAACTGCTCCGTGAGCGCGGCGACGGTTGCCACTTTGTCAGACCTCGCCATGGTCCTCCTTCCGATATGAGGGCCGCCGGCCCGCCGCGCGGGTCCGCACATGGAGAAAGCCCGGCACGCAGGCTCGTGCCGGGCTCGGAAGTCCGTTCCCGCTGTCGCGGGTCACTCACCTGCGTCGGTCTCATGCGCTTGGATCCACGAGGTGGATGCCGACGGTCTTTGGCGCGGATCAGTCTACGCGCAGCGGGACCCGGCACCAACCCGCGGGCGTGTGGGGTGGCGCACCCGCACCCGCGCCGGCGCCCTCGCGCTTCCCCGCGCCCGCGGCCCCGGCGTGCCGACAGCCCCGGCG
>JAFAAX010000062.1 GCA_023426345.1 Actinomycetes bacterium
CGCCGGGGCCGTCCTCGTCACTGGGGGCGGCCACGGGGAAGGCCTGAACGCCCGGGAGGAACGGCGCGAGGTGGGCGCGCGCGGCGACGGGGCCGACGCCCGGACCGCCGCCCCCGTGGGGGATGCAGAACGTCTTGTGCAGGTTGAGGTGGCTGACGTCGCCGCCGAAGCGGCCCGGGCGGGCGGCGCCGATGAGCGCGTTGAGGTTGGCGCCGTCGATGTAGACCTGGCCGCCGGCATCGTGGACCAGGGCGCAGACCTCACGGATCTGCGGCTCGTACACGCCGTGGGTGGACGGGTAGGTGACCATGATCGCCGCCACCCGCCCGGCGTGGGCGGCCAGCTGCGCGCGCAGATCGTCGACGTCGATGGTGCCGTCCGGGGCGGTGGCGACGCCCACGACGTCCAGGCCCGCCAGCGCGGCGGAGGCGGCGTTCGTCCCGTGGGCGCTGGCGGGGATCAGGCAGACGGTCCGCTCGGGATGGCCCTGGGAGAGGTGGAAGAGGCGGATCGCCTGGAGGCCCGTGTATTCGCCGGTGGCGCCCGAGTTCGGCTGTAGCGTCACCGCGTCGTAGCCGGAGACCGCGGCCAGCCAGCGCTCCAGATCGTCGGTGAGCGCCCGCCACCCGCGGGTCTGGTCGGCGGGCGCGAAGGGGTGGATGCCGGCGAGGCCGGGCCAGCTGATCGCCTCCATCTCGACGGCCGCGTTGAGCTTGAGCGTGCACGAGCCCAGCGGGATCATCGTGCGGTCCAGGGCCAGGTCGCGGTCCGACAGGCGTCGGAGGTAGCGCATCAGGGAGGTCTCCGAGCGGTGCTCGTGGAACACCGGATGCGTGAGGAAGGACGAGGTGCGCCTCAGGTCCAGCGCCAGTTCCGCCGACTTCGGTTCCCTTTCCCGCCGACTTCGGTTCCCCTCTCCGCCGAGTTCGGTTCCCTTCTCCGCCGACGTCGGTCCACCCCGGTCGGTTCCCACCCCGAACGCTCCCAGCAGGGCGTCGATGTCGGCGTCGGTCGTGGTCTCGTCCGTCGACACGGACACCGTCGTCGCATCGACGCGACGGATGTTGATCCCGGCCGCGACCGCTGCCGCGACGCTCGCGCCGGCCTCGTCCCGGTCCCCGATCGCCACGCGGACGGTGTCGAAGAAGCGGATCCCGCCACGCGGGTCGCCCTCGTCAAGGGTGGGGATGGAGAACCCGGCGGCGACCAGTCCGCGCGCCAGGCGCACGGCGTGCCCATGGGCCCGCCGCGCGATCGCGCGCAGGCCGTCCGGGCCGTGGTGGACGGCGTACATCGCGGCGACGACGGCCAGCAGGGCCTGAGCGGTGCAGATGTTCGAGGTCGCGCGCTCGCGCCGGATGTGCTGCTCGCGGGTCTGCAGGGCCAGCCGGAACGCCGGCGTGCCCGCGTCGTCGTGGCTGATCCCGACCAGGCGGCCCGGCAGCTGGCGGGTGAGGGGCTCGGTGACGGCCATGTAGGCGGCGTGCGGGCCGCCGAAGAACAGGGGGACGCCGAAGCGCTGCGTCGAGCCGACCGCGATGTCCGCGCCCATCTCGCCGGGCGGCGTCACCAGCGTGAGCGCCAGGACGTCGGCGATGACGGTGGCCAGCGCGCCGCGCTCGTGCGCCTGGGCGATGACCGGCGCCCAGTCGCGCAGCAGGCCCGAGTCGCCGGGGTTCTGGAGGATGATGCCGGCCAGCGGGGCGTCCTGTGCGGGGGCGTGGCCGCCCCCGTCATCCGCCATCGACGAGGGCGACCCCGTCGGCGCGGTCCCGCTGTCGCCCGCGGCCTCGCGAAGAGCATTGTCGAGGCCGCCGGACAGGTCCGCGACGACCAGCGAGAGCCCCGCGGCACGCGCCCGTCCGCGCAGGACGGCCAGCGTCTGAGGGAACACGTCGGCGTCGACCAGGACGAGGGGGTCATGCGGGGTAGGACGGGCGGTCCGGTCGGGCTTCCCGGCTCCTGAACCGGAGCCGGCGGGACGGAGGACATCGGCGGCGCCGGCGCCAGCGGCCGTCCTCGTCCCTGCGCGAGCCACGCCGCCCCGCGACGCCGCGCGCTTCATGAGGAGCATCGCCTCCGCCGCGGCGGAGGACTCGTCCAGCAGGGAGGCGTTGGCCACCGGCAGTCCGGTGAGGTCCGCGACCATCGTCTGGAACACCATGAGCGCCTCCAGGCGCCCCTGGGAGATCTCCGGCTGGTAGGGCGTGTATGCCGTGTACCAGGCCGGGTTCTCCAGGATGTTGCGCCGGAGGACGGCGGGCGTGACAGTGTCGGAGAAGCCCTGGCCGATCATCTGGCGCATCGGGGTGTTCCGGGCGGCCAGCTCGCGGAGCTCCGCGAGGACCTCCTGCTCGTCGGCGGGCTCGGGGAGCGCTCGCCGCCAATCGTCCTCCGCGCGCGGGGTGGCGGATCGGATGCCGGCGGATGATCCCGTGTCCGTGTCCGTGTCCGTGTGCGGGGTGGCGGCTCTGTCGACCGGGGCGGGGCGCTCCCGGATCGACTTGGGGACCGCCGCATCCATGAGTGCGTCGAGGGATTCGATCCCGACGGCGTCGAGCGCCCGGTGGACGTCCTCGTCCTGCGTGATCCCGACGTGCCGCGATACGAAGATGGCGCGCTCCATCCCTCTCCTCCTGGTCAAGGCTGGTCCGGGTGGCGGTCAAGGGTGAATCAAGGAGACCGGGGTGTGGCCTCCGGCACCACCCTACGTCTTTCCTCCTCCGCGAGACACGCACGGGTAGGGTCGCGCGGCATGCGCGGTTGGACTCAAGAAGCGCGCGCCTTCGGCCGGCGAGTCCCCCCAGTTGCCGGCTCGGCGGCTATCGACGAGGGCGCCTGCGCGGCCGGGAGGCGCGTCGGTCCTGGATCACCCCTCGGCGCGGACGCCGGTCGGCGACATGGACAGCGCTGCGGCGACGAGTCGGCGCAGATCCTCGTCCTCCAGGTCCGGGCGGCGCGCGACCAGAGCGGCGACCCCGTAGACCAGCACGGCGCCGCACGCGGCGGCCTCGGGATCCTCCGAACCGGCCAGGGCGCCCGCCACGGAGTCGGCCAGGGAGTCGATCGTCCGGGGCAGGTCCCCCGGCATGGACTTCCGGTCGAAGAACACCATGTGGATGATCCGGCGATGGGTCAGGACGAAGTCGGTGTAGAACGCGCGCGCCGCCTCGGGTCGCCGGGTCGGAGGAAGGGCCGCGAACCGGCGGGTGGCGGCCCCGGCATCCTCGACGACCGAGGCCATCAGGGTCCGCACGATGTCGTCGCGCGAATGGAAGTGGTGGTAGAGGGCCGCCTTCGTGACGCCCAGCTGGTCGGCGATCATCTGGAGGGAGGTGGCGGCCAGCCCGTTCGTGTTGAACAGGTCCGGCTCTTCGCAGTTGAGGGTGTAGAGCGGGTCGGCGCGTCGATCCGGGGATAGAGGTCGAGGTCTTCCGATGATGGGAGTTCTGACACCGCCCACCTGAAAGACCTCGACGTGCCTGACGCTACCTTCACCGCCCCTGACCTGACCACCTTCGCCCGTCTGGACGAGCTCGGTCTGGCCGCCACGGGGCAGTGCCTGGCCCCGGATCGGGCCGTGCTGGCCTGTCGGGTGGTGGAACCGGATCAGTGGTGTCGGCGGTGCGGGTGCCAAGGAGTCCTCAGGGACACCGTGACCCGGCGGTTGGCGCACGAACCGTTGGGCTGGCGCCCGACCACGCTGGTGGTCACGGTGCGCCGCTACCGGTGCACCGGGTGCGCCCACGTGTGGCGTCAGGACACCACCAGGGCTGCCCGGCCGCGGGCCAGACTCTCGCGGCGGGCGCTGCGTTGGGCGTTGGAAGGCATCGTGTGCCAGCACCTGAGCGTCGCGCGCGTGGCCGAAGGGCTCGGGGTTGCGTGGAACACCGCGAACGACGCGGTCCTGGCCGAGGGCAAGCGGGTCCTGATCGATGACGAGCACCGGTTCGACGGTGTCAAGGTCGTAGGCGTGGACGAGCACGTGTGGCGCCACACGCCCAAGGGTGAGAAGTACGTGACCGTGATCATCGACCTGACCCCGATCCGCGCGGGCACGGGCCCGGCCAGGCTGCTGGACATGGTCGAAGGACGTTCCAAGGCGGTGTTCAAGACCTGGCTGAGCGAGCGAGCCCCACAGTGGCGCGAGCAGATCGAGGTCGTGGCGATGGATGGGTTCACCGGGTTCAAGACCGCCGTCGCCGAAGAGCTCCCAGACGCCGTCGCGGTGATGGACCCCTTCCACGTCATCCACCTGGGTGGCAATGAGCTTGATGAGTGCCGGCGCCGGGTCCAGCAGGAAACCTGCGGGCACCGCGGGCGCAAGGGCGACCCGCTCTACACCGCCCGACGCACCCTGCACACCGGTGCCGACCTGCTCACCGACAAGCAGAAGAACCGGCTCGAAGCGCTGTTCGCCGCCGAGGCGCACGTGGAGGTCTGGGCGACCTGGGGCATCTACCAACGCATGATCGCCGCCTACCGAGAGCCCGACCGCGCACGCGGACGCCAGCTCCTGGCCGACGTGATCGAGATCATCAGCAAGAACGTGCCCGAAGCACTCATCGAGGTCCGTCGCCTGGGCCGCACCCTGAACAGGCGCGCCAGCGACATCCTGGCCTACTTCACTCGGCCCGGAACATCGAACGGGCCCACAGAGGCCATCAACGGCCGACTGGAACACCTGCGCGGCTCAGCCTTGGGCTTTCGGAACCTGACTCACTACATCACCCGCGCACTGCTCGAGACCGGCGGATTCAGACCACAACTACACCCCGGATTGAAGCGCCCCGGGTTTCGTGGAGGCTCGGTTAGTTGGTTCCGGCCCCGGCGGGGACGTGTTCTCGAGCGTATTCGACTTGCGGGTGGGATGCCCAGTAAGCGGCCTCGAATTCGATGGGTGGGACGAGCCTGATCTCGCCGTGCAGGCGCCGGTGGTTGAACCAGTCGACGTATTCGGCGACCGCGATCTCGACGTCGCGGATCGACGCCCAACCGCCCTTCGGTCGCATGACGGGGTTGCGGATGCACTCGGCCTTGAACAGCGAGTTGAACGCCTCAGCCATCGCGTTGTCATACGAATCGCCCTTCGATCCGACCGAGGCCACGGCATCAGCTTCGGCGAGTCGCTCGGTGTAGCGGATCGCTCGATACTGGACTCCGCGGTCGGAGTGGTGGATCAGGCCGGTGACGTCTTGCCCGGTGCGTTGCCGTTGCCAGAGGCCCATGTCGAGGGCGTCCAGGGCGAGATCGGTGCGCATGTTCGTGGAGGTCTGCCAGCCCACGACACGGCGGGAGAACACATCGAGCACGAACGCGGCGTAGACCCAGCCGGCGTGGGTGCGGATATAGGTAAAGTCCGCGACCCAGAGCTGGTTCGGCGCCGTGGCCTCGAACCGCCGCTCGACGAGATCCTCGGGCCGTTCGGTCTCCGCACCCTCGCCGACCGTGGTCTTGCGGCTCTTGTCGCGGCGAATGCCTCGGATGCCTTCCTGTCGCATCAGCCGCTCGACCGTGCAGCGCGCGACCGGAACCCCGCTGCGGTTCAGCTCGGCGTGGATCTTCCGCGCCCCGTAGACGCCGAGATTGGCTTTGTGCGCGATGCGGATGTCCTCGATCAATGCGGTGTCCCTGATAATCCTGGCCGACGGCGGCCGCGTCTTGGCGGCGTAATAGGTGCTTGGGGCGACCTGCAGCCCTGCGTCACGCAGAACCTGGCAGATCGGCTCGACCCCGAACCGGTCGCGGTGGGCACCTCGGTTACTTCAGTTTGCGGTCGAGCTCCGCGGCCGCCAAAAAAGCCGACGCGGTCTTCAGGATCTCGTTCGCCCGCCGCAGTTCGCGGACCTCGCGCTCAAGGTCGGCGATCTTCTGCGTGTCCGCGGTCGTGGTGCCCGGCGCATCGCCGGCGTCGATCTCGGCCTGCCTCACCCAGGTGCGCAAGGCCTCGGGA
>JAFAAX010000073.1 GCA_023426345.1 Actinomycetes bacterium
GTCATAGGGTCTGGCCTGTCCGAGCACGCCGGGCGCGGCGGCGGAGCCGGCCAGGACGCCTCCGATGTGCCACGGCTGGGCCGGGACGCCGGCGCGCAGCGCGTCGAGGACCTCCTCCGAGGGCCGCGACTGCGCGGAGACGAGGCCGGCGGGCACGGTCCCCTCGGGATGGGCCACCATGCCCGTCTCGAAGATCGCCACGGAGGACGCGCCGCGCGCGGCGTTGCGTCCCGCGACGTCGAGCAGCGTGTCCAGGATCGAGGTGCGCAGCCAGGGGGCGTCGTCGGCCAGCGGGTTGCGCAGCCGCAGCGCGCGCCGGCGCGGATCCGCGTCGGGCAGCCGCTGGCGGTCGTGGGAGTCGGAGAGGAACGGATAGGACTCCACCTCGACGAGCCCGGACTGGGCCAGCGTGTCGGAGACGTCGCGGCGGGCGCGCTGGGCGGGGGTGAGCCCGCGGCCGGCGGAGGCCGTCGGCAGCACGGACGGGATCGCGTCGTATCCGTCGAGGCGTGCGATCTCCTCGACCAGGTCGGCGGCGCCCGCAAGGTCGGGGCGCCAGCTCGGGGCCGCGACCTCCCAGGCCTCGTCGTCGTCCCGTCCCGTCACGGCGCAGCCGATCCTCTCCAGCAGCTCGCGGATCCGCGCCGGCCCGTACTCGACGCCGATGAGCCGCCGGGGCTCGCCGACGCGCATCCGCACCGGCGCCGGCGCGACGACGGCGTCGACGTCGGACACCGCCGGATCGGCGGTGCCGCCGCCGTAGTCGACGAGCAGGTCCACCGCCCGTTGGCATGCGACGGGCGGCAGCTGGGGATCCGTCCCGCGCTCGAAGCGCTTCGAGGCCTCCGAGGGCAGGCGGTGGCGCCGGGCCGTGCGCGCGACGGACACGGCGTCGAAGTGAGCGGCCTCCAGCAGGATGTCCGTCGTCTCGGCGCAGACCTCGGTGTCCGCGCCGCCCATCACGCCCGCCATGCCGATGATCCGGGAGCCTGGGCCCTCCGGCGAGTCGGTGATGAGCAGGTCCTCCAGGTCCAGCGCGCGGTCCTCGCCGTCGAGCGTCACCAGGCGCTCCCCGGGCGCCGCCCGGCGCACCACGATCGGGGCGGTCAGGGTCGACAGGTCGTAGGCGTGCATCGGCTGCCCGAGGTCGAGCATGACGTAGTTCGTCACGTCCACCGGTAGGGAGATCGAGCGCATGCCCGCCATCTCGAGGCGGTCCTTCATCCATGCGGGCGTCGGGGCCGCCGGATCGACGCCGCGCACGATCCGGGTGGCGAAGCGGTCGCAGCCGACGTGCCCGCGGATCGGAGCGGCGTCCTCCACGTCGACCGGGAAGCCGTCGGGCGTCGCCGCGGGGATCGGCTCCGGCAGGGCGTCGGGCAGGCCCGGATCCGTGAAGCGGGCGCCCGTCGCATGCGAGTACTCCCGGGCGACCCCGCGCATCGAGAAGCAGTAGCCCCGGTCCGGGGTGACGTTGATCTCCAGGACCTCCTCCCCCAGGCCGAGGAACGCGACCAGGTCCGACCCCGGCGCCGGGATCTCCCGGCCCGGATAGGCGCGGGTCAAGACGATGATGCCCGAGTGGTCCTCACCGATCCCGAGCTCGCGGGCCGAGCAGATCATCCCGTCGGAGATGTGCCCGTAGGTCTTGCGCGCCGCGATCGGGAACGGCCCGGGCAGGACCGCGCCGGGCAGCGAGACGACCACCAGGTCGCCCTCGTCGAAGTTGTGCGCCCCGCAGATGATGCCCCGGCTGGGCAGGTCGGAGGGCTCCTTGCCGGTGCCGGGGGCGTCGTTGTGGGCGCCGACGTCGACGCGGCAGTAGTTGATGACCTTGCCGTTGTGCTGCGGCTCCGCGACGCGGGTGAGGACGCGGCCGACGACCAGCGGCCCGGTCACGCGGGCGGGGTGGATCGTCTCCTCCTCCAGTCCGACGCGGACCAGGGCGGCGGCCAGATCGGCCGCCGTGGTGCCATCGGGCACCTCGACGTGGTCGGACAGCCAGGACAGCGGGACCATCGGCATGTCAGTTCCCCCTTCCGGTGAGGCCGAATTGCTCGGAGAAGCGGATGTCGCCCTCGACGATGTCGTGCATGTCGGCGATTCCGTGGCGCAGCATGACGGCCCGCTCGATGCCGACGCCGAAGGCGAAGCCCGAATAGACGTCCGGATCGATCCCGCAGGCGCGCAGCACCTGGGGATTGACCATCCCGCAGCCGCCCCATTCGATCCAGCCGGCCCCTCCCTTCTTCTGGGGGAACCACAGGTCCATCTCCGCGGAGGGCTCCGTGAAGGGGAAGAAGCTCGGGCGCAGGCGCGTGCGGGCCTCCGGCCCGAACATGGCGCGCGCGAAGTGGTCGAGCGTGCCCTTGAGGTTCGCCATGGTCAGGCCGACGTCCACCGCCAGGCCCTCGCATTGGTGGAAGACCGGCGTGTGGGTGGGATCCAGCGCGTCGGCGCGGAAGACCTTGCCCGGGCAGGCGATGTAGAGCGGCACGCCGCGCTCGATCATCGCGCGCGACTGGACGGGCGACGTGTGCGTGCGCATCACCAGGTGCCCGTCCTCCTCGTCCTCCCCCCCGATCGAGCGGCCGTCGACGTAGAGCGTGTCCTGCATCTGGCGGGCGGGGTGGTCGATGTCGAAGTTCAGCGAGTCGAAGTTGAACCACTCGTGCTCGATCTCCGGCCCCTCCGCGATCTCCCAGCCCATCGCGACGAAGAAGTCCGCGACCTCCTCCATGAGGGTCTCGATCGGGTGGCGCGCGCCCAGCGGCACGCGCCGCGTCGGGAGCGTGACGTCCACGGCCTCCTCGACGAGGGACTGGGCCTCGTGCTCGGCCTCGAGCATCGCCCGTCGGGCGTCCAGGGCGTCCGTGAGCGCATGCCGGGCGCCGCCCAGCGATCGTCCCGCCGCCCCGCGGTCCGACGGGTCCAGGGACCCGATCGTGCGGTTCGCGGCGACCAGGGGGGCGTGGTCCCCGAGCAGCGCGGTCCGCACGCGCGCGAGGCCGTCCAGCGTGTCGGCCCGCGCGATGTCGGCCAGCCCCGCGTCGACGAGGGCGGCCACGGCGGATGTGTCCAGCGGATTGAGCTCGGGGACGGTGTCAGCCATGTCCTGCTTCCTCGGTCGGGGATCCTGCCGGCGCCTGGGCGCGCCGGCTCCCCATGATAGTGCGTGCCCCGCAGCGGTCCGCCGGCGCGTCCGCGCGCGTAGGCTGGGGCCGCTCGTCCCCGATCCTCTGAGGAGCACCGATGTCCTCCGCCCCCGTCCCGTCCCGCTCCGCCGAGTCCCAGTCCGCCCCCTCCCCGGCGCGCCGCGTCCGCGTCCAGCACCTCGCGCGCGCCAAGCGCGAGGGGCGGCGCCTCACCATGCTCACCGCCTACGACGCGCTCACCGCCCCGATCCTCGAGTCGGCGGGCGTCGACATGCTGCTCATCGGCGACTCCCTGGGCAACGTCATGCTCGGCCACGGCTCCACGATCCCCGTCACCCTGGAGGACATGGAGCGCGCGACCGCCGCCGTGGCCCGCTCGACGTCGCGCGCGCTCATCGTGGCGGACCTGCCGTTCGGCTCCTACGAGGCCTCGCCCGAGCAGGCCTTCGCGTCCTCCGCCCAGCTGATGAAGGCCGGCGCCCACGCCGTCAAGCTCGAGGGCGGGGCGCCCCGCGCGGCCGCCGTCCGCCTCCTCTCCGAGGGCGGGATCCCCGTCGTCGGCCATCTGGGCTACACCCCGCAGTCGGAGAACGCCCTGGGGGGCCCGCGGATGCAGGGACGGGGGGACGCCGCCTCCCGCATGCTCGCCGACGCCCGCGCCCTGGAGGAGGCCGGCGCGGTGGCCATCGTCCTGGAGATGGTGCCCGCCGACGTCGCGGGCGACCTCACCCGGGCGCTCGCCGTGCCGACCATCGGCATCGGGGCGGGTCCCGACACCGACGGCCAGGTCCTCGTGTGGTCCGACATGGCCGGCATGGCCGGGTGGACCCCGTCGTTCGTCCGGCGCTTCGGCGAGCTGGGCGAGGCCCTGCGCGCGGCGGCCTCCGCCTATGTCAGCGCCGTGGCCGACGGCTCGTTCCCCGACCCCGAGCACTTCCACGAGCACTGAGCGGGAGAACTAGGGTGGGGGCATGATCGAAGCCTCCGCACTGGCCGCCCGCGCTCCGCTGGGCACGGCCGTCCCCGGGCGCGTCTCCGCGCGACGCGCCGTCCCCGAGCACATCGAGCGCCCGGAGTACATGTTCCACGACGGCCCGGAGGTGGTCACCGCCTCCGACGTCAAGGACGCGGAGACGATCGAGAGGATCCGGCGGGCGGGGCGCATCGCCGCGCAGGCGATCGAGGTGGCCGGCGCCGCCGTGCGCCCCGGCGTCACCACCGACGAGCTCGACCGCCTCGCCCACGAGTTCATCATCTCCCAGGACGCCTATCCGTCGTGCCTGGGCTACATGGGGTTCCCGAAGGCGATCTGCACCTCCGTCAACGAGGTGATCTGCCACGGCATCCCCGACGACCGCCGCCTGGAGGAGGGCGACATCGTCAACCTGGACATCACGGCCTACAAGGACGGCGTCCACGGGGACACGTGCGCGATGTTCGAGGTCGGCGCCGTCGACGAGGAGTCCCACCTGCTCATCGAGCGCACCCGCGAGGCGATGATGCGCGGCATCCGCGCCTGCCGCCCCGGCCGCGAGCTCAACGTCATCGGCCGGGTCATCGAGTCCTACGCGAAGCGGTTCGACTACGGCGTGGTCCGCGACTACACGGGGCACGGCGTGGGAGAGGCCTTCCACTCGGGCCTCATCGTCCCCCACTACGACGCCGCGCCGATGTACTCCACCGTCATGGAGCCCGGAATGGTCTTCACCGTCGAGCCCATGCTCACCCTCGGCACGGTCGAGTGGGAGCAGTGGGACAACGGGTGGACGGTGGTCACCGCCGACCGCTCGCGCACCGCGCAGTTCGAGCACACGATCGTCGTCACGGACGAGGGGCCCGAGATCCTCACTCTCGCCTGACCGGCGCTGGGCTACGCTGGATCCGCATCATCGGCAGCACTCACACCATGTCAGTCACGGAGGAACCATGGCAGCCCAGGCGTGCGGGATCGACATCGGCGGATCGGGCGTCAAGGGCGCCCTGGTCGATCTGGAGACGGGGGAGCTCACCAGCGAGCGGGTGCGCATCCCCACCCCCCAGCCGTCCACACCGGACGCCGTCGCCGAGACCTGTCGCGAGGTGCTCGCCCAGTTGGGCGTCGGACCCGAGACCCCCGTCGGCATCACGTTCCCCGCCCCGATCGTCCACAACGTCGTCACCTTCATGGCGAACCTCGATCAGGCATGGGTCGGGGTGGACGTCAACGCGCTCATGCTGCGCCATCTCGGCCGCCCCGTCACCGCGCTCAACGACGCCGACGCGGCCGGCCTGGCCGAGGTCGCCTTCGGCGCGGCGAAGGGCGTCACCGGCGAGGTGATCGTCACGACGCTCGGCACGGGCATCGGCTCGGCGATCGTCGTCGACGGGACCCTGGTGCCCAACACGGAGCTCGGCCACCTCGAGCTCGACGGGCACGACGCCGAGTCGCGCGCCTCCGCGGGGCAGCGCACGCGCCGCAAGCTGTCCTGGAAGAAGTGGGCGAAGCGCCTCCAGCGCTACTACTCCCACCTCGAGATGCTCTTCTCCCCCGACCTATTCGTGGTCGGCGGCGGCGTCTCCTCCAACCACGAGAAGTGGATGCCGCTGCTGCATCTCGCCACGCCGATGGTCCCCGCGACGCTCCTCAACACGGCGGGCATCGTCGGCGCCGCCTACGAGGCGTCGCGGCGGGCCTGATGGGGAGCCGCTTCCAGCCGGGCTCCCCCGAGTCCTCCGACGGGTGGACGGGCGAGGCCGGCGGGAGCGCCCCCGCGGCCCCGGCC
>JAFAAX010000089.1 GCA_023426345.1 Actinomycetes bacterium
GACTGGGTGCGCGACAGTGCCCCCAGCCGGGCGCAGGCGATGACCCGCGTCCGGCGGCCGGTGCCCTCCGCGAGCGCCGCCGCCACGCCGTGGGCGATCTCAGGCGCGACCAGCCGGCCGCGGAAGCTCCGACGCCATCCAGACGGCGCGGGCACCACCCAGATCTCCGGCGCGGCCCCGCTGACGATCGACGGGGTTCCGGGGGCGGTCGGCGGGCCGGTCCCCGTCGGAGCGCCTCCCACCCGGTTCTCCGACGCGGCCTCGAGGCCGGTCAGCGCGATCCCGCCGATGTCCGTCGGACCCGCCCGCGGCGGGGCGACGCCCGCCTGGGCAGCCTCCGCTTGGACGTCCTCCGCCCAGATCACCCCCGATCGGGCGATGCGCGTCCCCAGGGTCCGGCCGGCCTGAGCGAGGAAGCCCTCGAGCCCGACGCGGTCACGGTGCTTGGCGGCCAGCACGATCCGGCGGAGCGCGCCCTGATACTCCCCCAGCGTCCACAGCCCGACGTCGCCGAGCGGTGGCGCGAGGTCGAGGACCCGCCAGTCGTCCTCCGCCGCGTCGGCCAGCCGCGCGCAGTCCGCGCACAGCACCGTGTCCCAGCGCCCGCAGCCCACGCACTGCACGGGCAGCACGACGCCGAGGAGCGCCCCGAGGATCCCCGACGCGCGGGCCGGGGACGAGGGCGGCGCCGGTACCCGCGACGAGGGCGGCGCGGGAGACGGCAGGACGGCGGACGAGGGCGGAAGCGGTGCGCGAGCGAGTGACATACCGACCATCCCACGGCAACGGACCGCGCACGTCCAGCGAGCCCTCTCCGCCGTGTGGACGCCGTCCTGCCCGATGTCAGGACGGTGGACAGCCTCGCTCCTGTGGAGCCGGCGAGGGCGGGAGTGAGGGCGGTGGACGCCCGCGCGCCACCAAAGGCCCTCGACACCGGCACCTCTGGTGTCCGCGGCGCTCGCGACCCTCGAGATCGGTACCCATGGCAGACCCCTCCACCACAGATACCGAACTCGGCAACGCCTCCTCCACCCCAACCCCATCATCAAGCCTCCCACCAGCGCAAACGTCGGCACTCACGTCACAACGGAGTCCGACCACACATCGAGTTCGGTACCTGCGGCAGACCCCGCTGCCACAGGTACCGAACTCGAGCACACACCCGCCACACGTCCCGAACTCGGACACCCGGCATGCCACGGATACCGGTCTCAGACACCCGGCATGCCATAGGTACCGGTCCCGAAGACAAGCCGACCAGGGCACCGCGGGCACCGGGCCAGTGACCTGCGGCGAACATGGCCACGCCGTGAAAGCTCGGCCGTCCCTCGCCGTCGAGACCGGTACTTGTGACAGCAACGCCAAGAATCGGACACGGCCGCGTGTCACAAGGACCGAACTCGACGACGAGCAGCCAGCGTCGGCCGTGAGTTCGGTGCTCTTTCCCCGCGAGTTCGGTTTCCGCGCCGATCGACGAGGGCGGCGCCGGCTGCGCCGGCGCGGGCGCGGGCGCGGGCGCTCGGACACGAGGAAGACCACCCCGCGGGAAAGCGATCTGCCCTCGGGCAAGGGAACTGCTCGCAGGGAAGCGCCATAGAGCTGCCCCACGAGCATTCCCCTTCCCCACGGGCAGATCCCTGCCCAACAAGCGATCCCGCGCGCGCGCCCCCCATCGCGGACAGCTCCCCCGCTCACACCCACACGGGCGGACAACCCGCGGACCAACGCGCCACAAGCACCGAAGTCGACGCCAAACAGCACCGAAGTCGCGGCGAAACAGCACCGAAGTCGGCGGGGAAACAGCACCGAAGTCGGCGGAGAAGGGAACAGCGGGCTCGGCCGGGATAGCGAGGGCTCAGCCGGGATAGCGGATGTCCTCCAGGCCGGTGCCGACCTCCTGCCACACGGAGCCCGATCGCGCGAAGACCAGCCCGGAGGCGGTGGTGACGTAGACGCCGGCCGGCGTGGCGCCGCCGCTCACCTCCGCCGCGTCCTGCGGCACGGCCAGCGTCGTGAGGAATCCTCCCAGCGGCACGGTGGCCAGCTCCTCGCCCGATCCCGAGGCGGTGGATCGCAGCGCGACCAGCGCCGCGCGCCCCGCCCACGAGACGTCCAGGACGCCGGAGGCCAGCCCGGGGACGACGACGAGATCGCCCAGCGCCGTGGGCGTGCCGTCCGCGTCCCGCAGGATCGGCGCCACCCACACGCTGCGCGTGGACCCCGAGACCCGCAGGACGACCGCCCGCGCGCCGTCGGGCGACACGCGCAGGGCGCCGACGGTGGAGGTGTCGGTGAAGGGCGGGTCCAGGGCGAGCGTCTCGCCGGTGGGTCCGACGGCCACCACGCCGGCCCCCGCCGACGAGGACGCGGCCCACGCCCACCCCCAGCGGTCGACCGAGGGAGCCGTCGGGGAGGACACGGGCACGTCGACGCGCGCACCGCTCGTGAGGGGGACCACCGACATCGTGTTGCCGCGGAGCCAGGCGATCGTCGTGTCCGCCGTCGGCGACACGGCGGGGTCGCGCGCGTCCTGGCCCATCTCATCGGCGGGCAGCAGGACGTGCGTGACGGAGGAGCCGGTGACGAGGACCGCCGCTCCCTGCTCGGCCGTCCCCGACGAGTCCGCGGAGGACGCCTCGCCGCGGTCGATGGCCACCGCGGAGTCCAGCGCGTAGACGGGGCCGGCCGGAACGTCGTCGGCGTCGATGCGCGTCCCGGACACGGACAGCTCGACGGAGGACACAGAGCTCACCTGCGTGAGCGTGGCCCGCACCTGCCAGGCGAGCAGCCGCTGCACGGTCTTGTCGGAGGGGAACGCGGCGGACAGGTCCACCTGGGCGACGTGGTCCGTGACCGCCACGCCCTGGGAGGGCAGCGTCGCGCCCTCGGGCATCGCGGAGGCGACCGCCGGGGCGATGCTGTCCGACGGCCCGCCCAGCAGGCCCGTCACCAGGTGCGTGGAGAGCTTGCGCGAGGGGTACCAGCGGGGGTCCGCGATCAGGGCGTCGCCTGTGGTCTGCGGGAAGTAGAGGGAGACGTCCTGGTAGGCGCCGGCGAAGGAGGCCTCCGACACGACGATGCCGTCGTCCAGCCCGTCGATCCGCCACTCGCCGCCCTGGGCGACGATGGCGAAGTCGTGGACGATGCGGGTGTCCGCGTCGGCCCGTGTGAGGATGCCGCGGTCGTCGACCGTGGCGACCGCGACGGCCGACAGCGTGATCTCCGCCGTGTCGCCGCCCGACGCCGGGGAGCCGTGGGCGTCCTCGTGCCCCTCCTCCCCGGCGGGCCCCCCGCTGAACGAGGGCGACGCGTCGGTGGCGTAGACCTGGACGAGCCTGTCGGGCCGCCAGGTGCGCGCCGCGGCGTCGGTGAGGAACTGGCGGGCGGTCGCGAAGTCGTCGGTGGTCCCCGCCGCGCAGGCGAGCAGGAAGTCCCGGACCAGGGCCTGCGGGCTCGAGCCCGGTACGGGCCCGTCCGCCGAGAGGTCGAGGGGGGCGGAGTTCGGGACGGACACGTCGAAGGGCTGCGGGGCGCCCGCGTCCGGCAGCGCGGTGCACCCGGCCAGCCCGGCCGCGACGGCGGCCGCCACGGCCAGGGCGCGCATGCGGGACGGGCCCCGCCACGCGGGCCGCCCTCGTCGAGGATCGCGCTGGGGCGAATGGGATCGCAGAATGGGGATCATGCCTCCTCCTCCCAGAGCTCGAGCGGACGCGAGGCGACCTCGTCGCCGGCGACGCGCGGGAGGACGACCAGGAACGACGAGCCCACGCCCGGCTCCCCCCAGGCCTCGATGACGCCGTGGTGGAGCGCGACGTCCTCGCGGGCGATCGACAGTCCCAGCCCCGTCCCGCCCGTGGTGCGCGTGCGCGCCGGATCGGCGCGGAAGAATCGGTCGAAGACATGGGCGACCGTCTGCTCGCTCATGCCGACCCCGTGGTCGCGCACCCGCACGGCGACGTCCGTCTCGGAGGCTCCCACGGTGACCACGACGGGACGCCCCTCCGCGTGCTCGACGGCGTTGACCAGAAGATTGCGCAGGACCCGCTCGAGGCGGCGGACGTCCACCTCGGCGGCGCAGCGCCGGTCCGGCGCCTCGATGCGCACCTCGACGCCCAGCTGGTCGGCGAGCACCCGGTTCGCCTCGACGACCTTGCGCACGACGGTGCGCAGATCCGTGGACTCGGCGTCCAGGAGGGCCGACTGCGCGTCGTAGCGGGAGATCTCCAGGAGATCGGCAAGCATCGACTCGAAGCGGTCGACCTGCTCGTGGAGCAGCTCGGCGGACCGCCGGGTCGCGGGGGCGAACATGTCGCGGTCCTCCCAGATGACGTCCTCCGCCATGCGGATCGTGGTCAGCGGGGTCCGCAGCTCGTGGGAGACGTCGGAGACGAAACGCTGCTGGAGGCGGGAGAGCTCGTCGTACTGGGTGATCTTGTCCTGGAGGCTGGAGGCCATGTGGTTGAAGGCGTGGCCCAGCCGCGCCATCTCGTCGGCGCCCTGGACGCCCACGCGCGTGTCCAGTTCGCCGTCGGCCAGGCGCGACGCGGCCTGCGCCGTCTCGCGCACGGGCCGCAGCAGGTGGTAGAGCACCCAGAAGGCGCCCAGCGGCAGGCCGACGATGATCGGCAGGGAGCCCAGCCCCAGCACGCGGACCACCATGTCCACGACCGTCTGCTCGGACTGGAGGGAGTAGACGATGTACATCTCGTAGTCGCCCACGCGCGGCAGCGTCACCATCATGCCGGTGACGATCCCCGGCTGGTCGGCCCCCTCGCCGTCCCCGGGCACCCGCACGGACTGCCAGTAGGCGTGGTCCCCCTGGCGCACGTCCTGGCGGAGGTCGTCCCCGATGACGTCGCGCATCGCGGCGCTGCCGATCTCGTTGATGCGGAAATCGTCGGAGGAGTCCGGGGGGCGCATCAGCAGGACGCCCTCGGCGCCGGCCCCCGCCGCGGAGCTGCGGGCCGTCTCGACCACCTCCCGGGCGGCCTCCTGCACCTGGTCGGTGGTCGCGGCCGTCGACTGGTCGAACACGGACTGGGCCGTGGAGAAGCGCAGGGAGGCGTCCTCCAGGATGACGTCGCGCCGGTCGTCGAACACCGAGACGCGCAGCTGGGCGGCCGCCAGGACCGCGAACAGGACGAAGATGACGGCCGTCGCCGCCGTCATCGACACCGCGATGCGCACGGACAGGGAACGCTGGACCCAGCGCACGGGCGCCCATCGCCCGAAAGCGCCGGCCACGCGCGACCACGCCGCTCCCAGGCGCCGCCGGCGCCGCGCCGCGGGACGGGCGGTCCCCGGCGCCGACGAGGGCGTCCCCCCGGTGTCAGGCCCCCCTTCCGGCACCGTAGCCGA
>JAFAAX010000095.1 GCA_023426345.1 Actinomycetes bacterium
CGCCGACGACGATGACGTGGCTGATGAGGGGGTGGGACTGGAGGGCGTCCTCGAGGATCTCGGGGGAGACGTTCTTGCCGCCGGCGGTGACGATGAGCTCCTTCTTGCGCCCCGTGATCCGCAGATGACCGTGGCGGTCGACGCGTCCGAGATCCCCGGTGTGGAACCACTGGTCCGTGAAGGCCTCGGCGGTGGCCTGGGGCAGGCCGTGGTAGCCGCGCATGACGGACACGCCGGAGAGGAGGACCTCGCCGTCTGCGGCGATCATGACGGCGTCGCCGGGCAGGACCGGGCCGACCGTGCCGATGGGGTTGGCGCCGGGACGCTGGACCGCGATGGGGCCGGTGGTCTCCGACAGCCCGTAGCCCTGCAGGAGCGTGATCCCGAGCCCCGAGAAGAACGCCGCCAGGTCGTCGGCCAGCGGCGCGCCGCCGGAGACGACGTAGCGCATCCGCGGGCCCAGGACGTCGCGGACCTTGTGGAGCACCAGGGCGTCGGCCGCCTTGTAGCGCGCCCGTTGGGCGAGCGTGGGGCCGAAGGCCGTCTGTCGTGCCAGCGCCTGGCGCCGGGACTGGCGGGCCGACCAGGAGAAGAGGCGGCGGGCCAGCCCCTTCGCGGCCTTCGAGGAGGCCGCGTTGTAGACCTTCTCCAGGACGCGGGGGACCGCGATGATGACGGTGGGCTCGAAGGCGGCGATGTCGGGGAGCAGGTTCGCGACATCGGGGGAGAAGGCCAGCCGCCCGCGGCCCGACAGGACCACGTGCATGACGAAACGGGCCAGCACGTGGGCCAGGGGCAGGAACAGGAGCAGGCGAGTCGACTCGTCGTCGACGACCATCCCGAGGATCTGGCGGACGGCCTCCGAGGTGCCGACGAAGTTGCGGTGGGTGAGCTCGACGCCCTTGGGGACGCCCGTCGTGCCCGACGTGTAGATGATCGTCGCCAGGTCGTCGGCGCGGACGCCGGCGAGGCGCTCCTCCAACTGGTCGGGCGTGACGTCGAGGACCGCCCCCACGAGCGCGCGCAGCGCCCCGCGGTCGAGGGAGAGGACGTCGCGCACGCCCGCGGTGCGCACGGACTCCACCAGGTCGGCCTGCTGGGAGGTGGCGGTGATGACCAGGACGACGTGGGCGTCGGCGAGGATGTGGCGGATCTGCTCGGCCGAGTCGGACTCGTAGATGGGGACCGTGACGGCGCCGGCGGTGAGGATCGCGAGGTCCAGGGACATCCACTCGTACGAGGTGGACGACAGGATCGCGACGGAGTCGCCCGGACCCACGCCGAGCCCCATGAGCCCGCGCGCCAGGTCGTTGACCTGGGCGACCAGCTCCGCGGCCGACACGGGGCGGCTGGCGCCGACTCCGGTGCGCCGCTCGACGACGACGTCGTGGGGACGGGTGCGCGCCCGCGCGCGCAGCATCCCGGGGATCGTCGCGTCCTCGGCCACCGTGTAGCGGGCCTTCTCCGTGTACGACCCGTCGCGTCGCTTCTTCATGTCCCCTCCATGGAGCGCGAGATGTTCAAGGTTCGCACCACCCTACCGCGGAAGGCCGGGCTCCCCGGCGCGCGCCGCGGGTGACCCGCGCGACGCGACGCCCCCGCCGCCACGCAACCACGCGGCGACGGGGGCGTCCTCGTCGATGAGCCTCCCGGCGGGATCAGATGTTGTAGTAGAGCTGGAACTCGTAGGGGTGCGGGTAGGTGCGCAGGGGCGCGACCTCGTTCGTCTCCTTGTAGTCGAGCCACGTGTCGATGAGGTCCTGGGTGAAGACGTCGCCCTCGGTGAGGAACTCGTGGTCCTCGCGCAGGCACGCCAGCGCGGTCTCCAGGGAGGACGGCAGCTTGGCGATGTCCTCGTACTCCGCGGGCGGGAGCTCGTAGAGGTCCTTGTCGATGGGGGCGGCCGGCTCGATGCGGTTGCGGATGCCGTCCAGGCCGGCCATCAGGCAGGCGGAGAAGGACAGGTACGGGTTCGCCGACGGATCGGGGACCCGGTACTCGAGGCGTTTGGCCTTCGGGGACGTGCCCGACACGGGGATGCGGATGCACGCCGAGCGGTTGCGCGCCGAGTACACGAGGTTGACGGGAGCCTCGAAGCCGGGGACGAGGCGCCGGAACGAGTTCACCGAGGGGTTCGTGAAGGCGAGCAGCGCCGGGGCGTGGCGCAGCAGCCCGCCGATGTACCACCGCGCGACGTCGGACAGTGAGCCGTACCCGAGCTCGTCGTAGAACAGCGGCTCGCCGCCCTTCCACAGGGACTGGTGGGTGTGCATGCCCGAGCCGTTGTCCCCGAAGATCGGCTTCGGCATGAACGTCGCCGTCTTGCCGAACTGCCAGGCGGTGTTCTTCACGATGTACTTGAACTTCATCATGTCGTCCGCGGCCTGCTGCAGCGTCGCGAATCGGTAGTTGATCTCGTGCTGGCCGGCGGAGCCGACCTCGTGGTGGGCGCGCTCGATGTCCAGGCCGGCCGCGATGAGGTTGGTGACCATCGCGTCGCGGACATCGACGTTCTGGTCGTTGGGGGAGACGGGGAAGTACCCGCCCTTGACGGCCAGCTTGTACCCGAGGTTGCCGCCCTCCTCCTCGCGCCCGGTGTTCCACGCCGCCTCGGAGGAGTCGACGGAGTAGAAGGAGGCGTCGGGGGAGACCTGGTAGCGGACGTCGTCGAACAGGTAGAACTCGGCCTCGGCCCCGATGAGGCACTGGTCGGCGATGCCCGTGGAGCGCAGGTAGGCCTCCGCCTTGGCCGCCACCTGGCGAGGGTCGCGGGAGAAGGGCTCGTCCGTGAACGGGTCGACGATCGAGAAGTTGACGATGAGCGTCTTGGCGGCGCGGAAGGGATCGACGAACGCCGTCGTCGGATCCGGGATCAGCTTCATGTCGGACTCGTGGATGGCGGTGAAGCCCCGGACCGAGGACCCGTCGAACATCAGCCCGTCCGTGAGGGCCGACCCCGTGAACTGGGAGGCGGGGATCGTGAAGTGCTGCTGGACGCCCGGCAGGTCGCAGAACCGGACGTCGACGTACTGGATGTCCTCGCGGTCGATGAAGTCCACGACCTCGTCGGAGTGGGTGAACATGGAGGGTCCTTCCCGTTGGGGTGTCGCAAAGGGGGTGGCGCCGGCCTGATCGGGCCTCAGGTGGACGACCAGTTGGTCAAGATGACGTCAACCACTGACAAAGTCGAGTGTAGTGGCCGGGTTCGGGCGATCCCGACACGTCGTCCGCATTCTGGTCGGTGTCGGGCGGCGATTCGGAGGGGGCGGCATGCTGGACAGTCACAAGCCTTCCGTTGACCGTCCCATGAAGGTCCGCCGACCTTTCTGAGACGCCGTCGCGGCACGTGCCTGCTCCTTTCCGCTGCTCCACGAGGGGGACCCATGAACGATCCGACCACCGGCCGGCCTCGGCGCGGCGTCGGCACGATCGCGCCACGCATCGGCCTGTACGACGGGGCCCACGAGCACGACGCCTGCGGGATCGCCTTCGTCGCCACCCTCACCGGTCCTCCTACGCATGAGATCGTCGAGCAGGGCCTGCGCGCCCTGGAGAAGCTCGACCACCGCGGCGCCGTCGGCGCCGAGGAGAACTCCGGGGACGGGGCCGGCATCCTCCTCCAGACGCCGGACGCCTTCTTCCGCGAGGTGATCCGCCCGGATCTGCCCCGGGTCGGCTCCTACGCCGCGGGACTCGTGTTCCTGCCGGGCGCGCACGAGGGCCGCGTCGAGCTGTCGCGGGCCGTGGCCGCCGTCGAGCGAATCGTCCGCGAGGAGGGGCTGCGGGTCCTCGCCTGGCGCGACGTGCCCGTGGACGACGCCCCCGTGGGGCCCACCGCGCGGGGGTCCATGCCGACGTTCCGCCAGCTGCTCGTCGCCGACCAGCGCGACGGGGGATCGCCCGGCCGCGAGGCCCGCTCGGGCCGCGCCCTGGACATCGCCGCCTACCGCGTGCGCCGCCGCGCGGAGCACGAGGCCGGCGTGTACATGACGGGCCTCAACACGACGACCTTCGTCTACAAGGGCATGCTCACGACGATGCAGCTGCCGACGTTCTTCCAGGATCTGGGCCATCCGGCGCTGGCCTCGCGCCTGGCACTGGTCCACTCGCGGTTCTCGACGAACACCTTCCCGTCCTGGCGGCTGGCCCAGCCCTTCCGCATGGTCGCCCACAACGGCGAGATCAACACGGTGCGCGGCAACCGCAACTGGATGAGCGCCCGCGAGGGGCAACTGGCCAGCGACGTGCTCGGCGACCTGGCCCCCCTGCTCCCCGTCACCACGGACGCCGTGTCCGACTCGGCCTCCTTGGACGAGGTCCTCGAGCTGCTGGTCCTCGCGGGCCGCTCGCTGCCCCAGTCGGTCGCCATGATGGTGCCCGAGGCCTGGGAGAACGACACGCGGATGGATCCGGGCCTGCGGGCGTTCTACCGGTACGCCTCCACGGTCATGGAGCCCTGGGACGGCCCGGCCGCCGTCACCTTCACGGACGGCACCCTCATCGGCGCCGTCATGGACCGCAACGGCCTGAGGCCGGGGCGCTGGATGGTCACCGAGGACGGGCTGGTCGTCCTCGCCTCGGAGACAGGCGTCCTCGACGTCCCCGAGTCCCAGGTCCGCGCGAAGGGCCGGCTGGAGCCCGGCACGATGTTCCTCGCCGACCTGGGGTCGGGCCGCCTGGTCCCCGACGCGGAGATCAAGCAGGGCCTCGCTCAGGCCCGACCCTGGCAGGAGTGGCTCGACGAGGGCCTGGTCCACGTCGACGACCTGCCGGCCCGCGAGCACACGGACCACTCCCGCTCCTCCGTGCTGCGCCGCCTTCAGGAGTTCGGCTACACGCAGGAGGACCTCGACGTCATCCTCACGCCGATGGCGATCGACGGCGCGGAGGCGCTCGGCTCGATGGGATCGGACACGCCCGTCGCCGTCCTGTCCTCCCGGCCCCGCCTGCTCTTCGACTACTTCACGGAGCTCTTCGCCCAGGTGACCAACCCGCCGCTCGACGCGATCCGGGAGGAGCTGGTCACGGCGCTGGGCACCACCGCCGGGCCGCAGCCGAACCTGCTGGCGGACGCCCCCGAGCACGCGCGCAAGCTCGTCATCAGCGCGCCCGTCATCGACTCCGACCAGCTGGCCCGCATCGCCCACATCGGATCGGCGCGCGCGGGCAAGGGATTCACCTCGCGCGTCCTGCGGTGCCTCTACCGCGTGTCCGGCGGGGGAGACGCCCTGGAGGCCGCGTTGGAGGATCTGTTCGCCCAGGCGGACCAGGCGATCGAGGAGGGCGTGTCGTTCCTGGTCCTGTCCGACCGGGAGACGAACGCCGAGATGGCGCCCATCCCGTCCCTGCTGGCCACGTCCGCCCTGCACCACCACCTGCTGCGCCGCCAGACCCGCACGCGCGTCGGCCTGGTCGTGGAGGCCGGCGACGTCCGCGAGGTCCACCACGTGGCCCTGCTCATCGGATACGGCGCGTCCGCCGTCAACCCGTACCTCGCGATGGAGGCCGTGGAGTCCCTCGCCCGCGAGGGCGCCCTGGGCGCCACGACGCCCGCCGAGGCGGTCGCCCACCTGCTCAAGGCCTTCGGCAAGGGGGTGCTCAAGGTGATGTCGAAGATGGGCATCTCCACGGCCTCCTCCTACTGCGGCGCCCAGGTCTTCCAGGCGATCGGCCTCGACCAGGAGCTGGTCGACCGCTACTTCACCGGGACGTCGAGCCCCCTGGGCGGCATCGGCCTGGACGTCGTGGCCGCCGAGGTGGCCTCCCGCCACGAGGTCGCCTACCCGCCCTCGGGCATCTCCCCGGCCCACCGCACGCTGGGGGTGGGCGGGGAGTACAAGTGGCGGCGCGAGGGCGAGGCGCACCTGTTCAACCCGCAGACCATCGCGCGCCTCCAGACCGCGACGCGCACGCAGTCCCACGAGATCTTCCGCGCCTACACGGACGGCGTGGACGACCAGGCGCGTCAGCTGATGACCCTGCGCGGCCTCATGCGCCTGCGCACGGAGGACGTCGAGCCCGTCCCCCTGGAGGAGGTCGAGTCCGTGTCCTCGATCGTCCGGCGGTTCGCCACCGGCGCGATGTCCTTCGGATCGATCTCGCCCGAGGCGCACGAGACGATGGCCATCGCGATGAACACCCTGGGCGGGCGCTCCAACACCGGCGAGGGCGGCGAGTCCGCGGAGCGCCTGCGCGACCCGCTGCGCAACTCCGCGATCAAGCAGGTGGCCTCCGGGCGCTTCGGCGTGAGCGCCGACTACCTCACCCACGCCACGGACATCCAGATCAAGATGGCCCAGGGCGCCAAGCCCGGCGAGGGCGGCCAGCTGCCCGCCCAGAAGGTCTACCCGTGGGTCGCCGAGGTCCGTCACTCGACGCCCGGCGTCGGCCTGATCTCCCCGCCGCCGCATCACGACATCTACTCGATCGAGGATCTCAAGCAGCTGATCAGCGACCTCAAGAACGCGAACCCGGAGGCGCGCGTCCACGTCAAGCTCGTCTCCGAGGTGGGGGTGGGCACGGTGGCGGCGGGCGTCGCGAAGGCCCGCGCCGACGTGGTCCTGATCTCCGGGGCGGACGGCGGCACGGGCGCGGCGCCGCTGACCTCCCTCAAGCACGCGGGCGCCCCGTGGGAGATCGGCCTGGCGGAGACCCAGCAGACGCTGGTCCTCAACGACCTCCGCGACCGGATCGTCGTCCAGGCGGACGGGCAGCTCAAGACCGGCCGGGATGTCGTCGTCGCGGCGCTCCTGGGCGCCGAGGAGTTCGGCTTCGCCACGGCCCCCCTGGTCGCGGCCGGCTGCGTGATGATGCGAGTGTGCCAGAAGGACACGTGCCCCGTCGGCGTGGCCACGCAGAACCCCGAGCTGCGCGCCCGCTTCACCGGCAAGCCCGAGCACGTCATCGCGTTCTTCACCTTCATCGCGGAGCAGGTCCGCGAGCTCCTGGCCTCCCTGGGGCTGCGGTCGATCGAGGAGGCCGTGGGCCGCTCGGACCTGCTCGACGTCTCCGAGGCGGTCCGGCACTGGAAGACGCAGGGGCTCGACCTGGGCCCCGTGTTCCAGCGCATCGAGCCGAGGCCCGGATCCTTCCTCCACCAGGTGCGCCCCCAGGACCACCAACTCGACGACGTCCTGGACCGCCGCCTCATCCGGCTGGCGGCCCCGGCCCTGGAGCGGCGGGAGCGGGTGCGCATCGAGGCGGAGATCCACAACACGGACCGCACGACCGGCGCCATGCTGGGCCACGAGATCGCGAAGCGCTACGGCGACGACGGCCTGGCGGCCGGCACGATCTCGATCCGTCTGACGGGATCGGCCGGACAGTCGCTGGGGGCGTTCCTGCCCCGGGGCGCCTCGATCACCGTCGAGGGGGACGCGAACGACTACGTCGCGAAGTCCCTGTGCGGCGGGACCGTGGCCGTGCGCCCCGCGCGCTCGGCGAAGTTCGCGGCGTCGGAGAACACGGTCGCCGGCAACGTCTTGGGCTACGGCGCGATCGCCGGCGAGCTGCTCGTCTCCGGACGGGTCGGCGAGCGCTTCGGCGTGCGCAACTCCGGGGCGACGCTGGTGTGCGAGGGCGCCGGCGACCACGCGCTGGAGTACATGACGGGCGGGGAGGCGATGGTCCTGGGATCCACGGGCCGCAACGTCGCCGCCGGGATGTCCGGGGGCGTCGCCTACCTGCTGGACTTCGATCGCACGCTGCTCAACCCGCAGTCCGCCGCCGAGCTGGCGGTGACGGGCCTGTCGGACGAGGACGGCGAGCACGTCACCGACCTGCTGCGCCGCCACGTCGAACTCACCGGGTCGGCGGTCGCCTCCCGGCTCCTCGACGATCTGCCGGCGTCCCTGGCCCGCTTCACGCGGGTGGAGCCGCGGCAGTACGCGAAGGTCACCACCATCCTCGCGGAGGCGCGGTCCGCGGGCGTCGACGCGGGCGAGGCGTCCGTGTGGAACAAGATTCTGGAGGTCTCCCATGGCTGATCCGCAGGGCTTTCTGAAGGTCCGGGAACGCGAGCTGCCGGCCAGCCGCCCCGTGCCGGTGCGCATCCGCGACTTCCACGAGGTCTACGAGGAGCAGGCGCTCGGCATCGTCGAGCGCCAGGCCGGCCGGTGCATGGACTGCGGCACGCCGTTCTGCCACTCCGGATGCCCCCTGGGCAACCTCATCCCCGAATGGAACACGCTGGCGTGGCGCGGCGACTGGCGCGACGCGATCGAGCGGCTCCACGCGACGAACAACTTCCCGGACTTCACGGGCCGGCTGTGCCCCGCCCCGTGCGAGACCGCGTGCGTCCTGGCGATCAGCCAGCCGGCCGTCACCATCAAGAACGTCGAGCACACGATCGTCGATCACGCCTGGGAGGAGGGCTGGATCACGCCCCGCATCCCGGAGCGCCTCACCGGCAACACCGTGGCGGTGGTGGGATCGGGGCCGGCGGGCCTGGCCGCCGCCCAGCAGCTCACCCGCGCCGGGCACACCGTCGCCGTCTTCGAGCGCTCGGACGCCATCGGGGGGCTCATGCGCTACGGCATCCCCGAGTTCAAGATGGAGAAGGCCGTCCTGGACCGCCGCCTCGACCAGATGCGGGCGGAGGGCACGCGCTTCCACGCGGGCGTCGACGTCGGCGCCGATCTGACGGGCGAGGACCTCCTGGAGCGCTTCGACGCGGTGGTCCTCACGACGGGGGCGACGGTGGGGCGTGAGCTGCCGGTGCCCGGCCGGGAACTGGACGGAATCCACCAGGCCGTCGACTACCTGACGCGCTCGACCAAGCACGTCCACGGCACGGCGGCGCCCGGTGACCCGGAGTGGATCAGCGCCGAGGGCAGGGACGTCGTCATCATCGGGGGCGGCGACACGGGCGCCGACTGCCTGGGCACTGCGATCCGGCAGGGCGCCGCCTCCGTGACCAGCCTCGAGATCATGCCCCAGCTGCCCCTCGAGCGCACGGCCGCCGATCCGTGGCCGACGTTCCCGCGCCTCTTCAAGGTCGCCAGCGCCCACGAGGAGGGCGGCGAGCGCCTCTACTCCGTGTCGACGGCCGAGTTCCTCGGCGACGAGGACGGCCGCGTCGCCCAGCTGCGCCTCGTCGACATCGCGATGACGGACGGCCGCCCGACCCCGGTCGAGGGATCGGAGCGGCTGATCCCCGCGCAGCTGGTCCTGCTGGCCATGGGCTTCACCGGCGTCGAGCGCGAGGGCCTAGTCGCCCAGCTGGACGTGGCGGTGGACGCGCGCGGGCGGATCGTCCGCGACGACCGGTGGGCGACCTCGCGACCGGGCGTGTTCGTCGCCGGGGACGCGGGCCGCGGCCAGTCGCTCATCGTGTGGGCCATCGCCGAGGGCCGCTCCTGCGCGGCCGCCGTCGACGAGTACCTGCGGGGCCGCACCGAGCTCCCCGCCCCGATCGCGCCCACGGACCTCCAGTACCGGCCCTGAGAGGGATCCCGGCGGGCCGCCCTCGTCCGCGATCGACGAGGGCGGCCCGGCTGCGCCGGGCGCGCATGGCGGGGTCGCGGGCCGCCGGCGGGGTTCCTTACTGAAAGCTATGGGATAGCCTTCAGTAAGAAACGTCTCTACTGAAGGATGCGGCCATGGCGGACGGGACGCCCGGATGGCCGGGCGCAACCACTGAGCAGCGGGACTGGGTGCCGAGCGAGCGCGTGCTGGCCTCCCTCGATGTCGTCGAGCGCCATCGCGTCGAGAGGCCGTATGCGGCCGCGGTCCTTCCGGAGATCGCCCGAGCGACGCCCGTGCTGGATGCCGACGTCCTCGAAAAGGTCGAGGAGGCCACCGACGCCGTGGTCCGGTTCGACATGAGGATGGCACAGGTGCCGATCCCGATGCCGGCGGTGCTCCTGCGGACCGAGTCCTCGTCGAGCTCCCAGATCGAGCATCTGACGACCGGCGCCCGGCAGCTGGCGCTGGCGCCCCTGGGCGTCCCGTCGAGAGGGAACGCCGAACTGGTGGCGGCGAACGTCGCGGCGATGCGGACCGCCCTGACGCTGTCGGGGCCACTGGACGAGGACCTCGTCCTGGCCATCCACACGGCGTTGCTGGGCGACACCCAGCCGGAGATCGTCGGACGGTGGAGGACGCAGCAGGTGTGGGTCGGCGGGCGGAGCGTCAGCCCTCATGGCGCCACCTACGTGCCTCCGCATCAGGACCGCGTCGCGGCGCTGATGCGCGACCTCACGGCGTTCGCCGCCAGGCAGGATGTCCCGGCACTGGTCCAGGCAGCCGTTGTCCACGCCCAGTTTGAGGACATCCACCCGTTCGAGGACGGGAACGGGCGGACGGGCCGGACCCTGGTCCACCACGTGCTCCGTCGACGAGGGCTGGCCCGGCAGTCGACCGTCCCGGTCTCCGCCGGCCTCCTGCGTGACACCGAGGCCTACTTCCGGGCGCTCGACGCCTATCGGGCCGGCGACGTTTCAATGATCGTCGGCCAGATGTGCGCAGCCGCTCTCGATGCCGTGGAAGTCGGAGACGTCCTGGCGACGGACCTGACCAGGGTTCGCGAGCGTTGGCGGGACGCGCTCCGGGTCCGCTCGGACGCCGCGGCGTGGCGGTTGGCCGATGTCCTCTTCGCCCAACCCGTGGTGACGATGCCGTGGGTGGCGGACACGCTCGCCGTCCCGCAGCGGACGGCTCTGAACGCCGTGGGAGCCCTGGAGTCCGCGGGAATCCTGACCGAGACCACCGCCGGTCGACGCAATCGCGTGTGGCAGTCCCGCGAGGTCCTGCTCGTCATGGAGGCCTTCGCCCGGATGGCGGTCGCGCGGAGTGCTCCGTGAACAGGGGGGGCCGGACCTCGTCCGTGAGCCACGTGGATGCCCGCTCAAGAGTCGATGAGGTCGCTGGGGCGTCGCTCCGCGCGGATCTGGCGAGCGATCGCGCGGCGGATGAACTCGCTGTGCGGTGCGTCGTCGCGCGTGGCGCACGTGCCGATCACTGTATGGGCCGGGACAGGTGCCACTCCCACGGATTGTCGGCCGTCCCCGCCGCGACGACGGAGAATCCGCGGCGTCGGTACCAGGCGGTGAGGCGGTCGTTGTCGCCCTCAACGGTGAGGACGACGCGGGCCGCGCCGGGGAAGCGCGTCGCGGCGGCGTCCAGGGCGGCGGCCAGCATCCGCGCCCCTAAGCGCTCGCCCTCGCGGTCGGGCGCCACGCACAGGCGGCCCATGTACACGCCGTCGGGCGGGACGGGGCGCAGGCGCACCGCGGCGACCAACCGCCCGTGGTCCCGGATGCCCAGCGTCACTGCGCCGTCCCGCGCCATCTCGGCCCGCAGATCGTCGAGGGTCTGTGTGACGGGCAGGGTGTAGCCGGGGTAGTTGACGGCGCAGTCCTGCGCGAACGCCGCGCGCTGGAGCGTGAGGACCTCGCCCGCGTCGGGCAGGCCCAGGTCGAGGATGTCGGGCACGTCGATCAGCGTAGCGGCCCCGCGCGGGCCCGGATGGGCGGACCTCTCGGGCCGCCGGCGGGACCGCGGACTACCCTGATCCCGTGGCAGACCCGAGCACCTACCGGCCCCGGACGGGCGACATCCCGACCGATCCGGGCGTCTACCGCTTCCGCGACGGCGAGGGGCGGGTCATCTACGTCGGCAAGGCGAAGAACCTGCGCAACCGCCTGACGAACTACTTCCAGGACCCGGCGAACCTGCACCCGCGCACCCAGCAGATGGTGTTCACGGCGGCCAGCGTCCAGTGGACGGTCGTGCGGACCGAGGTCGAGGCCCTCACCCTGGAGTACACGTGGATCAAGCAGTTCGATCCGCGCTTCAACGTGATGTACCGCGACGACAAGTCGTACCCCTATCTGGCGGTGACGATGGGGGAGCAGGTGCCCCGCGTCCACATCACGCGGGAGGCGAAGCGCAAGGACTCCCGCTACTTCGGGCCGTACACGCAGGTGTGGGCGATCCGGGAGACCATCGACCTGCTGCTCCGCGTGTTCCCGGTGCGCACCTGCTCGGCCGGCGTCTTCCGCCGCGCCGAGGCCCAGGGCCGCCCCTGCCTGCTGGGCTACATCGACAAGTGCTCGGCCCCCTGCGTCGGGCGCATCAGCCCCGAGGACCACCGCGCCCTGGCGGAGGACCTCTGCGAGTTCATGGAGGGGCGCACGCGCCCCGTCCTGCGCCGCCTGGAGGAGGACATGCGCCAGGCCTCCGCCGACCTCGACTTCGAACGGGCCGCCCGGCGCCGCGACGACATCCGCGCCCTGGAGAAGGTCCTCGAACGCAACGCGGTGGTCCTGGACGACGGCACGGACGCCGACGTGTTCGCGCTGGTCGCCGAGGAGCTGGATGCCGCCGTCCACGTCTTCCACGTCCGCGGCGGACGCATCCGCGGCACGCGCGGCTGGGTGATCGACCGCAGCGACGACGACCCGCCCGAGACGCTGATGGCGCGCCTGCTCCAACAGGTCTACTCCGACATCCCGAAGGCCGGACGCCCGCTGCGGGGCCGCCCGACCCGGGCGGACCGCGAGCAGTCGACCTCCGTCGACGACGTCGCCCACACCCCCACGCAGGCCGTCCCGCGGGAGATCCTGGTCTCCGTCCTGCCCGAGGACGCCGGCGTCATCGAGGAGTGGCTCTCGGAGATCCGGGGGGCCCGCGTCCGCGTGCGCGTCCCGCGGCGCGGAGCGAAGGCCCAGCTCATGGACACGGTGCGGGAGAACGCCGCCCAGGCCCTGCGCCTCCATCAGACCAAACGGGCCGGGGACCTCACCCAGCGGTCCCGGGCGCTGGAGGAGCTGGCGGAGGACCTCGACCTGCCGGGCGCCCCGCTGCGCATCGAGTGCTACGACATCTCCCACACGCAGGGCCAGGACCAGGTCGGCTCCATGGTCGTCTTCGAGGACGGAGCGCCCCGCAAGGACGCCTACCGGACGTTCAACCTGCGCGGTCCCGACGGCGCCGGCGTCCCCGACGACACGGCGGCCATGGACGAGGTCCTCCGCCGCCGCTTCGCCCGCCTGCTCGCCGAGGAGGAGGGCGTCGAGGGCGAGGACGAGGACGGCGTCGCCTACCGGTCGGGCCCCGTCGACGCGGAGACCGGGCGGCCCCGGCGGTTCTCCTACCGCCCGGACCTCGTCATCGTCGACGGCGGGCTGCCCCAGGTCGACGCCGCCCGCGCCGCCCTGGACGACATGGGCGTCGACATCCCCGTCGTCGGACTGGCGAAGCGCCTGGAGGAGGTCTGGGTGCCGGGGGATGCCTTCCCCCTGATCCTGCCCCGGGCGTCGGCCGCGCTGTACCTCCTCCAGTACCTCCGCGACGAGTCCCACCGCTTCGCGATCACCCACCACCGCCAGCGGCGCGGCGCCCGCCAGACGCGCTCCGTGCTCGACGACGTCCCCGGGCTCGGTCCCGCCCGCCAGAAGGCGCTGCTCCAGCGCTTCGGGTCCGTCAAGCGCCTGCGCGCCGCCACGGTCGGGCAGATCCAGGAGGTCCCCGGCATCGGCCCGCAGCTGGCCGCGGCCGTCCACGCGGCGCTGGCGCCCGCGCAGGGCGAGGGGACGGCGCCCGCGGAACCCGGCCCCGCGGGCCGCCCTCGTCCATGAGGGTGACCCGCGGGGGAGGGGATGGCATCCTTGGGGGCATGACGAACGAGGATCCGCCCCCCACCGTTCCCAGCGGCATCCCGCTGCTCGACTCGCTGCCCGGCGCGCCGGCGCCCGCCGCCAACGAGGTGCTCATCATCACGGGGCGCTCGGGAGCCGGGCGGTCCCAGGCGGCGCGCGCGCTGGAGGACCTCGACTGGTACGTCGTGGACAACCTGCCCCCGTCGATGCTCCCCGCGCTGGTCGGCATGATGTCGCCCGGCGGAGCGGCCGGCGTCCACCGGCTGGCCGTCGTGGTCGACGTGCGGTCGCGGGCGTTCTTCACGGATCTGGCCGCCACGTTGGACGCCTTGCGCTCCTCGGGCGTGCTCTACCGGATCCTCTACCTCGAAGCCGACGAGGCGACGCTGGTGCGCCGCTACGAGTCGAACCGGCGCCCCCACCCGCTGCAGGGCGACGGCACCGTGGTCGACGGCATCCACGCCGAGGACCTGCTGCTCGCCCCGCTCCGGCGGCGCGCGGACGAGGTCATCGACACGACGACGATGTCCGTCCACGACCTCACGCGCCACATCCGCGACGTCGTGGCGGGGGAGGGGGAGCGGCCGCTCCAACTCACCGTCGAGTCGTTCGGCTTCAAGTACGGGCTGCCCCTGGACGCCGACGACGTCCTGGACGTGCGGTTCCTCAAGAACCCGTACTGGATCGACGAGCTCCGCCACCTCACGGGGCGGGACCGGCCGGTGGCGGACTACGTCCTGGACCAGCCGGGCGCCCGCGACTTCGCGCGCGGCTACGCCGATCTGCTGGCGCCGATGCTCGCGGGGTACCTCACGGAGCTCAAGCCGTTCGTCACCATCGCCGTCGGATGCACCGGCGGGAAGCACCGCTCGGTGGCCATCGCCGAGCTCATCGCGTCGCGCCTGCGGGAGAAGGGCTTCCCCGTCCGCGTGCTCCACCGTGATCTGGGGAGGGAATAGATGTCGTACCTCGATGCCGAGGGCTGGGCGCAGCGCGGCGAGGAGGGCCAGCAGGTCGTCGCGCTGGGCGGCGGACACGGCCTGTCCGCCACGCTGCGGGCCTTGCGCCACATCACGCACGCGCTGACGGCGGTGGTCACCGTCGCCGACGACGGCGGGTCGTCCGGACGGCTGCGCTCCGAGATGGACATCCTGCCGCCCGGGGACCTGCGCATGGCGCTGGCCAGCCTGTGCGAGGAGACGGAATGGGGGCTGACCTGGCGCGACGTCCTCCAGACGCGACTGCATACGACGGGCCCGCTGGACGGCCACGCGCTGGGCAACCTGCTGATCGCGGGCCTCTGGCAGCTCCTCGACGACGAGGTCACGGGCCTGGACTGGGTGGCGAGGCTGCTGCGCGCCCAGGGCCGCGTCCTGCCCATGGCCTCCGTGCCGCTCGACATCGAGGCGGAGATGGACGACGACGGGCGACGCTACACCGTGCGCGGGCAGGCGGAGGTGGCCGTCGCGCAGGGCCTCGTCCGCCACGTCCGGCTGATCCCCGAGGACCCGCCGGTCCCTGGCGCCGTCCTCGACGCCGTCGGCAGCGCGGACTGGGTGGTCCTGGGCCCCGGGTCCTGGTACACGTCGGTGATCCCGCATCTGCTGGCGCCCGATCTGCACCGGGCACTGGTCACCACCGACGCCCACCGCGCGCTCGTCCTCAACCTCGCCCGCCAGCGCGGCGAGACCGACACGATGACGACCGCCGATCACGTCCGGGTCCTGTGCGAGCACGCCCCCGATCTCAAGCTCGACGTCATTGTGGCCGATCCCACGGCCACGGACGACATCGACGACCTCATCGAGGCCGCGCAGCTCGTCGGGGCGCGCGTCCTGTTGCGCCAGGTCCGCACGGGAGACGGCCAGCCCCATCACGATCCGCTGCGCCTGGCGGCCGCGCTGCGCGACGCCTTCGACGGGTTCCTCGGCGAGGTCGGACGCCCCGAGCCCTGGCTCGCCTGAGGACGACGACGTGGAAGGATGAGCCCATGTCCCTGACGACCGACATGAAGGACGAACTGTCCCGCCTCAGGCCCGGCCCGACGGGCGTCGTGGCGGCGGAGGTCGCGGCGATGCTGCGGTTCGCGGGCGGCCTGCACCTGGTGGCCGGACGCATCATCGTTGAGGCGGAGCTCGACTCCGCCCCCATCGCCCAGCGCCTGCGCGGCTTCGTCTCGCACCTCTACGGCGCCGAGTCGTCGGTGGTCGTGGTCTCCGGCGGGGCGCTGCGACGCGGCGACCGCTACGTGGTCCGCGTGGTCAAGGACGCGGACAGCCTCGCCCGGATGACCGGCCTCATCGACCAGCTGGGCAGGCCCGTGCGCGGCCTGCCCGCGCAGATCGTCGCCTCGGGCGCCGACGAGGCCGCCGCCGCGTGGCGCGGGGCGTTCCTCGCGCGCGGATCGCTGATGGAGCCCGGGCGCTCGTCGTCGCTGGAGATCACCTGCCCGGGACCGGAGGCCGCCCTGGCCCTGGTCGGATGCGCCCGACGCCTGGGCGCCCCGGCGCGCTCGAAGGAGGTCCGCGGAGCGGACCGCGTGACGGTGCGGGACTCCGATGCGATCGGCGAACTCATCGCCGCGATGGGCGCGACGCGGACCCATGCCGTGTGGCAGTCGCGGCGCGAGCGCCGCGAGGCCCGCGGCAGCGCGAACCGCCTGGCGAACTTCGACGACGCGAACCTGCGCCGGTCCGCTCGGGCGGCCGTGGCGGCCGGCGCCCGCGTCGAGCGCGCCTTCGAGATCCTGGGCGACGACGTGCCCGAGCACCTGCGGGAGGCGGGACGGCTGCGCCTGGAGTTCCGGCAGGCGTCGCTGGAGGAGCTCGGCCGCCGGACGGACCCCCCGCTCACCAAGGACGCCGTGGCGGGGAGGATCCGCCGCCTCCTCGCGATGGCGGACAAGGCCGCCCACGAGCGGGGCATCGCCGACACGGAGGCGGTCCTCACACTCGACATGCTCGAGGACGACTGACCGGCCCCGGCCCGCGTCCGGATGAGCCCTTGGGCCCTGCTGGAGGGCCGTCCAGGGTGTAGATTTGTGGGTGCTGGAACCGCAGGGAACTGCGGGCCGGGCCTGCACCCCGCGGGTCCGGTTGCTCGTTTGAACGTGCCCCACGAGGGCACAAGCAGGAGGACAACAGTGACCACTCGCGTTGGCATCAACGGCTTCGGCCGCATCGGCCGCAATTTCTACCGCGCCGCCCTGGCCCAGGGCGCCGATCTCGAGATCGTCGCGGTCAACGACCTGACCGACACCAAGACCCTCGCCCACCTCCTCAAGTTCGACTCGATCATGGGTCGTCTCGACGCCGAGGTCACCTACGACGACGACTCCATCACCGTCGACGGTCACAACATCAAGGTCCTCGCTCAGCGCGACCCCGCCGATCTGCCCTGGGGCGAGCTCGGCGTGGACGTCGTGGTCGAGTCCACCGGGTTCTTCACCGACGGCACCAAGGCGAAGTCGCACATCGACGCCGGCGCCAAGAAGGTCATCATCTCCGCCCCCGGCAAGAACATCGACGGCACCTTCGTCATCGGCGTCAACGACGGCGACTACGACTCGGCGACGCACAACATCATCTCCAACGCGTCGTGCACCACGAACTGCCTCGCCCCGCTGGCGAAGGTCCTCGACGAGGCCTTCGGCATCGAGAAGGGCCTCATGGTGACCGTGCACGCCTACACCGGCGACCAGCGCCTCCACGACGCCCCGCACAAGGACCTGCGCCGGGCGCGCGCCGCGGCCCTCAACATCGTCCCGACCTCCACGGGCGCGGCCAAGGCCGTCTCCCTGGTCCTGCCGCAGCTGGCCGGCAAGCTCGACGGCTACGCGATGCGCGTCCCGGTCCCGACCGGGTCCGTCGTCGATCTCACCTTCGAGCCCAAGAAGGCCGGCGTCACCGCCGAGGACGTCAACGCCGCCTGCAAGGCCGCCTCCACCGGCGACTTCGCCCACGTGTTCGAGTACTCGGAGGAGGACCTGGTCTCCACCGATATCGAGGGCGATCCGCACTCCTCCGTCTTCGACTCAAAGCTGACCAAGGTCATCGACAACCAGATCAAGGTCGTCTCCTGGTACGACAACGAGTGGGGATACTCCAACCGCCTCGTCGAACTGACCGCCCTGGTCGGCAGCAAGCTCTGATCCTCGGATCCCGGAGGATGGCGCCCCCCCCCCCCCCCGGGGGGGCCGGGGCGGCCCCGGCC
>JAFAAX010000142.1 GCA_023426345.1 Actinomycetes bacterium
CCGCGCCGCTTCGCCGTCGTCCTGATCGTCTCCTCGGCCCTGCTGGGGGCGGCGCTCCTGACCGGAATGCTGGCGGGGAGCCTGTGGCTGCGCACGGGGGACATCACCCTGTGGATGCGCGGCGCCGCCCCCGACCTCATCCAGGGATCCCTCGACGAGCGCATCCCCCGCGTCCTGGCGGCGGCCGCCTCGGGCGCCGCCCTGGGGCTGGCCGGATGCGTCGTCCAGACGGCGGCGCGCAACCCGCTGGCCGAGCCCTCGATCCTCGGGATCACCGCCGGCGCGGGGACGGGCGCCGTGCTGGCGACGGTGACGGGCGGGGGGCGCCCTCTCCTCGTCGCCCTGGCCCTGGCGACGGGCGTGGCAACCTTCGCGCTCATCGTGGCCCTGGCCTGGCGCGGGGGCCTGCACCCCGACCGGTTCGTCCTGGTCGGCATCGGCGTGGGCAACGCGATGAGCGCCGTGTCCACCTATCTGCTGCTGCGCGCGGACCCCTACAACACGCCGAAGATCTACACGTGGCTGTCCGGGACGACCTACGGCCGGCAGTTCGCCGACGTCGCGCCCGTGCTGGCGGTGCTGGCTGTGGCCCTGCCGATCGTCGTCGCCCACCGCCGCGACCTGGACCTGCTGGCCATCGACGAGGACACCCCGCGCATCCTCGGCGTCCGCGCCGACCGGACGCGCCTGGCGCTGCTGTGCGTCTGCGCCCTGCTGGCGGGCGCCAGCGTGGTCGCGATCGGCGTCGTCGGATTCGTCGGGCTCATCGCCCCGCACCTCGCGCGCTCCCTGGTCGGATCGCGCCACGCCCGGACGATCCCGGTGTCGATGATCCTGGGCGCCCTGCTGGTGTCCGTGGCGGACACCCTGGGACGGACCGCCATCGCGCCCTCGCAGATCCCGGCGGGCCTCATGACCGCGCTGATCGGCGCCCCCTACTTCGTTTTCCTGATGCGTCGCTCGCGGACGGACCGCCCCTGATCGGCGGGGACCGCGCGGAGGCGCCCCCGCGGGCGCGTCGGCCCGCCGACCCGCGAGTCCGCCGGACTCAGCTTCCCGCGGGCGCCAGTTCCAGCACCCGGCCCCGCCAGCGCCGCCGCAGCCACCGGTCGTGGCTGGCCACGACGACGATGCCGGAGTATCCGGGCAGGAGCTCCTCCAGCGCGGTGGCCAGATCCAAGGAGAGGTGGTTGGTCGGCTCGTCCAGGGCCAGGACGTCGGGCGGATCCGCCAGGACGATCGCCAGTTCCAGGCGCCGCAGCTGTCCGGTGGACAGGACGCCGGTGGGCCGGGCGAGATCGCGCGGATGGATCAGGCCGAAGGCCGTCAGCGGGACCTCGTCGGCGCGCGCGTCGCCCACAGCCGCGCGGTAGGCGCGCTCGACGGTGACGTCAGGATCGAGCGGCGCCGGATCCTGGGCGAGCAGTCCGACGCGCCCGCGCACCGTCGCCGTTCCCGAGGTCGGGGCCAGCCCGCCGTCGAGGACCGCCAGCAGCGTGGACTTGCCCGATCCGTTGGGGCCCTCGACGAGGACCTGCTCCCCGGGCCCGGCGTCGAGGGTGACGGGCGCCAGCCGCCCGGCCACCGCCGCTTCGCGCAGAGTGAGTCCGGCCGCGGCGGATTCCGGCGTCCCCGCCGCGTCCAGGCCGCGGAAGACCAGTTCGCGCGGGGGCCTGCGCACCTGGGAGGCCTCCAGCGCCTCGCGGCGCCTCGCCGCGTCGTCGACCCGGCGCTTGACCACGCGGGCGTTGCGGTCGGCGTAGAACTTCTTCGCGGCTCCGCCCTCGGAGCGCGGCTCCGCGCCGGGGTGCCCGACCGTGTGCGCCTCGCGCGCCCGGGCCCGCAGGCGCCGCAGCTCCCCCTGCTCGGAGGCGTACCTGCGCTCCCAGGCCTCCCTCTCGTCGAGGCGCGCCAGCACGTGGTCGCTGTACCGCCCGCGCGTGCGCGTCAGGCCGCGCACGGCGGCGCCCTCGTCGGGGCTCCCCTCCCCGCTCCCCGCACCTCCGGCGACGGGGGAGGGGACGGGATCGAGGTCGAGGATCTCCGTGGCGACGTCATCGAGGAACGCGCGGTCGTGGGAGGCGGCGAGGACCGGGCCGCGCCAGGCCAGCAGCGTGCGGCGCAGGAAGTCCGCGGCCGCGTCGTCGAGGTGGTTCGTGGGCTCGTCCAGGAGCAGGACGTCGGGGCGCTCGAGCAGCAGGCACGCCAGCATGAGGCGCGAGCGCTGCCCGCCCGACAGCGTCGCGACCGTGCGCCCGGGCTCGAGGCCGCCCAGTCCGAGCCCCGCCAGCGTGGCGTCCGCGGCGGCCTCCGCGGTCCAGGCGTCCGCCCGCTGCGCCGCGTCCAGCGCCTCGTCCAGTGCGCGCGTCCGCCCGGGGTCCTCCGGGGCCTCGGCCAGGGCGGCTCCGGCGCGCTCGACCCGGTCGCGCAGCAGGAGCAGCGGCGCCTGGGCGCGCCGGACGGTCTCCGTCACCGAGACCTCGGCAGGCAGGGGGAAGTCCTGCCAGAGCAGGCCGACGCGGGCACCGACGGGGACCTCGACGGCGCCCGCATCAGGCTGGTCGACGCCCGCGAGGAGACGCAGCAGCGTCGACTTCCCCGAGCCGTTCTGGCCGATGAGGCCCGCGCGGGCTCCGGCGTGGACGGTGAAGGACACGTCGGAGAGGACCTGGTGGTCTCCGAAGGAGCGGGAGACCCCGGCGGCGCGGATGAAGGGCGCCGACGACGGAGGAAGAAGGGAGGGAAGGGACGACATGACGGACTCCGGAAGAAGAGCGAGGGCCGCGCCAGGGGGCCGACGGGATCTCGATGTCCCGGGTCGGCCGCGCCGATGGCGCGCTGGAGTCAGTCAGTTCCACACGGCCGCGACCCTACGGGACCCGCGACGTGCCTGTCAACGGGGACGAGGCGAGGCGCGCGCGGTTGGGGCCGTGGAGCGCGGACCTGTCGGCGGTCGCAGCCGGACAGCACCAAATGGTCGGGTCCGTTCGGCGCGCATGAAGCAGCACTCTCGCGTTTCCGCAGGTCGTGGGTGTGGGTTTCGACCGGTCCGGCAAGCGGGCTCGGACCATTTGGTGTCATCCGGTGCCGGATCGGCAGTGACGAGGCCGGCGCCGGCTCGGCCGGCGCCCGCGTGGCCGGGTTCCGCGGTCCCCGGAGCCGCCCTGGTCGGGGGATGCGTGCCCCGGGGAGCCCGTCCCCGGCCGGGCCCGGACGCGGAACGTCCCGCGCGGCCCCGACCGCACGTGCCTCGCGGGGGAGAGGCCTCTTTCCCCGTGAGGACGGACACATGACGCGTTAGGCTCAGGAGGACCGGTCGATGAGGAGGGGAGGCCACGATGACACCGACAGCGAGGCCCCCGGCTGTCGCCGGGATGTTCTATCCCGCCGAGCCCGATCAGGTGCGCCGCGACGCGGACCGGCTGCTGGACGCCGCCGAGGAGCGGTTGGCCGCCTTGTCGGAGCGCCCCTCGCCGAAGGCGCTCGTGATCCCGCACGCCGGGTGGATGTGGTCGGGGGACCTGGCGGCGCTGGGCTGGCAGAGCCTCGCGCCGCGCGCGCCCCGGATCCGCTGCGTCCTCCTGCTGGGCCCCACTCACCGCGTGGCCATCCGGGGCGCCGCGCTGCCGGGCGCGGACCTGTTCGCCACGCCGATCGGGGCGTTGCGCGTGCCGACGGAGGAGGTGCTCGCGGCGACCGCCGGCCTAGAGGCTCCCGTTCACGTCGACCCGCTCACCCATGCCGAGGAACACGCCCTGGAGGTCCAGGTCCCCTTCATCCAGCGGGTTCTGGGCTCCGATGTCGAGTTGATCCCCCTCAACGTCGGCGAGGCGCCCCCGGACGCTGTCGCCGACATCATCGACGCGCTGTGGGGAGGCCCGGAGACCGTGGTCGCGGTCTCCAGCGACCTCTCCCACTACCACTCCTGGGAGCGGGCCCGGGAGTTGGATGCCGACACGCTCCGACGCGTCCAGGCCTGCGAGGCGCGGATTCCCGCCGACCGCGCCTGCGGCGCGTCCCCGCTGAACGGCTTGCTGGCCGTCTGCCGGCGGCGCGGGCTGGCGCCGCGCCTGCTGGGCGCCGACAACTCCGGCGATGTCGCCGCGCCCGGCGCCGCGCTGGGCGATCACAGCCGCGTCGTCGGATATGCGGCGCTGAGCATTGAGGAGACCGCGTCATGACTCTTCCCCCCGACGCCGGGACGCTGCTGCTTCCCCTGGCGCGCAACGCGATCCGCGAACGCCTCGCGGTCGACCGGACCGAGCAGATCCCCCTCGACGCGATCGCCGCCGCCGGTCCGCGCCCCGACTGGCTGGCCGGCCCCGGCGCCAGTTTCGTCACGCTCCTCCTGGACGGACGGCTCCGCGGGTGCATCGGCACGCTCAGCCCGCATCGCCCGCTCTTCGACGACGTCGCGCACAACGCGATCGCCGCCGCCTTCCACGACCCCCGGTTCGCGCCGTTGGCCGGCGGGGAGCTGGACGGCGTCGTGGTGGAGGTCTCCGTGCTGTCGGCGCGCGTCCCCCTGCCGTTCGCCTCCGAGGAGTCGGTCCTGGAGTCTCTGAGGCCCGGGATCGACGGACTGGTGCTCGAGGCCGGCTCCCTCAACCGCGCGACGTTCCTGCCCCAGGTGTGGGAGGAGCTGCCGGACCCGGCCGACTTCCTGCGCCGGCTCAAGATGAAGGCGGGGCTGGCGCCCGACTGGTGGTCGGACGACGCGCGGCTGGAGACCTACACGGTCGAGTCGTGGAAGGAGGAGGCCCCCGAGGCGCCGGCGGCCTCCGACACGCCATGAGCGCGACCGCCGCCGCTGCGCCCAGAGGACGCTCCGCCCGCCGTCCGGCGGGCCGGGGACCGACGGCCCCAGGCCGGAGCCGTTGGCAGCACGCGCTGCCCGACGGCCGGATCCAGTGCGACCTGTGTCCGCGCCACTGCCGGTTGCGCGAGGGGCAGCGGGGGTTCTGCTTCGTGCGGGAGCGCCGGGGCGACGCCATCGTGTCGACGACGTGGGGGCGGAGCTCCGGATTCTGCCTGGATCCGATCGAGAAGAAGCCGCTGGCCCATTTCCACCCGGGCACGGCCGTGCTGTCGTTCGGCACGGCCGGATGCAACCTGGGGTGCCGGTTCTGCCAGAACTGGGACATCTCGGCCGCCCGCCAGTGGGACCGCCTGGGGGCGGAGGCCGCTCCCGAGCGCATCGCGGACACGGCGCGCCGCTGGGGCGTGCCCCAGGTGGCCTTCACCTACAACGACCCGGTCGTCTACGCGGAGTACGCGATCGACACGGCGCGGGCCTGCCACGACGCGGGGGTGCGCACGGTGGCGGTGACGGCCGGGTACATCGGCCCCGAGGCGCGCGCGGACTTCTTCGAGCCGATGGACGCGGCGAACATCGACCTCAAGGGCTTCACGGAGGACTTCTACTGGCACACGACGGGCGCCCACCTGGCCGATGTCCTGGACACGATCGCGTGGGTCGCGGGGGAGGGGCGGACCTGGGTGGAACTGACGACGCTGCTCATCCCCGGGCACAACGACGCGGAGCGGGAGGTCCGCGACGAGTGCCGGTGGGTGCGGCGCGAACTGGGTCCCGACGTGCCCCTTCATTTCAGCGCCTTCCATCCGGATTTCAAGATGCGCGACGTGCCCCCGACCCCGCCCGGCGTCGTGCGGCGCGCCCGCGAGATCGCGCTGGAGGAGGGACTCCACTTCGTCTACACGGGCAACATCCACGATCCGGACGGGGACGTGACGTCCTGCCCCGGATGCGGGGCGACGCTGATCCGGCGCGACTGGTACGCGCTGCTGGAGTACCGGGTGACGCCGCGCGGGACCTGCCCCGAGTGCGGCGAGGCCGTGCCGGGCCGCTTCGACGCGGAGCCCGGCACGTTCGGCCCGCGATCGGTGCCCGTCCGGCTCTGACCGCGACTTCGGTCCCCTTCTCCCGCGACTTCGGTCCGGTGTCGCTCCTTCATCGACCATCGACGAGGCCGGCCCCGCGTGGCCGGGTCACGCCCGTCGGCTGCCATGTCGGGCCGGGGCGGTCACCGGTCAGTGCGCGTCTGCCCCGTGGAAGACGGCCTCGATGTTGTGCCCGTCCGGGTCGTGGACGAAGGCGGCGTAGTAGCCGGGATGGTACTGCGGGCGCTCGCCGGGGCCGCCGTTGTCCGCGCCGCCGGCGGCCAGAGCCGCGGCGTGGAACGCCTGGACCTGCTCGACGGAGGAGGCCGCGAAGGCGACGTGGACCGGCGAGGGCTCCTCGGCGATCCCGAGCCAGAAGTCCCCGCCGGGATCGGCCCCGTCGGGAGCGGGGGCTCCCATGCCGACGGCGCCGTCGAACGCGAGGAGCACCCGGTATCCCAGGGGCGCCAGGGTCGCCGTGTAGAACGCGCGAGCCGCCTCGAGGTCGCGGACGCCGAGCGTCAGATGATCGATCATGGGTTGAGCCTACCGGCCCGGGCGTCCACGGTGTGGTCCTGGTGACACGCCGCCGCCGAGCGGTCTAGGGTGGCCCCCATGCGGACGACGCACCTGCTGCTTCTGTGCCGCGGCGAGGCCTAAAAGGCCGGAACCTCGTCGCGGCGCTTGTCATGTCCGGCCGATGAAGGCCGACACGACGGACACACAGACAGGACCCCGACCATGAAGACCACCGCGCACGTCCCCCCCGCCCAGCCGTCGGGGATGCCCTTCGCCAAGTACCGCCCGTTCCTGGACGCGAACCCCATCGACCTCCCCGACCGGCAGTGGCCCTCGAGGCGGATCACGAAGGCCCCCCGCTGGCTCTCCACCGATCTGCGCGACGGCAACCAGGCGCTCGTGGAGCCCATGGACCCGGCCCGCAAGCGCGCGATGTTCGATCTGCTGGTCCGCATGGGCTACAAGGAGATCGAGATCGGGTTCCCGGCGGCCTCGAGGGCGGACTTCGACTTCGTGCGCTCCCTCATCGACTCCGACGCCGTCCCCGACGACGTCACCGTCTCCGTCCTCACCCAGTCGCGCGAGGACCTTATCCAGCGCACGGTCGAGTCGATCGTCGGCTTCCCCCGCGCCACCGTCCACCTGTACAACGCGACGTCCCCGCTGTTCCGCCGCCTGGTGTTCCACGCGGACAGGCCCCAGACCGTCGACCTGGCGGTGACCGGCACGCAGGAGGTCATCGCCCACGCGGAGAAGCTGCTGGACGACGACACGGTGTTCGGCTACGAGTACTCCCCGGAGATCTTCATCGACACGGAGCCGGATTTCGCCCTGGAGATCTGCGAGGCCGTCATGGACGTCTGGCAGCCGGGCGAGGACCGCGAGATCGTCCTCAACCTGCCGGCCACCGTGGAGCGCGCCACGCCGAACGTCTACGCGGATCAGATCGAGTGGATGTCGCGCCACCTGTCCCGGCGCAGCCACATCGCCTTGTCCGTCCACCCCCACAACGACCGAGGCACGGGCGTGGCGTCGGCGGAGCTGGCCGTGCTGGCCGGCGCGGACCGCGTCGAGGGCTGCCTGCTGGGCCAGGGGGAGCGCACCGGCAACGTCGACCTGGTGACGCTGGGCCTCAACCTGTTCAGCCAGGGCATCGACCCGGGCATCGACTTCTCCGACATCGACCGCATGCGGCGCACCGTCGAGCACTGCACCTCGATGGCGACGCCCCCGCGCGCCCCCTACGTCGGCGACCTGGTCTACACCTCGTTCTCCGGCTCCCACCAGGACGCCATCAAGAAGGGGTTCTCCGCCCGGAAGAGGGCCGTGGCGGAGGCCGGGGGGGACGAGGGCGCCGTCGCGTGGGAGCTGCCGTACCTGCCGATCGACCCCCACGACGTCGGCCGCTCCTACGAGGCCGTCGTGCGCGTGAACTCCCAGTCCGGCAAGGGCGGCGTCGCCTACCTCATGTCGACCGTCCACCACTTGGAGCTGCCGCGGCGCCTCCAGATCGAGTTCTCCCGCCAGGTCCAGCGCCACACCGACCAGTTCGGCGGCGAGATCGACGCCGACGCGCTGTGGAGGATCTTCGCCGACGAGTATCTGCCGACCTCGGCGGCCGAGGGCCTCACCCCGTGGGGCCGCTTCGAGCTGGGGGCCACCCAGGTGTCCAGCCACGGCGACGACGAGCACGTCGACCTGCACGCCGTCCTGCGCGACCGCGGGGAGACCATCGAGATCGATGCGCAGGGCTCGGGCCCGATCGACGCCTTCGTGGGGGCGCTGGGCCAGTTCGAGGTCGACGTGCGGGTGCTGGACTACTCCGAGCACGCGATGAGCCAGGGACGCGACGCCCTGGCCGCGTCCTACGTCGAGGCCGCCGTCGACGGCCAGATCGTGTGGGGCGTCGGCATCGACCCGTCGATCGCGCGGGCCACCTACAAGGCGGTGATCTCCGCCGTCAACCGGGCGCTGCGCAGGGCGTGAGTGGGACAATGTCCCCGTGCTGAGGACGTACCGGGATGAGGCGATCGTGCTGCGCACCCACAAGCTGGGTGAGGCCGACCGCATCATCACGCTGCTCACCCGCGACAACGGCCAGGTCCGTGCCGTCGCCAAGGGCGTGCGCAAGACGACGTCGAAGCTCGGGGCGCGCGTCGAGCCCTTCGGCGTCGTCGACGTCCAGCTCCACCGCGGGCGCACGCTCGACGTCATCACGCAGGCGGAGACCATCGCCGCCCACGGCCGTCTGATCGCCGACGACTACGACCTCTACACCGCGGCGACCGTCATGGTGGAGACCGCGGAGCGCCTGACGGCCGACTCCGCGGAGGGCTGCCACGCGCAGTACCTGCTGCTGGTCGGCGCGCTGTTCGCGATGTCCCATCGCCGCCACGCGCCCGTCCTGGTCCTCGACTCCTATCTGCTGCGGGCCCTGGCGATCGCCGGGTGGGCGCCCTCGTGCTACGACTGCGCGGTGTGCGGGGCGCAGGGCCCCCACCGCGCGTTCTCGATCCCCGAGGGCGGCGCCGTGTGCGAGCGCTGCCGCCCCGCGGGCTCGGCGGCCCCCGCGCCCGCGTCGATGTCCCTGATGGGGGATCTGCTCAGCGGCGACTGGACGCAGGCGGACCGCTCGGAGGCCCACTGCCGCGCGGAGGTGGCGGGCCTGGTCTCCGCCTACACGCAGTGGCACCTGGAGCGCCGCCTGCGCTCGCTCCCGGTCCTCGAGGACGCCCTGTCCGAGTCCTCCGCGCGCGCCGGCTCCCGGGTCCCGGCGTCGCCGGCCCCCGCACCGGCGGGGGCCACCCGATGAGCGGGCCCGGCCCCGCGGGGACGCCCTCGTCGATGAGGGACGAGGGCGGCCCGCCCTCCCGCACCGCGCCGCCGGCCCGGCCCACCCCCATGGACCGCGCCCCGGCCGACCCGTCTGCCTGGCTGGTGGGGCCGGGCGCCCCGGACCGGCCGGCCCCCGCCTTCGGGAGGGGGGAGGTCCCCGCCCATGTGGCCCTGGTGATGGACGGCAACGGACGGTGGGCGAACGCGCGGGGGCTGGCCCGCACAGAGGGGCACCGGGCGGGGGAGTACGCGCTGATGGACACCATCGCCGGCGCGATCGACGCGGGCGTGCGGTACCTGTCGGTCTACACGTTCTCGACGGAGAACTGGAGGCGCTCGCCCGCCGAGGTGCGCTTCATCATGGGCTACGCCTCGGGGGTGCTGGCCCGGCGCACCCCGCAGCTCGCCGAGTGGGGGGTGCGGGTGCGGTGGTCGGGCCGTAGCCCTCGGCTGTGGAAGTCCGTCATCCATGCCCTGCAGCGCGCCGAGGATGCCACACGCGGCAACGCGACGCTGGACCTCGTCATGTGCGTGAACTACGGGGGGCGCGCCGAGATCGCGGACACCGCCCGCGCCCTGGCCCGCGAGGTCGCCGAGGGGAGGCTCTCCCCGGAGGGCATCACGGAGCGCGCCTTCGCCCGCCACCTCTACCTGCCCGACGTCCCCGACGTCGATCTCATGGTGCGCACCTCGGGGGAGAAGCGCCTGTCGAACTACCTCCTGTGGGAGATGGCCTACGCGGAGATGATGTTCGTCGACACTCCGTGGCCCGCGTTCGACCGGGAGGAGCTGTGGGACTGCCTGCTGGAGTACGCGGGGCGGGACCGCCGCTTCGGGGGCGCCGTCGACCGGGCCTCGGATCCGGGGCGTCCCCCGCAGTGACGAGGGCGGCGCGCATCAGGGCGACGGCGCGCTGCCCGAGTGAGGATCTCGCGGGCGTCCTCGTCAATTCGAGACGAGCGGAGACGGCGGGACGGCGGCGGCGTCCGCGGACCCGGCGTCCGCGGGGCCGGAGGAGCGGCGCCGCCGCCGGCGGACCGTCAGCGCGATCCCTGCGGCCAGGACCGCCAGGACCAGCCACGCCCACGGGCTTCCGGCGACCGCGCCCAGGACGGCGGCCCACACGGCCAGCATGCCGGCGCCGTACATGAGCGCCCACGCCACGCACCCGGGGATCATGCACAGCGTGTAGGTCCTCCACTTCATGCGGACCACGCCCGAGCCGGCGTTGACGGCGGTCTGGATGCCGACGGTGAGGAAGCACAGGGGGATGATGAGGAGGCCCCACCGGTCCAGCAGCGCGGCGCCCTTGAGGGGGACGGGGCCGGAGAACCAGTCGGCCAGCTTCCCCCGCCAGCCGTCGCGGCCGGCCCCGTGGAGGACTCCGGCCGCTGCGGCGCGGCCCAGCCAGTAGGTGCCCTGCGCGCGGGGGAAGACGACGCAGAAGAGGAAGAGGAACAGGGGGAGGCCGGAGGAGGCCCAGTCCGGAGTCGGCACGGCGGATCCTTCCAAACGGTGGCGGAGATCGGGGTCGCGGTCCAGCCTAAGGGGTCCGGATGCTGACGCGCCGCGACGCGGTGTCAGGAAACGGCGGGCGCGGGCGCGGGCGCGGCCCGGCCCGTCGAGCCGCGCACGACCAGATCCGGGGTGTAGACGAAGGACCCGGGATGGGGATCGTCCCCGCCCACCGTCTGGAGCAGCGCCGCCACCGCCGCCCGGGTGATCGCCTGGACGGGTTGGCGGATCGTCGTCAGCGGCGGGTTCAGGTGGTCCATCAGCCGCGAGTCGTCGAACCCGATGACCGAGAGGTCCTCGGGCACGCGCCGGCCCATCGCGCGCAGCGTGCGGATGGCGCCCAGAGCCTGCAGGTCGGACCCGGCGACGATGGCCGTCACGCCGCGCTCGACCAGGGAGGCCGTCGCGGCCGCGGCGGCCTCGTAGGTGTAGAAGGTCTCGACGATGATCGGGTGCTCCTCGCCGAAGGCGTCGCGCATGACGTCGCGGAACGCGTCGGCCTTGCGGCGGGCGGGGACGATGTGGGTCTGCCCGCCGAGCAGGGCGATGCGGGTGTGCCCGAGTTCGCGCAGGTGGTGGACGGCGACCCGGATGCCCAGGCCGTCCCCGGTGGAGAAGTCGGGCGCGGCGATCTCCTCGCGCGCGCCGTTGATCGTGACGAAGGGGACGGCGCTGTCCGTGAGATGCGCATAGCGGCCCGTGTCCGCGAGGTAGTCAGCGTGCCGGCCGGACACGAAGACCAGGCCCGAGGCCCCCTGGCGCAGGAGCAGCTGGACGTAGCCGTCCTCCGAGGTTCCGCCGGGGGTCTGGGAGCAGATCAGCGGGATCGCGCCCGAGCGGGAGATCTCGGTCTGGATCTCGTGGGCGTAGGCCGCGAAGATGGGGTTGACCAGCTCGGGGGTGATGACGCCGATGACCGGCGTCGAGGAGGCGCTCGGGGTGACGGGGCGTTCGTAGCCCAAGGAGTCGATGGCGACCAGGACGCGGTGGCGGGTCTGGTCGGAGACGGGCCCGGTGCCGTTGACCACGCGGGACACCGTCGCCATCGAGACGTGCGCGTGCTCGGCGATGTCCGCCATGCGGGTGCGCTGCCTCGCCATTGGAGCCTCCGTGGATCGGGTCGGGAAACACTGCCAAATGTAACACCGAAGGAAGGTGCTGCAAGTACTTGCAGAAAACGGAGGCGTCGGCTTACAGTAACGATGCACATCCCGTCGCGTCGCCGCGGCGCCCGTCCGGCTGGGACGACGGCGGTGGGACCATCTCACACAGGAGTTGACATGCGAAGAGGCATTGCTGCGCTGGGCGCCCTGGCGCTCGCGTCCACGCTGGCCGCCTGCGGCGGCGCCGACAGTGCAGGATCCGACCAGTCCGGCGACGCGCAGTCGGACGCCACGCAATCCGGGAGCGCCTCGTCCGTCGGCACGCTCACGATCTGGGCCGACGACACCCGCTATTCCCAGATGCAGGAACTCGCCCAGGACTTCACGGCCCAGACCCAGGTCGACGTCTCCGTGGTCCAGAAGTCCACCGACACCATGGACCAGGACTTCCTCACCCAGGTCCCCACCGGCAACGGGCCGGACATCATCGTCATGGCCCATGACAAGCTCGGCGCCTTCGTCACCAACGGCGTCGTCGGCACCGTCGACCTGGGATCGGCGGCGTCGGAGTTCTCCTCCTCCGCCGTTCAGGCCGTCACCTACGACGGACAGACCTACGGCGTGCCCTACGCCATCGAGTCCGTGGCCCTGGTGCGCAACAACGCCCTCACCCAGGACACGCCCGCGACCTTCGATGACATGATCGCCTCCGGCACTGCGGCCGGCGCCCAGTACCCGTTCATCATCCAGACGACGGACCAGGGCGATCCCTACCACTTCTACCCGTTCCAGACGTCGTTCGGCGCCCCGGTGTTCACCCAGGACGCCGACGGCTCCTACACCTCCGAGCTCGCGCTCGGCGGCGACGGAGGCGCGGCCTACGCCCAGTGGCTCGCCGACCAGGGCGCGGCCGGGACCCTGGATGTCTCCATCACCGCTGACATCGCCAAGCAGCAGTTCCTTGACGGCAATGCCGCCTACACGATCACCGGCCCGTGGAACGTCACGGCCTTCCGCGAGGCGGGCATGGACGTCTCCGTCCTGCCTCTGCCCCAGGCGGGGCCGGAGACGGCCCAGCCGTTCGTCGGCGTCCAGGTGTTCTTCCCGTCCGCCAAGACGCAGAACGAGCTGCTGGTCAACAAGTTCTTCCAGTACATCGAGGACCCGGCCGTCCAACTCAAGCTCTACGAGCTGGGCGGACGCGTCCCCGCCATGCCGTCGGTCGCGGACAAGATCGACGATCCCGACATCAAGGGCTTCGCGGAGGTCGCCGGTTCCGGCGTCCCGATGCCGGCGATCCCCGAGATGAACGCCGTGTGGAACTTCTGGGGCGTCACTGAGGCCAACATCATCTCCGGCAAGGAGGCGCCCGCCGAGGGCTGGTCGACGATGGTCGACAACATCCAGAAGGCCATCGGGCAGTGAGCCCACCGCGGGCCGTCGCGAACCGGGCAGAGCCGCGGGGAGGAACACGCAGATGCCATCGACCGTGAACGCGCAGGGGGCGGGGACCGAGGGAGCGACCTACCGGCCCTCCCACGCCCGGGACGTCCGCCGTCCCGGCTTCCTCCTCAAACTGATCCTCATGATGCTCGTCGACGCCCTGGGCGTCTACGGCGTCGTCACCGCCGCCCTGGTCCGTTCCTGGGTGTTCGTCGCCGTGCTGGTCGTCCTGCTGGCCGTCGTCAACTACGTGTACTTCTCCTCGCGGATGGTCCCGGCGAAGTACCTGGTCCCAGGGCTGGTCTTCCTGCTCATCTACCAGGTCTTCGTGATGGGCTACACGGGCTATGTCTCGTTCACGAACTACGGGCAGAGCCACAACTCCACGCAGGCGGACGCGGTGAGCGCGATCCTCATGCAGAACGAGAAGCGCGTGGACGGCGCCCCGACCGTTCCGGTCGCGGTCGTCGAGAGGGACGGCGAGCTGGGCCTGGCGGTGGAGGACCCCGACACGGGCGCCGTGTCGGTGGGCACCGCGAATGCCCCGCTGGAGCCGGCCCCCGACGCCGCCACCGGCACGCTGGGCATCACGGACGTCCCGGGGTGGACCGTCCTGTCGTTCGCGGAACTGGCCCAACGCCAGAGCGAGGTCGCCGGACTCACGGTCCCCGTCTCGGAGGACGCCGCCGACGGCTACTACGTGACGACCGACGGCTCCCAGGGCTACCTGGCCAGGTCGGTGTTCGCCTATGACGCGGACAACCAGACGATGACGAACTCCGAGACGGGCGTCGTCTATCGGGCGGCGGACGACGGATTCTTCCGCGCCGCCGACGGCACGGCTCTCACCCCCGGCTGGCGTGTGTTCGTCGGCGTGAAGAACTACGCGAACATGCTGACCGGCGACGACCTGGCGGGACCCTTTTTCCACGCGTTGCTGTGGTCCTTCGTCTTCGCCTTCGGCTCCGTGCTCACCACCTTCGCGCTCGGGCTGTTCCTGGCCCTCGTCTTCTCCGACCAGCGCGTGCGCGGGCGCAGGGTCTACCAGTCCCTGCTGATCCTGCCCTACGCCTTCCCCGCGTTCCTGGCGACGCTGGTGTGGAAGGGGATGCTCAATGAGAAGTTCGGATTCGTCAACCAGGTGATCCTGGGATGGCTGCCCGACCACTCGATCCCCTGGCTCACCGACGGGACGCTGGCCAAGATCGCGATCCTCGGCGTCAATCTGTGGCTCGGCTTCCCCTACATGTTCCTCGTGTCGCTGGGCGCGCTGCAGTCCCTGCCCGCCGACGTCCTGGAGGCCGCGAAGATCGACGGCGCGGGTCCTTTGCGCACCGTCTTCTCGGTCAAGCTGCCGCTCGTCCTGCAGTCCACGGTGCCGCTGCTGATCTCCTCCTTCGCCTTCAACTTCAACAACTTCTCCCTGATCTACATGCTGACCGGGGGCGGGCCGAACTATCCCGGACTGTCGGTGCCCGTCGGAGAGACGGACATCCTCATCTCGATGGTGTACAAGATCGCCTTCGACCGCGGCGGCACGGACTACGGCCTGGCCTCGGCGATGTCGATCGTCATCTTCCTCGTCGTCGGGCTGATCTCGTGGGTCGGCTTCCGGCGGACCAAGAGCCTGGAGGAACTGTGAGGAGCGACCTGCACACCTCGGTAACCGGCCTGCGCTGGTGGCGCGAGATCGGCTGGCGCCATCTCGTCGGCGTCGTCGCGATCATCTACTGCGTGATCCCGCTGGCCTACGTCGTGTCCGTGTCCCTGGTGCCCAACGCCACGCTCACCGGGTCCAACGACTTGTTCGCCACGCTCTCCATGCACAACTACCGCCAGCTGCTCGACACGCCCGACTACTGGCGGTGGATCTCGAACTCGCTGGTGGTCTCCACCACGACCGCCGTGGGCACTGTCATCATGGGCGCCTGCGCCGCGTACGCCTTCTCCCGCTTCCGCTTCCGCGGGCGCCGCGCGACGCTGACGTTCCTGCTGCTCGTCCAGATGTTCCCGCAGATGCTCGCCTTCGTCGCGCTGTTCCTGCTGCTCCTGGTCATCTCCGACGTCTTCCCGATCCTGGGCCTCAACTCGCAGCTGGGGCTGATCTTCGTCTACCTGGGCGGCGCGCTCGGCTCCAACACCTTCCTGCTCTATGGCTTCTTCAACTCCGTGCCGCGCGAGCTCGACGAGGCCGCGATGATCGACGGCGCCAGCCATGCCCAGACGTTCTGGCGGATCATCATGCCGCTGGTGCTCCCCGTGCTGGCCGTCGTGGGGCTGCTGTCCTTCATCTCGAGCTTCGGCGATTTCGTCATCGCGCGCGTGGTCCTGCAGACGCCGGACCGCTACACGCTGGCCGTCGGCATGTACAACTGGGCGGCTGACGCGCGCACGGCGCCGTGGGGCCTGTTCGCCGCGGGCGCCGTGGTGGCCGCCGTGCCCGTCGTCGCCCTATTCCAGTACCTCCAGAAGTACATCGTCTCCGGCTTGACGGCCGGCGCGGTCAAGGGCTGACCGTCAAGCCTGCGCGGCCTCGCGCGCGCAGGCCTCGCACAGGCCGAACAGCTCGATCGAGTGCTCGACGGCCGTGTAATGGTGGGTGCGCGCCACCTCGGCCACCCAGGACTCCATCTGGGCGGCCGCGATCTCCTCCGTGTGCCCGCAGTTGCGGCACACGAGATGGTGATGGTGGCCGCGGTCCGCGCACAGGCGGTACAGGCACTCGCCGTCGGCGGCGCGCAGCACGTCGACGGCGCCGGACTCCGTGAGGGACTGCAGATTGCGGTAGACCGTGGCCAGCCCGACGTGCTGGTCGGTGCGCTGGAGGTCCTCGAAGATCTGCTGGGCCGAGCGGAAGTCGGACAGCCGCTCGAGCTCCTCGACGACCGACCGCCGCTGCCGCGTCATCCGCTGCACGGTTCCTCCCCTCGCCAGCGGCCAGTCTACACGGGCCATCCGGCGCGGTAGGGGTGTGCGCTCCCCGCGAAAGGCGCGGGCGCGCGCCCGCTGGAGCAGGTTTTGACAATGAATCTCATTAGTAATAGCCTCCCTTCCGTTGACACGCCGACACCGCACGAGATGAGGAACCGATGAACACACGACGCCTTCCCGCGCTGCTCGCCGCGGGCGCCCTGGCGCTGCTGGGGCTGTCCGCCTGCTCGACCGCCGACACGCCCTCGTCCTCCGGCGCATCGGGGGAGGCGGCGGCCTCGGGCTCCGCGCCGTCCGGGGACGCGGGCGTCACGGTCGTCGCCTCGACGAACGTGTGGGGCGACATCGCGCAGACCATCGGCGGGGACGCGGTGACCGTCACCAGCATCATCTCCGATCCGGACAAGGACCCTCACGAGTACCAGGCGGACGCCCGCACCCAGCTCGCGCTGTCCAAGGCCGACGTGGTCATCGAGAACGGCGGCGGCTACGACGACTTCGTCGACACGATGCTGTCGGCCTCGGACAACGCGTCGGCCGATGTCATCAACGCGGTCGACGTCTCCGGCTTCGCGGCGACGGCCGGCGACGAGCTCAACGAGCACGTGTGGTACGACTACGGGACGGTGTCGAAGGTGGTCGACCGGATCGCGCAGGCGCTGAGCGCGGCCGACCCCGCCAACGCCTCGACGTTCGCCGCGAACGCCGCCGCCTTCGCGAAGGGCCTCGACGACCTCGACGCATCGGTCGCGACCGTCAAGCAGGCGCACGAGGGCGCCCGGGTCGCCATCACGGAGCCCGTGCCGCTCTATCTGCTGGAGAACATGGGACTCGACAACGTCACCCCCGAGGCCTTCTCCGAGGCCATCGAGGAGGAGACCGATGTGGCGCCCGCCGTCCTCAAGGAGACCACCGATCTCTTCGCCGATCACGCCGTCTCCGCCCTCGTCTACAATGAGCAGACGTCGGGCCCGCAGTCCGATGCGGTCCTCACGGCCGCGAAGGACGCAGGGGTGCCGGTGGTCCCCGTCCAGGAGACCCTGCCCCAGGGCATAACCTACCTGAGCTGGCAGTCCGGCATCATCGACCAGATCTCGCAGGCGCTGGGGGACTGAGCGTTCCCGCGGCCGTCCCGTCCGCCGCACTGCCATCGCGGGTCCCGCCCGCCTCCAGGAGGTTCCCCGTGTCCGACACCGCCCCTGCCCCGGTGAGCCCGCCGCTGACCCCGCCCGTCCTGGAGCTGCGCGGCGCCGCGCTCACGCTGGGCGAGCGGACCCTGTGGTCGGACCTCGACCTCGATGTGGCCCCGGGCGAGTTCATCGCCGTCCTCGGGGCGAACGGGACCGGCAAGACCAGCCTGCTGCGCACGATCCTCGGCGAGCACCGCCTCGACACCGGATCCATCAGCCTCCTCGGAGGCCCTCTGCGCCGCGGCGACCGCCGCATCGGCTACGTCCCCCAGCAGCGCCTCGTGGATCCGTCCGTGCCCGTGCGGGCCCGCGACCTCGTCGCGATGGGGATCGACGGGCACCGGTGGGGCACGGGGCTGCCCTCGGCGGCGCGCCGCGCCCGCGTCGACGCCCTGCTCGACTCCGTCGGCGCGCTGGGGCTGGCCGACACCCGCATCGGCCTGCTCTCGGGCGGCGAGCAGCAGCGGGTCCGCATGGCCCAGGCGCTGGCGGGCGATCCCCGCCTGGTCCTGGCCGATGAGCCGTTCCTCTCCCTGGACCTGCGCCGCCAGGCGGAGATCAGCGCGCTCATCGACGACATGCGCCGCCGGCTCGGCTTCGCCGTGCTGCTGGTCACCCACGACATCAACCCGATCCTCGACACCGTGGACCGCGTGCTCTACCTCGCCGAGGGGCGGGCCCGGCTGGGCACGCCCGACGAGGTGCTGCGCTCCGACACCCTGTCCGACCTCTACCACTCGCCCGTCGAGGTGATCCGCGCCGCCGGCCGCGTCCTGGTGGTCGGGATCCCCGACTCGACGGAGAACGCCCAGGCCCACCACCAGGAGGCCCATCGATGACGCCGCTGATCGCCGCCGCCGCTGTCTCCGGCTCGGGGGACGCCTGGTGGACCCAGATCGTCGACTTCTCCGACTACGGGGAGCTCATCGGCCTTCTGCGCAACTCGATCCTGGCGGGAGCCGTCTTGGCCCTCATCGGCGGGCTCATCGCGGTCTTCGTCGTCCAGCGCGACATGGCGTTCGCCGTCCACGGCATCTCCGAGCTCTCCTTCTCCGGCGGCGCCGCGGGCCTGCTGCTGGGGATCGGCGTCGTCCCCGGGGCGCTGCTCGGCTCGATGCTCGCGGCCCTCATCATCGGGCTGATGGGCACGCGCGAGCGGGAGAGGAACTCCTCGATCGCGGTCCTCATGCCCTTCGGATTGGGACTCGGCATCCTGTTCCTCACCCTGGCCCCGGGCCGGACGGCCAACAAGTTCGGCCTGCTCACGGGCCAGATCGTCGCGATCGACGACCCTCAGCTGGGGGCGCTGTCCGCCATCGCCGCCGTGGCCCTCATCGGGATTCTCCTGATCTGGCGCCCGCTGTCCTTCGCCAGCCTGGACCCCCAGGTGGCGCGCGCCCGGGGGTTGCCGATGCGCGGCCTGTCGCTGGCCTTCATGGCGCTGCTGGGCCTCACCGTCGCGGTCAGCGTGCAGATCGTCGGCGCCCTGCTGGTGATGTCGGTCCTGGTCACGCCCGCCGCCGCCGCGATGCGGCTGTCCGCCTCGCCCGTGGTCGTGCCCGTCCTGTCCGTGGTCTTCGCGTGCGTGTCCGTGGTGGGCGGCATCATGCTGGCCCTGGGCTCCTCGGTCCCGATCAGCCCGTTCGTCACGACGATCTCGTTCCTCATCTACCTGATCGCCCGCCTGGTCGAGCGGAGCCGCGCGGACGTCCGGCGCTGACGGGGACCAGGGCGGTCCCCGCCCGGCCCGTCTCGGCGGGTGGGGGCGGGCTAGAATCGGCGCGGACCATCCACCGCGCCGCACCAGCCAGGTGCGCCGCCCACCCCAAGGAGCGCCACGTGGCACAGGGATCCTCCCGCCTCGAGTCCGTCATCAGCCTGGCCAAGCGCCGCGGCTTCGTCTTCCCCTCCGGAGAGATCTACGGCGGCACCCGGTCCGCGTGGGACTACGGCCCTCTGGGCGTCGAGCTGAAGGAGAACATCAAGCGCCAGTGGTGGAACACCATGGTGCGCTCCCGCGAGGACGTCGTGGGCCTGGACTCCTCGGTCATCCTGCCGCGGCGCGTGTGGGAGGCCTCCGGCCACGTCCAGGCGTTCACGGACCCGCTCATCGAGTGCCTGAGCTGCCACAAGCGCCTGCGCGAGGACGAGCTCGTCGAGAACTACGCCGCCAAGCACGGCCTCGCGGAGAAGGATGTCACGCTGGCGGAGCTGCCGTGCCCGAACTGCGGCGTGCGCGGCCAGTGGACGGAGCCGAAGGCCTTCTCCGGCCTGCTCAAGACCTACCTGGGCCCCGTCGACGACGAGGCCGGGCTGCACTACCTGCGCCCGGAGACCGCCCAGGGCATCTTCACCCAGTTCGCCAACGTGATGGCGGCCTCCCGGAAGAAACCGCCCTTCGGCATCGGCCAGATCGGCAAGTCCTTCCGCAACGAGATCACGCCCGGCAACTTCATCTTCCGCACCCGCGAGTTCGAGCAGATGGAGCTCGAGTTCTTCGTCGAGCCCGGCACGGACGAGGAATGGCACCAGTACTGGATCGACACCCGCTTCGCGTGGTACACGGACCTGGGACTGGACCCGGCCCACCTGCGCATGTACGAGCACCCGAAGGAGAAGCTCTCCCACTACTCCAAGCGCACGGTCGACATCGAGTACACGTTCGGCTTCCAGGGCAGCGAGTGGGGCGAGCTGGAGGGCATCGCGAACCGCACGGACTACGACCTCACCGTCCACTCGGAGGCCTCCGGGCAGAAGCTCGACTACTTCGACCCGCAGACCAAGGAGCGCTGGACGCCCTACGTCATCGAGCCCTCCGCGGGCCTCACGCGCTCGCTGATGGCGTTCCTGGTCGAGGCCTACACGGAGGACGAGGCCCCCAACACGAAGGGCGGCGTCGACACCCGCACCGTCCTGCGCCTGGACCCGCGCCTGTCCCCGGTGAAGGTGGCCGTCCTGCCGCTGTCGCGCAAGGACGAGCTGACCGGGCCGGCGCGCGAGCTCGCCCAGGAGTTCCGGGGCATCTGGAACGTCGACTACGACGAGTCCGGCGCCGTGGGGCGGCGCTACCGCCGCCAGGACGAGATCGGCACGCCGTACTGCGTGACCTACGACTTCGACTCGGTGGAGGACCACGCCGTCACCGTGCGCGAGCGCGACTCGATGGAGCAGGTCCGCCTGCCCCTGGCGGACGTCAAGTCCTGGCTCATCGAGCGCCTGGGAGCCTGCTGAGTGGTCGCCCCCGGCGTGCGCGTGGGGCCGCTGGACCTGTGGTCCCCGGTCATCCTGGCCCCCATGGCCGGGGTGACCGACGCCCCGTTCCGGCGCCTGTGCCGCCTCTTCGGGGAGTCGGGCCTGGCCGGCGGGTCGCCCTCGTTCCTCCCCTTCATGGACGAGGGCGACGCCCCCTCCGGGGACGGCGGGCCGGGCGAGGGGGCGGCCTCGTCGATCGGGGGGAGAATCCCGCGGCCGGGCGTCGACGCGCCCGCCGGGCTCTACGTGTGCGAGATGGTGACGTCGCGCGCGCTGGTCGAGGGCAATCCCGAGACCTGGCGGATGGTGCGTCCCGATCCCGCCGAGCGCGTGCGCTCCGTCCAGCTCTACGGGGTGTCGCCGGAGATCATGGGGCGGGCCGCGACGATGCTGGTCGAGCGCGACCTCGTCGACCACCTCGACCTCAACTTCGGCTGCCCCGTGCCGAAGGTGACCCGCAAGGGCGGCGGCGCGGCGCTGCCGTGGAAGCGGGACCTGTTCGCGGACCTGGTCGGCGCGGTCGTGCGGGCGGCCGATGAGGCGGGGACGCGGATCGGGCGGGCCGTCCCGGTCACCGTCAAGATGCGCGTGGGCATCGACGACGCCCATGAGACGTTCCTCGACGCAGCCCGGCTCGCGGTGCGCGCCGGGGTGGCCGGGATCGGGCTGCACGCGCGCACCCAGACGCAGCACTACTCGGGGCGGGCGGACTGGACGCGGATCGCCCAGTTGCGCGACGCGGTGCCGGCCGCGGTGCCGGTGTTCGGCAACGGGGACGTCTTCGGCGGGGCGGACGCCGTGCGGATGCTGGCCGAGACCGGGTGCGATGCCGTCGTGGTGGGGCGCGGGTGCCAGGGGCGGCCGTGGCTGTTCCGCGATCTCGTGCGCGCCACGCACGGGCTGGCGGAGCTGGAGGGGCCGACGCTGCGCGAGGTCGCGCGCGTCATCGAGCTCCACGCGCGCTGGGTGGTCGAGGACCAGGGCGACGAGGCCCGCGCGATGCGCGAGATGCGCAAGCACGTCGGCTGGTACCTCCGCGGGTTCTCGGTGGGCGGCCCGGCCCGGCACGCGCTCAACCTGGTGTCCTCCCTGTCCGAGCTGCGTGAGCGGCTCCAGGCCCTGGACCTGGACCAGCCGTTCCCGGCGGCCGCCGAGGGGCCGCGCGGACGCGCGGGGGGCGAGAAGGTCCCGCACCTGCCGGACGGCTGGCTGGACTCGCCGGTCCTCACCGAGGCCGAGCGCGAGCAGCTGCACCTGGCCGAGGTCGGCGTCTCGGGCGGTTGAGCGGGCCCGCCGAGTTCGGTCCCCTTCCTCGCCGAGTTCGGTGCTGTTCGGCCGCGAGTTCGGTCCCCTTCCCCGCCGAGTTCGGTTCTTGTCCCCGCTCAGTCGTGGACCTCGACGCGGGCGGGCTGGACGCGCGCCGTGTCGAACCAGGCGCAGACCTCCGGGGCGATCCGCGTCGGCTGGCCCGCGACCGGCTCGGTCCCGTCGGAGGACAGGAGGAGCCGATGCTCGGCGGGGACGTCCACCGGGGCGTCCGAGGCGTTGAGCACCACCATGACGCCGGCGCAGACGTGGACGGACACCCCGGGCGGGGCCCACGCGAGCCCGTCGACGAAGGCGAGCGATCCGGTCCCCATCAGTCGTTCCGCGCGCACGCGGGTCGCCCGCGCCAGCAGCCGCGCCTCGGCGGCGGCTTGGTCGGAGCCGGCCCAGGTGCGGTGGTGGCGATCGGACGGCGCCTCGCCGCGCCCCACCGGCTCCGTGCGCCCTCCCAGATGGCAGAAGGGGACGTAGACGGCGCCCGGCAGCGTGAGCGAGTAGAGGGCCATCGCCGTCTTCCGGGATTCGGAGGCCCCGTGCTCCCAGGAGCCTTCGGGCACGTGCGCGGAGTCGTGGACGACCCGGGTGTGGGACCAGTGCCACGCGGCGACCTGCCCGAGCAGATCGCGGTCGGAGAGCGAGCGCCCCACGCGCTCGCGGAGGACGCGGGCCTCCCACGGCGCCGTCACCAGGGCGTCGTCGCGCAGATGGTGGAACCAGTCCTCCTCGAGGTGGCGGTGGAACGCCGCGTCGTCGCCCAGCAGCGTCTCCGCGGTGAGGATCGGCAGGGGGTCGAAGTCGGCCAGCTCGGCGTGGAGGATCCGGACGAGATGCGTGAACCGGACCGCGCGCGCCGCCGCGACGTCGCGCGGGACCAGGGCGTCGCCCTCGTCGATGATGCCGAGGTCGATGCCGTCCGCGCCGGCCTTGAGCGCCGCCCGGGTGCGGACGACCAGCGCGGAGGCGCCGTCCTCGAGGTCGGTGAAGGCCCCCGCGCCGTCCCCGCCGGGGTCGCCGGGCACGCGGGCGCCGGACAGGCGGACCAGGACCTTGAGGCCCGCCCGGTGGGCGCGCGTGACGAAGTCCGCCAGGACGGACCCGTCCACGGCGATGTCGGAGCGCGCTGGGCGGATCAGCACGGCGCCGAACCCCGCGCGGGAGAGATCGAGGAGGAGGCCGGCGACCTCGCTCAGCTCCGCGTCGTCGAGGCTGCCCGCGACGTCGCAGGCCACGACGTGGCTCCACCAGGGAGCGGCTCCGCGATGGACGCGATGGACGAGCACCGTGGTGACGGCGGGCTCGTCGGAGGAGGTCTCGGTCACCGCTCCATTGTCACCCACGGACGCGTCGCGCGCGGCGCGGCGGCTAGGCTGGGCGCGTGAACACCGGCGCCCCGTACTCGGCCTCCGATCGCGCGCGGTTCGTCGCGGAGGATCCGAAGAATCCCGCCCGCACCGATTTCGAACGGGACCGGGCACGCGTCGTCCACTCCTCCGCCCTGCGGCGCCTCGGTGAGAAGACGCAGGTCCTGGGGCCGTCCACCAACGACTTCGTGCGCACGCGCCTCACGCACTCCCTGGAGGTCGCCCAGGTCGGGCGCGAGCTCGGCAAGGAGCTGGGCGCGGACCCCGACGTCGTGGATGCCGCCTGCCTGGCCCACGACCTCGGCCATCCGCCCTTCGGGCACAACGGCGAGCAGATCCTCGACGAGCTGGCCGCGGACGCCGGGGGGTTCGAAGGCAACGCGCAGACGTTCCGGCTCCTGGTGCGCCTGGAGCCGAAGGTGCTGACGCCCGACGGGCATCCGGCGGGCCTCAACCTCACCCGGGCCACCCTGGACGCCGTGGCGAAGTACCCGTGGCAGCGCGGGGCCGGCCCGGACCCGGTGAAGTCGCGCCGCAAGTACTGCGTCTACGACGACGACGCCGCGGTCTTCGCGTGGGTGCGCGGCGGGGACGCGCCGGCGCCGGCCGGCCACCGCTGCCTGGAGGCGCAGGTCATGGACCTCTCCGATGACATCGCCTACTCCGTCCACGACGTCGAGGACGCCGTGGCCACCGGCAAGATGGACGTGTCGGAGATGGGGCGGCGCCAGACCGTCGACGGTGTCATCGCCTCGACGGTGGACTGGTACGGCGCGGGCGTCTCCGCCGACGAGCTGGAGCGCGCCTATCACCGGCTGATGGCGCTGCCGGTGTGGATGGACTCCTACAGCGGGTCCTACGCGGACCGCGCCCACCTCAAGGACCTCACCAGCCAGCTCATCGGGCGCTTCTGCAACGCGACGGTGCGCGCCACCCGCGGGCGCTTCGGCGCCGGGCCCCTGGTGCGCCACGGCGCCGACCTCGTGACCCCGGAGGACACCACCGCGGAGATCCGCGTCCTCAAAGGGATGGCCGTCCACTACGTGATGAGCCCGCGGGAGTCCGAGCCGATCTACCACCAGCAGCGCACTTTGCTCGCGGACCTCTTCGACACCCTCTACCAGGCGGGGCCCCGTGAGCTGGAGGAGCCGTTCGCCTCCGCCTGGCGCGAGGCCGGGGTGGGCCCGGGATCGGAGGCCGGGCACGTCCGCGCCGTCATCGACCAGGTCGCCAGCCTCACCGATCCCTCCGCCGGGCGGTGGCACGCGCGCCTGTGCGGGATGCTGTCGACGCTCCTGTGAAAGGGGTCGTCCCCACGCAGTGACGAGGGCGGCCCCCGCTACCCCCGCCCCCCCCCCGCCCGGG
>JAFAAX010000144.1 GCA_023426345.1 Actinomycetes bacterium
GACCTGGGGGCCGTCGCGCTCCGGCTCCGGGACCTCCTGGTCGAGGGCGGGATCTGGCCGTCGGCACGCGACGGCGAGGCGCGCGCGGGTGCGAAGGCCGGCGCGGGCGCCAGCGCGGGCGCGGGGAGAGATCCGGGCGCGGGCGGGAGAGCGTGTGGGAGAGTGGGCGCGCAGTCGCGTGTCCGCCGGAGCGGATCGACGGAGACGCCGGCACGCGAGCAGCGGCCCGGGGCGGCCGCGGACGAGGACGACCACTGATGACCAGCATCTCGGATCCGATGTCGGAACCCGCGCGCGTCGGGAGCGGCGCGGGTGCGTTCGCATGCGCGTCACCGGGCGTTCCGCCGGATGTGCCGGCCGCGCCACGGGACAGTCTGGTCGCCTCACGGGACGCGCCGGCCCGTCAGCCCGAGGCGTCCGATGCTCTCCGCATCGCGCTCATCACCGAGGTCTTCCTGCCCAAGTTCGACGGCGTGGTCACCACCGTGGTCCGCAGCATCGATCAGTTGCGGGCGCGCGGACATGAGGTGGTGGTGCTGGCGCCGGGCAATCCGCCCGCGACATACAACGGATGCCAGGTCGAGCCGATCCGCTCGCTGCCCTTCCGACCGTGGTATCCGGAGCTGTCGGTGGGGCTCCCCTGCCCGACGGTGACGCGGACCCTCGACGCGTTCCGGCCCGACGTCGTCCACGTGGTCAGCCCCGTGTGCCTGGCGGCCTTCGCGGCCCTGCGCGCCCGGGCCCGCGGGCTGCCGATCGTCGCCTCCTATCACACGGACATCCCCCAGTACGCCGATGCCCTGGGGCTCCGGGCGCTCCGCCCCAGCGCGTCCATGTGGTTGCGCCACATCCATAATCTGGCAGATGTCAACCTGTGCCCGTCCGCGCCGCTCGCCCAGGAGGCGCTGTCGCACGGGATCGGACGCGTCCGTCTCTGGCCGGGCGGGGTGGACACGGACCTGTTCCGTCCCGATCAGCGAAGCGCGGCGATGCGTTCGCGCCTGACAGACGGCCATTCCGAGTCGCCGCTGGTGCTGGCCGTCGGACGCTTGTCCAGGGAGAAGTCCTGGGAGGATCTGGCTCCCGTCATCGACCGTCTGGCCGGGGTGCGCCTGGCCTTCGTCGGCGCCGGCCCCCACGAGGACGAGCTGCGGCGCCTGTTCGCGGGCCGGCCCGTCGTCTTCACGGGGAGGTTGGGAGGAGCCGAGCTGGCCCGGGCCTATGCCAGCGCGGACGCGCTGGCCTTCCCCTCGACGACGGACACGCTGGGGCTGGTGGCCCTGGAGGCCGCGGCGTCCGGCATCCCGGTCGTCGGGGCCCGCGCCGGAGGGATCCCGGACGCGATCATCGACGGTGCCACCGGACTGCTCGTCGCGCCGCACGACTCGGAGGAGATGGCCGCCGCATTGGGCGCGCTGCTGGCCGACGACGCGAGGCGCGCGGCGATGGGCCGGGCCGGGCGCCTCGATGCCGTGCGCCGGTCCTGGTCGGCGGCGACCGACGTGTTGGAGGACGCCTATCGCGAGGCCATCCGGCGCCACGCGCCGGCGGCCTGCGGTGCGGGCGGTGCAGGAAGTGCGGGCGGTGCGGAAAGCGCGGGCGGCGTGGCCGTGGCGTCCTGAGCAGAAGAGTGAATGATCGTCGGACTACACCAAATGGTCGGCGCGTCGTGCCGAGCGGGATTCCGAGCGGCCGCGTTCATGCAGATCGATGATGATTTGTGATGAACTGATGGTCGGATCGGCGGTGACCATTTGGTGTTGTCTGCCGGCGGCGCCCGCGTCGCCCCCCCCTACCGCCGGGCGAGGATCTCCCCGTGGACCACGGCGAACCAGCCGTCCGGGTCGGCGCCCCAGGCGCGCCAGTCCTCGGCGAGGCCCGCCAGCTCGGCGGACGTCGCCGCCCCCTGCTGGATGGCATCCCGCCCGAGTCCCGGCTGATCGACCAGTCCGATGCGCTGCGCCCATGTCCGCGCCCACCACTCGCGGGACTCGGGGTCGGCGTAGCACCAGGTCGAGGCGCCGGCGTGGTCCACGTGCGAGAACCCGGCGGCCCGCACCCAGGCGAGCAGCCGCCGCCCGGCGTCCGGGGAGCCACCGTTGGCCCGCGCGACACCCGTGTAGATCTGCCGCCAGCGCTCGAGCCCCGCCGAGTCCGGGTACCAGCGCATGGCGCCGTAGTCCGCGTCGCGCACGGCCAGCCACCCGCCGGGGCGCAGGACGCGGCGCATCTCGCGCAGCGCGCCGACGGGATCCTCCAGGTGCTGGAGCACCTGATGGGCGTGGACGACATCGAAGCTCTCGTCCGGCCACGGCAGCGCCATGACATCGGCGACCTGCGCGTGGACCTCGGCGTCGGAGAATCCGCGCTCGCGGGCCAGTGCCTGCGTCGAGCTCACGACCTGCGCCGACACGTCGATCGCCTCAACGTGGCCGGGACGGAGGCCGGCTTCCCCGCGCCCGTGGGCCCGCCGGGGATCGCCCGCGCCGCCGGGTGCGTCGGCGTTCCCGGGCAGATCGGCGTTCCCGCGCCCGACCACCCGCTGCGCCAGGCCGGCGGTGATCGTGCCGACCCCGCATCCGACGTCCAACAGGTCCATCCCCGGGCGCAGGAGGGGGAGCAGGTACCCGGCGGAGTTCTCGGCCGTGCGATGTGCGTGCGAACTCAGCACCGCCGTCCCGTAGCCATGGGTGTAGTGGCTCGCGCGGGTTGTCGCTGCGGGGCCCGCGATCCCCGGGTCCACTGTCGTCGCGTTGTCCGTGTTCTCCATTGGCGAGGGCGACCCCGCGTGGTTGCGTTCGCTGGCCATGCCCCCGAGTGTGCTCGGGTGGGGCCGGGCGGATCGGTGCGGTCCATCAGGTGACGCCGGAGGCAGTCGGCCCCTGAGGCGGATCCGCGGAGGTCCTGGCGAACGCTGGCTCGTCGTCTGCGGCGGCGGCGACGAGTTCCTGCCAGGCGTATGGACGATTGTCCGTCAGGCGTCTCGACACCCTCGGGCCAGTCATTCGGCCGCTGATCGGCGCGGACGTTCGCGACCTCCACTGGTATGCGAATGTGGACCGCCAGGGAACGCACATGAGTCAGGGGCGAACCTGCTCCATGTGGCGGTCGAGCACCCGGAGGCCTCGGGCGACCGGGGCCCGCCAGCCTTCGGCCCCGAGCTCCGTGTCTCCGCGGACAAGGCCGTGGCCAGCGCCCCGAGGGTCATCGCCCGCCGGCGACTCCGCGGCGGGTGGGGTGCGCCCCCCAGGGGGCGCCCGCCACGTCGAGAGGACAGAAGATGCGCGAAATCGGAGGCGTCACGGCACCCACAGGCCCGCGACGCCTCGGATATCGCGCGCCGTGCGGGGGAATTGGAGGCGTCACGACGCAACCGGGCTCGTGACGCCTCGGATATCGCGCGCTACCTCCCCCACGCGACGCCGGGCGGACCGCCGCCCGGACTCCTGCGAGGCCGGCCCCGCGTCCCGCGGGGCGCCCCCTCCCGGGACCCGGGAGAGTGGGACGGGGGTCGCCCTCGTCGATGGAGGAGTCAAGACGGGCGTGAGGATCCGATATCTCGACTCCTCACGAGGACTGACGTCACCGGAGCGCGAGCCCCTGCTCGTGGAGGACCTCCAGGACGGGCGCGTTCTCCGCCTTGCCGCCGCCCAGCTTCGCGGCGATCTGGTGGGTGAAAGAGTCCACGCGGCGGTTCGCGTCGCGCAGGTCGTAGTAGTCGCGCACCGCGAGGTCGTAGGCGCCCAGCGCCGAGGTGAGGTCCTCGAACTCGGGATACGCGTCGATCGCGGAGGTGAAGGCCTCGGGCAGGCGCGGCTTGTACTGCGGGTCCTGGGCCGCGTGCCCGATGAGCAGGCCGACCAGCGGATAGGTGTGGCGCGGCAGGCGGAGCGCCTCAATGGCGCGGCGGGGCTCGCCGCCGATGCTGCCCAGGTAGACGGTGCCGAGCCCCAGGCTCTCCGCGGCGACCACCACGTTCTGGGCGGCGATGAGCGTGTCCTCGACGCCTTCGAGGAACAGCGCGGTGCGCTCCAGGGGCTCCAGGTCGGCGCCCGCCTGCCGGCGGATCACGGCGTTGCGGTGGAGGTCGACGACGAACACCCACAGCTCTCCCCGTTCGCCGCCGACGTAGGGCTGGCCCGAGGACAGGTGCAGCTGCTCGCGGACGACCGGGTCCAGGACGCGGATGATCGTCGTCTGCTGATAGAAGCTCGACGTCGGGGCCTGCCTGGCGACGGCCAGCAGCGTGTCGACCTGGTCGTCGTCCAGCGGCTCGTCGGTGAACGCGCGGATCGTGCGGTGCGCCAGCTGGGCCGCGATGGTCGGGTTCGCGGCCGCCAGGGGCGCGGTGGGCGCCGCGCGCAGGTCGGCGCTGCGATCGGCCTCGGTGGGGGCGGGCGCCGGGGTGGTGGGCGTGGACGGGCTGGGCGAGGGCGCGGGAGTGGCTGTGTCGGACAAGGAGGCCTCCTTCATTGCGCTCCATTGTCCCAGCCCCTTCGGGGCGGAGGTCGGCGCGTCCGCCGTGGCGAGTGCGATCGTCCGGGCACCGACGCGCCTCCGGCGTTTCCTCCTCCGCGCTCGACGCTGTCTCCGACGCTTCCCGAGTCGGCCTCGCCCGTCTCCTTCGGTCTCCGTCGCCCCGTGTATTCCGTCGAGTCCTGGGGCCGCCCTCGTCCGCTGTGGGCACGGCGCGGGGCGGCTCGCACGCCCGGATCAGATCCCGGCGATCAGGATGCCCACCGTCAGGGCGAGCACGATCACCGCCAGGCCCACCATGACGGCCAGCCCCCACGGGTTGCCCAGGTTGATGTCGTAGCCGGTCCCGGCGCGCCGAGGGACGACGAACGAGGGATCGTCGCGGTTGACGTAGAACAGGCCGCCCCACCACAGGCGGTCGTCATCGGGGGTCTCGACGCCGCTCGCGGCCGTCGTCGCGGCCTGCTCGCGAGGGCGCTCCTGCCGGGTCCCACCGGGCTCGCGGCGGATGCGCACGGTGAGGATGAAGAACACGGTGAGGATGAAGAACATGATGACGACGAGGATCAGCAAGCCCACCCCGCCCCAGGTGAGGACGGTGGAGACGCCGGATCCCCACCCGAGGACCGGTGCCAGGCTCATCCCTGCCAGCATGAGGGCCACCAACAGATTCAACGCTCCGAAGAGCCGCTGGAGCAGCACGGCGATGCGGCGCTGCTGGCCAGCTGACAGCGCCCAGTCGCCGGCGTGGGGCTGGACCGCGAGGCGTCCGCGCGAGACCAGGACGGCCAGGGCCGTCAGCGCTGCGGCCATTCCCAGGACGACCAGGGGGAGCATGAGCACCGTCCCCCAGCTCTTCGGCGACCAGGCGTCGGCGACCCCGCCGCCGTTCCAGTGGGTGGGGTAAGGATCGGGCAACGACGGGTAGCGCACCGCCGTGACGATCAACGAAGCGATCCCCAGCAGGACCGCCGGCGTGTGCAGCGCCCAGATCGGCTGAGCCGTCTCGGCGTCGCGTCCGACGGGCGCCGACAAGCGGACCGGAACGCCGCCGTACCATCCCTGCGACCGCTTGGCGGCGATGAGTGGACGACGGGTGAGGCCCCAGGCGACCATGCAGGCGGCCATCAGGGCGAACGTGAGCACCAGAAGCGCGCCGACGGTGTGCCACGGCACAGACAGCGCGACGGCGAGGGCAGTCAGCGCGGCGCACCACAGCCGGAACCGGCGGACCGCGTCGCGGACGGCCGGGTCGTGGATCCGCGAGCTCGGGACGCGCACGCCCAGCGGCACCGTCGCGTCCGAGATCGTCGGCGTCAGCGCCATCGCCCCGCCGACGACGACCAGCATCGCTACGGTGGTCACCCACAGAATCGTCTGCTCGGTCATCGTGTCCGCTCCTGGTCTCCGTGGTCTCCGTGGTCTTCGCTGTCTTCGCGGCCGGCGCCGCCCTCGCCCCCGACGAGGGCGGCTCGGCACGTGGCGATCACCTGCGTGGCCGACAAGCCATGGGCGCGGCCCTCTTCCAGCAGGGTGGCCAGCCGCGCCTCCCAGTCCGAGCGGAACTCCGCCGTCGCCGTGTCCAGGGAGGCGTCGCCGACGATGAACGTGCCGGACTTGGCGTTGGTGGCGACCAGGCCCTCGGCGCGCAACTGGTCGTATGCGCGCGACACGGTCGCCGGGTTGATCCCGAAAGCCCCGGCCAGCGAGCGCACCGAGGCCAGGGCGTCGCCCTGGCCCAGCTCGCCGCGGCCGATCGCCTCGACGACGCGGTCGCGGATCTGCCGGGAGATCGGCACGGGGGAGAGGGGATCCAGAATCAGGTCCATCGTGAAGCCTTCCTCGCGTCGGCCGCCCGCTCCGCGCGCGACATCTGTCCCATGTGTACTGGTTCATATGATACAACTGTGGGATCCCACGGGGAGGCTCACCGGAGCGGACGCTCTGGGTGCGAGTCTCAGTGCCCTCTCGAGCGGGAATCGCGTCGATGCGCCCACTGAGACTCAGGCCCGGAGCGCAGGCTATGCGGTCGCGCCCGCGTCGCCCTGTCGAACGGGGTGTCATCTCCCTGTCGCTCGAGAGCGGGCACAATCGACCGCATGGAGACGTCGATCACGGAGAGGCCGCGCGCGCCACGTGAACCAGGCCCGCCGCGCGCGCCGCGGATGCGCAAGGCGCTGGTGGTCGCGCTGTCGCTGGGCGCGGCCCTGGCCACGTCGGTCCTGTTCCTCCTGATCGGTCGGGGCGTCGACCGCATCCTCGCCACCGGCCCGACCGGCCTCCCCATGGTCGGCGGTCCTGTGACCACGGCGAGCCGGACCGCCCTCGTCCCCGCCGCTGCCTCCACCCCGGTCCTCCTGCTCGCCGCGCTAGCGTGCGCCCTGGCCTCCGGCATCTGCTCGGCGGTGGCCTCCCGCCTGACGGCTGACGCCCAGGCGGCGGCCGAACCGCCGGAGCGCGCCGCCCTCGTCACGCATGTCTTCGCGCTGGGCCCCGCCGAGCGCACCCGGGAGCGCGCCGGGCGCCTGGTCTCCACCGCGACGGACGCCGTGGAGCGCGCTGCCGGCTACCGCGAGACGTTCCTCGCCCCGATGATCGCGTCGATGCTCACGCCGATCCTGGTGGTCCTCGTCATCGTCATCGGGCTGGACCCTGTGGCGGGCGGGCTGCTCGCGATCGCGATCCCGGTGGTCCCGCTGGCCGTCGGCGGCTTCCAGAGCGCCTTCCGCGCCGTCTCCTCGCAGTCGCGCGCCGCCCAGCGGGCCCTCGCCGCCCAGGAGCTCGACGCCATCCAGGGCCTCACCACGTTGTCGCTGCTGGGCGCCGGTCCGGCGATGGGACGACGCCTGGCCGAGGCCGCCGACGAGGCCCGGCGCCGCGTCATGCGGCTGCTGGCCGGCAACCAGTTGGTCCTGCTGGTCACCGACTCCGTGTTCTCCTTGGGCATGGTGACGGGCGCCGTCGCGCTGGCCCTGTGGCGCCTGGACGCGGGGGCGTTGAGCGCCGGCGGCGCGCTGACGCTGGTCCTCCTGTCCTCTCTCATGCTGGAGCCGATGGACCGCATCGGCCAGTTCTTCTACATCGGCATGGGCGGGATCGCGGCGGGCCGCGAGATCCGCTCCGTCCTGGCCCAGCCGCCCGCCGTCACGGATGCGCCGGGGGTCGTCGCCCCCCGTGACGAGGGCGCCGCCCGCTTCGCGGGCGGGACCGGCCTGCCCGCCAGGTCAGACGGGCCAGCCGGCAGTTCGGACGACGCCGGGGGCCTGCGCCTGGAGGGCGTCTCCTTCGGCTACGACCCGGCTGCGCCTCCCGTGCTGGACCATGTCGACCTGGAGGTTCGCCCGGGCGAGCACGTGGTCCTCACCGGGGCGTCGGGCGCCGGCAAGACGACGCTGGCGGCGCTCATCCAGGCGGCGGTGCGCCCCGATGCCGGGCGCGTGCTCATCGGCGGTCACGACCTGACCACCGTGCCCCTGGCCTGGGCGCGGGCGCAGGTCGGCGTGGTCGCCCAGCAGACCTACTTGTTCACGGGGACGCTGCGGGACAACCTGCTCATCGCCGTCCCTGAGACGGGCCGGGTGGGAGAGGTGGGCGAGGTGGGCCGGGTGGGCGAGGCGCGGCTGGTGGGCGCTCTGCGCGCCGCTCACCTTGACGACCTCCTCGCGCGCCTGCCCGACGGGCTCGACACGCGGGTCGGGGAACGCGGACTCGCCCTGTCCGGCGGCGAGGCCCAACGCGTCGCGATCGCGCGGGCGCTGCTCACCGGCGCTCCGATCCTGCTGCTCGACGAGCCGACCGCCCACGTCGACCTCGCCTCGGAACGGGAGATCCTCCGGGCCCTCGACGACGCCGCGCAGGGCCGGGCCACCCTGACGATCTCGCACCGGCAGGCGACCATCGCCCATGCGGATCGCCGCCTCGAACTGAGGGACGGCCGGTTGGTCGACGTGACGGAGGATGCCGGCCAGACGATCCACGGAGACGCGCGATGACCGACCACCAGCCCACAGCCGGCCAGCCGGGCGCCGGCGCCAGTGCCGATCCGACCACGGGCGGGTCGCAGACTCCGGGCGCGCGGAGGACCGCCGGGTCCGGGGCGTCCGACCGGGTGGGCCGCCCGGCACGCGCCGGGCAGTCCGTCGAAACAGCGGGGTCGCCCTCGTCGATGCCCTCGAAGGAAGGCGCGGGGATCCCGACGACGCGCCGCGACCTCACCCGCCGCCTGCTGGGCGTCGCGCGGCCGGTCGTCGCGCCGCTGGGCCTGTCGGTGGTCTGCCGGATGGTCGAGCTGCTGCTCGGCGTCGGGCTCTTCGCCGCGGGCGGGTGGGCGCTGATGACGCGCGCCGCTGGGGAACCGACATGGACGATCGGCGCGACCGTCGCGGTGCTGGTCGCGATGTCGCTGCTCAAGGGCCTGTTCCGCTATCTCGAGCAGTTCAGCGGGCACTGGGTGGCGTTCCGGTCGCTCGCCCTGCTGCGCGGATACTTCTTCGACCGGCTGGAGCCGCAGGCGCCCGCCGCCACCGAGGGGCGCGATTCCGGCGATCTCATGAGCCGGGTGACCCGCGACGTCGACCGCATCGAGGTGTTCTTCGCGCACACCCTGGCTCCGGGCGTGACCGCCGTGCTGGCGCCCGTGTGCGTCGTGGCGTGGATGGGGGTGGGCGTCTCCTGGTGGGCGGCGCTGGCGCTGTCGGCCGGACTGGTCCTCATGGGGCTCGTCGTGCCGCGCTGGGGCGGGGCGCGCACGGACCGGGCGGCGAGGGTCGTGCGCGAGGGACGGGGCGAGTTGGCCCAGCACGTCACCGACTCCGTCCAAGGCGTCCGCGAGGTGCTGGCGTTCGGGGCGCAGGACGCCCGGCTGCGGTCGATGTCCGCGATCGAGGGGCGGATCGCCGGCGCCCAGCGGGGGGCGGGGCGCGTGGTGGCCGCCCGGCGGGGCGCCAACCGGGCGCTGCAGGGCGCGACCCTGGTCGGTGTGACGGCCGTTCTGGCGTGGTCGTCGGCAAGGGGCGCCGTGTCCGCCGGACAGATCGGCCTGGGACTCGGCCTCGCCCTGGGGTCGTTCGCCTCGGTGCTCGCCGTCGAGGACTTCCAGGCGGACCTCGACCAGGCGTTCGCCTCCGCGCGTCGGGTGTTCGCCGTGACCGAGCGCGCGCCGCTGGTCCGGGATCCCGTCGAGGCCGGGCGGGCGGCGACGCTGGCCGAGCAGGAGGCCGCCGACTCTGCCTGCGACGGCACGGGGGACGTGGTGGTCGCCGGGGTGTCGTTCGCCTATCCGGAGCCGGTCGGGGAGGCGGACGAGGGCGGGGCCGCGAGCCGGTCGGTGATCCCCGACGAGGGCGCGCCCGCGCCCGTCAGGCGCCCGGAGGTCCTCCACTCGGTGTCGCTGCGGTTCCCCGCCGGGCGGACGACCGCCGTGGTCGGCGCCTCGGGATCGGGGAAGTCGACGCTCGCCGCCCTGGCGATGCGCATGTGGGATGTCGACGCGGGCGCGATCACGCTGGGGGGCGCCGACGTGCGCGACTTCAGCCGGAACCGACTGCGTGAACTGGTCGCCCTCGCCCCGCAGCAGCCCTATCTGTTCAATGACACAGTGCGCGCCAACCTGCTGCTCGCCCGCCCATCGGCGACGGAGGAGGACCTGATGCGGGCGTGCGGACAGGTCGGCCTCACGGAGTGGCTGGCCTCGGAGCCGGACGGCTTGGACACCGTGGCCGGGGAGAGGGGCGAGCGCTTGTCCGGCGGGCAGCAGCAGCGCGTCGCGCTGGCCCGCGCCCTGCTCCGCGAGGCGCCCGTGACGATCCTCGACGAGGCCACCTCGCAGTTGGACCGCGACACGGAGGCCGTCGTGCTCGCCGGCATCCGAGCGGCCACCGCCGGGCGGACGCTCATCGTCATCGCCCACCGGATCGCGACGGTCACCGACGCCGACCAGATCGCGGTGATGGACGGCGGTCGCGTGGTCGAGACGGGGACGTTCGCGGAGCTGACGGCCGAGGGCCGGCAGGGCGGCGCGCTCGCGGCCCTCCTCCGCCGTGAGGACGGTTGAGGAAGTCGGCGGGCGGCGGGCGAGGCCGCCAGCGCGAGGTTTGTCAGCCTTTCTCGCTGATGTGGTGGGGTTTCCCAGTGTTCGGCGGATCAGGTCTGTCGCGTGGGGTGCATCGACCGCGAGACGATCCAGCACATCCGAGGCGGTGGCGTCACCGCGCCAGGCGCGGGCGATGGCTGGCCGATCAGATGCTCATAGCCAGTGACCATCACATCGCGGATCGCCTCGTTCATCAACCGCCGGGTCCGATCCAACCTGGCCGGGTCAAGGTCTGGCCTGTTTGCCCGCAGGTTGTCGAACACTTCATCAAGAATCCGATCCGTCCACTTCGGCTGCACCAGCCGCGCCAACCCGACCCGGATCAGCACATCCCTCAGCGTGGATGGATAGAGCACATTCGCGTCATAGAGGACAACATCGGTCATCAGGACAGCCCGAGCGCATGAGCATCCGCTGCCAACTCGTCTGCTGCCATAGTCCGGCAGGCTTCGTCTTCGCGCAGGTAACGCACCAAAGACGCCGCCATCACGCGACGGTGCGTGCCGACCGTCCGGTAGGCGATCTGACCGGCATCGAGCAGACCAATCAGGAACGGGCGTGACACGTTCAACGCATCCGCCGCTTGCTGCGTCGTCAACTCCGCATGCGAAGGCACAAGCGTCACCCCCTCACCGTGAGCGAAGCTATCCAGCACACGGGCCAGCGCGGAGAGCACCAAGCCAGGAACCTCCACCTCCCCATCGGCCCCTCCCAGGCTCAACCGCACCGGAATGTTCGCATCCCGCGCGGCATCAAGACCACGCAACGCCGAAGCCGCCAACTCCGCGTCGGTTGGTTCAGGAACCAGTGTCGCGATGCTGCTCATCACCCCACCCCTCTCAATCGAAACAATCGAAGCAGTCGCAATAAGTGTAACGCCGATGAGTCGTCACCACCAGAGGTCGCGGACGCCTTCCCAATGCCCCGCGCAGTTGGCGTCACACACGACACGTGGTATTCCCGGACCCCCTCCCGGTGTCGGCGTCAGGGGCCGATGGGGGAGCGAACAGGGGCTCCCCTCATGGTGCCGGACGGGAGCGCCGACGACGATGGAACCATGACCGCACCGATCTCACCGTCGACGCCCCTGCCCTCCGACCCGTCCCGCGCCGTCCCGCCCGCTCCTGAGGCGCCCGTTGCCGTCTTCCCCTCGGCGGGCATGCCGGCCGGCACCGTGGCCGGGGCCGTTGGAACCTCTGGAACTGCCCCGCAGGCCGGTTCTCCGCTTCAGGACGGGTCGGGGATCGCGGTGTCGGGCCTGGTCAAGGAGTACACGCGCGGCGACCAGGTGGTCCCCGCGCTGGCCGGCGTCGACCTGGCGCTGCCGCGCGGCGCGCAGGTCGCGATCATGGGGCCCTCCGGCTCCGGCAAGACGACGCTGCTCCACTGCATCGCCGGCATCCTGCCTCCGACCGGCGGGTCCATCGTCATCGCGGGCCAGCAGATCGTGGGCCTGCCGGAGCGCCGGCTCTCGCGCCTGCGCCTCACCCGTTTCGGGTTCGTCTTCCAGGACGGCCAACTGCTCCCCGAGCTCTCCGCCGAGGAGAATGTCGGCCTCCCTCTCATGCTCGCCGGCCGGCCGCACAGCGAGGCGACGGCCCGCGCCCGCCAGATGCTGGCGAACCTGGGTCTGGCCGGCCTCGGCCCCTATCGGCCCGGCCAGTTGTCCGGCGGACAGGCCCAGCGCGTCGCCATCGCGCGGGCGCTCATCGCCTCCCCGCAGGTCGTCTTCGCCGACGAGCCCACCGGCGCGCTCGACCAGGCCACCGGCGCCGAGGTGATGAACGTCCTCACCGGCGCGGCGCGGGCCTCCGGCGCCACGCTGCTCCTGGTCACGCACGATCCGGGAGTGGCCGCCTGGTTCCCGCAGGTCGTCCGCGTCCAGGACGGGAGGATCCTTGACGAGGGCGTCCCCCCTCGACCGTCCGTCCCGACACCGCCGTCAGGCCCCGCTCGGCAGCCCGCCGACGCCCCCGGGGAGGCCGCCCGATGACGGCGACGCTCACCGGCGCGCGCGTGCTCCTGCGCAGCCGCGACCGCGCGACCGCGGTCCTCACCCTCCTGGCCTTCGCGCTGCCCCACGCCGTGCTGCTGGCGGTGTCCGGGGGCGTCATGGCGTTCTATCAACGTTCGCAGGCGCCTCGCAACGGGCTGGAGTCGGAGGGCTTCTACCTGTTCCTCGCCTGCTTCGCGGCAATCCTCATCATCGTGCCCGTGCTCTCGATGGGAGCCGCCGCCGCGCGACTGGGGATGTCGCGGCGCGCCCGCGACCTGGCCGTCCTGCGGCTCCTCGGACTGCCGCCCGCCCAGGCGAAGGCCGCTTCGGTCCTGGAGACCACGGTCCACTCCGCCATCGGCGTGGCGCTCGGGTCGGCGCTGTACGCCGCCACCCTGCCCGCCTGGCAGGCGATCCGCTTCCAGGGCTTCCCGATGCGCCCCGCCGAGATGTGGGTCGGCCCGTGGATCCTGCTGGGGCTCGGCGCCGCCATGCTGGCACTGGCCGCGGGAAGCGCCTGGTTCGGGATGCGCCGCGTCGCGATCACGCCGCTGGGCGTCGCCCGCCGCTCGGACGTCCACCGGGTCTCGCCGGCGGGCGCAATCCTGGCTGTCCTCGTCGTCCTCGCATGGCTCGGTCCGGTGCAGGCGGTGGTCGGGATGGGTCCGGCCGCAGCCATGGGCGTGACGCTGGCGTTCTTGGCGGTCGTGTTCGCACTGGTCAACGCCGTGGGCTCCTGGCTGGTGGGCGCGCTCGGCCGGAGGATGGCAGCGGCCGCGCGGTCGCCGCAGATGATGCTGGCCGGTCGCCGCCTCGCCGACGATCCTCGGAGCGTGTGGCGCTCGTTCGGGGCGGTGGCGATGGTCGGCTTCGTCGTCGGCGTGCTGTTCCCGGTCTTCACCGGCACGGTGGGCGGCGCGTCGTCCTCCGATGCGGACGACGCCACCCTGATGGCCGACATCGCCACCGGCATGCTGCTCACGCTGGGCATCACGATCGTGCTGGCCGCCATCTCCACCGCCGTCAACCAGGCGATCCGCGTCATCGACGGCGTCCCCGAGACGCTGTCCCTGATCCGCACGGGAGCGCCCACCGGGTTCCTGGATCGATCGCGCCGCTGGGAGATCGGCCTGCCCGCCGTCCTCCTGATCTGCGGGTCGGTCGCGCTCGGTCTGTTGTTCACCTCGCCGCTGATCTCGATGGGCGCCACGCTGCAGCCCGTCTTCGCCGTGCTGGCCTTCGCCGTGGCGGGCGTCGCGGTCATCCTCGCTGCGTCGGAGACCACTCGCCCCCTGCGCGCGCGCCTGCTGCGCGAGGCCGCCGCCTGAGTGCGGTCGTCGGCCGGCCGCCCGGCCGCCCGGCCGCTGGTCGGTGCCGGTGGCCGTGGCGGGGTCGCCCTCGTCCGCTTCTCCCGTCCCTCTCTCCCCCTTCCCCCGACGAGGGCGACCCCGGACTGACGACCGGATCGGCTCCACTGCTCATGGGGCGGGCTTCGGTGCGGGGAGCCGCTGTCGGGTGGAGGAGTGGGTGTTGGTGTTGTGGGGCCCGAAAGCGCCGG